>JAZGFK010000125.1:0-8325 GCA_036479375.1 Pontiella sp. | reverse complement strand
GGTGCTACCTTTCTCTTGCTCCATGCCGATGCTCCTATCCTCGTTTGTGGTGAATTGAAGAAAGGTTCATTCTGGCATGGGGCACTCGATTTCCAAACTGGGCATTTTAATTTACAGTCTACCCATTCATATCAGACTCCTTATTTGATTGGCCTTAAACATAATCACGATACTCATGATTAAGGGGAAGTCAAAGAAAAGGAGGCCGTTTCAAATGTTGTTATTCAGGGAAGTCGAAATCCAGCAGCCGGGAGGATGCGGTCCCCGCATCCTTCCAGTGGTTTGAAGGGATACTAATTGTGGCGATAGAGCAGGTGGGCATATTGCTGATATGCTCGCTGGTAAGATGATTTATCAGCCAGCTCATTGCCGGGTTATGTCCAATCATCATGGCTGAGTCAACGGGATCATCCAGTTTCTGAATAATCTCCAGCAGGGTGCTGGTGGCCGCTTCGTAGATGGATTTATTGTAGAGGACATCAACAATCGGAATGTTCATGCAGGGCGCCAGATGTTCAAGCGTTTGAACGGCCCTGCAGGCTGGGCTGCAAATAACTAAGTCGGGTCGAATGCCGTTTTGTTGAAGCCGATGGCCCATTTCCGCAGCATCTCGATTGCCCTGTTCGTCAAGAATCCGGTCAAAATCGCGTTGGCAGGAATCCATCCAACCGGATTTAGCATGCCGGACCAGATAGAGCATTTTTTCATCAGTCATCCGAGGCGTCCTTGTTTATATCAAAGCGATGCGGTAGCAGTTCGCCGAGCGTCGTGGTTTCAAATTGATCGCCTTTCGCGATGTATACAGAAAAATCAGGATCGCAGAATTCAGCCAGCACCTGGCGGCACGCACCGCACGGAAAAGGCGTTGGTTCCTTCGATGCCGCTATCGCAATAGCTGTAAAACTTTTATGTCCTGTAGCAATCGCCGAAAAAACTGCCGTGCGTTCGGCGCAGTTGGTCATGCCGTACGATGCATTTTCCACATTACATCCACTGAATACCGTTCCATCGGCGCAGAGCAACGCGGCACCAACCTGATAGCCGGAATAAGGCGCATGTGCATTTTTCAATGCATCGAATGCGGCTTCGATCAGTTTACTTGGTTTCATTCGCTGGATTCCTTTTCGACGGGGCGGTGACCCCGGTTTCGTGTGAACAGGCTAAACCTCATCGGACAAACCTTCTAAAAAGCGGGTGATGGTCTTCTTCATCTGAGGCATGGTTGCTGCCGCGACTTCGTTAACGTCTTCATGTGTCAGTTTAGTTGGGCTGATGCCTGCTGCCCAGTTACATATACAGGAGAGTCCGGCCACACGCATACCCATTGCATTCGCCACAATGGCTTCGGGTACGGTCGACATGCCAACGGCGTCGGCCCCCATGGAACGGAACTGCCGGATTTCCGCCGGCGTTTCAAAGGTGGGTCCTGAAGTGGCTATGTAAACCCCGGAGGAATCGGCGCCTGACTGCAAAAGTTCTTGCTGGAGTTCGGCATTGTAGACCGTTGATTGATCCGGAAAACGAGTTCCAAATGGCGGAAGGTGAGGCCCAATCAGCGGATTGGAGCCGAGCATATTAATATGGTCTTCGATGACCATGAGCGAGCCCGGACCTAGATCATCGCGAATTCCACCCGAGGCATTGGTGAGCAATAGGGTGTCGGCGCCCAAGGCCTTTAGCAGATAGACCGGAAGAATGACCGGCGTCCAACCTTCGCCTTCGTACCAGTGACGTCGTCCTTGAAAGACAAAAACTTCAATGCCATTAACGATCGTGGAGAGCAGTTTACCTGCGTGGCCCATTACACCGGTTTTTCCAAATCCGGGTATTTCAGTATATGAAAATTCGTTCCCGGAGAAGTCCTCAACGACCTCGCCCCAGCCGGATCCAAGAATTAAACCGCATCTGGGCTTGGCATTTGGCCACTTGGCTAACACCTTTTCCACGGAGGTTTCGAGAGTAAGCTGATTAATCTGTGTATTCATTATGCGGCAGTCTAGGGGCTGGAACGTTTTGAATCAATCATCAGATTAGGTTTGAAAGAGGGCGGTCTTATACACCAAAGTTTAACCCTCATTTTCACAGAGGAATATTGATTGATGCTAAAGCGGCTATTCCCATTTATAGGCTGGAGATTCTCTAAAGAAGATGTGCGGGCTGATTTTTTTGCCGGGCTGACGGTTGCGCTCGTATTAATTCCTCAAGCAATGGCTTACGCTCAGCTAGCCGGGTTGCCTGTCGTGGTCGGGCTCTATGCGGCCTGTATTCCTGTTGCGATTGGCGCGTTGTGGGGATCGTCCCATCATTTGCAGACGGGGCCTGTTGCGATGACATCGTTACTCACCGGCACGGTACTGCTTCCGTTGGCCGTTCCTGAAACGGCGGACTATATTGCACTGGCAGGCTTGCTGGCCGTAATGATCGGCTGCATTCGGCTGTTCGTTGGACTATCGCGGTTGACGGTGCTCGCCAACTTTCTTTCAAAACCGGTGATTGATGGGTTCGTACATGCAGGGGTGTTGGTCATTGCCTCATCGCAGGTCAGTAAGCTGGTTGGTTTGGAGCTTCATACGGGCGGTTGGTATCTGCGGAACCTGTGGGACTTGTTGTGCCGGGTGGGCGATATAAATTGGAGCGCGGCGGTTGTTGGCGGCGCTGCGATTCTAGCGCTCGTGCTCCTGAAGCGTTTTCTTCCCCGTTGGCCCGCCTCGTTGCTGGTTGTGGCCGGATCCACCCTCGTCGTTTATCTCTTTGGATTGCACGACCCGGAGCGCGTAGCCGTTCCCCTGAGCGTAGTGGGGCACATTCCAGGCGGCTTGCCAAAACTTGTATCGATTCACTTTGAATGGGAAAACATCCTGAAAATGTTGCCGGGTGCGTTCGTGATTACCTTCATCGGTTTTATGGAAATGTGCGGCGTTGCAAAAGCGGTTGCCGCCAAAAGCCGACAACCACTCAATTTAAATCAGGAAATAATCGGGCAGGGATTGGCCGCCCTTTCCTCCGGATTTACGGGGGGCTATTCCGTGAGCGGCTCCCTATCCAGAACGGCATTGAATTATTCCTCAGGCGCAAAAAGCGGATTGAGCGCACTCTTTACCGGAACGTTTGTTGCGCTCTTCTTACTGTTTTTCGCGCGGACGATCTACTGCCTGCCGAAAGCTACGTTGGGGAGCATTATCATCGTGGCGGTTGTTAAGTTGCTCGATTTTAAACGGCTGTTCGGATATTGGAAAGTTAGCCGGCTAGAGGGCTCGGTTGCCATCATCACCTTTGCCGCAACGCTGTTGTTTGCACCTCAGCTTCAAAATGGAATTCTCATGGGTGCAGGTTTGGCCATCATGATTTTCCTCTTCCAAACTATGAAACCAAACGTCTCGTTACTAGGAAGGCACGATGATGGAAGCTATCGTTCGCACAACATTCATGGATTAGAAATCGATCCGCAACGACCGGTCGTCCGCTTTGACGGGCGCCTCTTTTTTGGCAACACATCCTACTTTGAAGCGATCGTGCTCGATGCGCGTGGCGAATATCCCGACGCAAAAGTCATTATCATTGATTGTCAGGGCATTAATTCAATCGATGCATCCGGCGTGGCCGCAATCGAAAATTTAGTTTTCAACCTCCGGGTCGAAGGCACAACGTTGTATTTCGCCCATATGAAACATCCGGTCAGCGCCGTCCTCAAAAAGTGCGGCCTTTATGAAACGATTGGTGAGGACCATTTTTTCCACCGTCTGGACGATATTCCGCGAGCCATTATTTAGGGTTGTTCAGTTTTCGGCATTCACTACACTGTTTCGCCAATTGATTTGGATATGCCGATGCTGAAGAAATTATTTCCATTCCTGCGCTGGTTCCCGATGCCGCGAAATGAACTCCGAGCCGACTTAATCGCTGGCTTAACGGTTGCGCTTGTACTGATCCCGCAGTCGATGGCGTATGCCGAGCTGGCAGGCCTCCCTCCCTGGGTCGGACTTTATGCGGCATTTCTCCCGGTTATTATCGGAGGACTTTGGGGCTCCTCCAATCATCTGCAGACTGGACCGGTTGCGATGATTGCGTTGCTAACGGCATCGGTACTTGCTCCGCTGGCTGTGGCGGGTAGCGTTGAATATACCGTGCTGGCGGCCAAACTGGCTTTGTTGGTGGGCGGTCTCTGGGCACTGGTGACCGTGCTTCGACTCACCTTTATAATTAACTTTTTATCTCGTCCAGTCATCGAAGGGTTTGTGCACGCAGGTGCGCTGATCATTGCTGCTTCGCAGTTAGGGAAAATTCTGGGAATCGAGATGGTGCAGGGAACGCACTATCTCACGGATCTGTTTATAATGTTGTCCCAGCTTGGCGATTTGCACGTGCCGAGTCTCCTGATCGGGGGCGGCGCCTTGTTTCTTTTAATACTGGGCCATCGGTTCTTTCCGCGAATCCCTACGGCCTTGCTTGTCGTGGTCGCGGGTACCGCCGTAGTGTATTTCTTTGGGCTGAGCGATGCCGATCGGGCTGGTGGCCCTATGGCCATCGTTGGAGCGGTTCCTTCCGGACTCCCGAAACCGGTATGGGCAGTTCCCGGCATCGGCGATGTTTTCAGGCTTCTTCCCGGTGCGCTGATTATTGCATTGGTCGGGTTCATGGAAATGGCTTCTGTGGCACGCGCGCTGGCAGCACGCAGTCGACAAAAATTGAACCTGAATCAGGAAATGGCGGGGCAAACCCTCGCATCCATCGGAAGTGCATTTGCGGGCGGCTTCCCGGTCAGCGGCTCGTTCTCCAGATCGGCTCTGAATTTTGCCAGTGGTGCAAAGAGCGGTTTAAGCGCCGTTTTTACCGGGCTCTTTGTGATGATCTTTCTCCTGTTTTTCACACGATTTCTTCACTACCTGCCTAAATCCGTGTTGGCGGCCATCATTATGTCGGCCGTGCTGCGCCTGATTAATTTCAAACAACTTTGGCACTATATGCAGGTGAATAAGGCCGATGGTATTGCCGCCTTCGGAACGTTCGGTGCCACCTTGCTATTTGCGCCGCATTTGGAAAAAGGAATTATTCTGGGGGCATCCATCTCCATTTTTATTCATCTTTATCGTATGATGCGTCCGCACGTAGCACTCTTAGGCCTACATCCTGACGGCGCTATGCGCGATGCCGATTTACACAATCTTGAAATCGATCCAAACCTTCCTGCCATCCGGCTCGATGGGCGACTGTTCTTTGCAAATGCGTCCTACTTTGAAGAGAGCGTCTATGCCGTTTGCGAACGGTTTCCGCAGGCCCGGTATGTGGTTGTGGTCTGCAATGGGATCAACGAAATTGACGCCTCGGGGACAGAAATGCTTAAAGATGTTGCCTCGCAGTTAAAGGCCAACGATGTACAACTGTTATTCGTCGGCGTAAAAAATCAGGTCAAAGATGTGATGCGAGTAAGCGGGCTCGATCGCGAAGTAGGCGAAGAAAACTTCTTCGGCACCTTTGAGCATGCCCGATCCGAAATATACGCCCGCCTTCCCTCGGATATCACCTACGCGATTTAAGTGCAGGCTAGTTGTGAGATGTTCAATAGAACCTGACAGGCGGTTAGGTATTCGTTGATGTCAACATACTCGTCGACCGTATGGAAATGGTGCGCCCCCGTGCCGAGCGTTACCGTCGGCAAGCCCTTCTCGTTAAAATTATTAGCGTCGAGCCCGGCATCCATCACGAGCGGATTGGGTTTTAGTCCGACGGCCTCTACGGCGGTGCTGGCAATCTTTACGCACGGCTCAGACTTTTTCAGTCGGAAGGCATTATAATCGCGGACGACAACAAACTTCACTTTGCCGCATTTACCTGCATCGTTGATCACGCTCTTGGCCGCTTGCTCGAAGCTGGTTTGGTAGACCTTAATGATCTGCTCTAGAAATTTTGGACTATGACTGCGGCATTCACCGGTCATGATGCACTCATCCATAACCTGATTACTGGCTTCGCCGCCGTTGACCGAGCCGAGGTTTGACGTGCCGGCCCGATTTCCTTTTACGATCTTTCCGAAGTAGCCTTTCTCTGAAATTATGGCCATGGCTTTAGAACCAATTAATCCTGCGGAAATGCCGTTCTGTGGTTCAATGCCTGCGTGCGACGAACGACCCGTAATGGTGGCGGTCCAGCGGACAGCGCTCATGGCGCCAATCACAATTTCGTTAGGACACTGCCCGTCCAGATTAAATCCCATGACCGGGTTCCCAAGATCTGTAAAGCGGACCATCCGCGATCCGTGTAACCCATTTTCTTCTGCGATAGGGAACAACAAGGTAATCGGAGGATGGCGCATTTTATTTTTAAGCAGTACTTCAATCATCGTAACCATCGCCGCACAGCTTGAACGGTCATCGCCGCCGAGTCCGGTATTGCCTTGGGCCACGACCCGTTTTCCTTTCACGATTGGAATGGCGCCCTTGCAAAGCGGCACTGTATCCATGTGTGCCGAAAATAGTATACGCGGCGCTTTCACCGTTCCGGGTAGTTTAACGATCAGGTTTCCGATCTCGAATCCTTCTCCAAGTCGCTTATGCGCATCATCGGTTTTGATCCACGCCTTTTTGCAGCCGGCCGTAATCAGTTTTTTAGTGAGGGCAGCAACAACTTTACTTTCCTGTCCGGTCAGTCCTTCCACGGACAGCAGGTCGAGCAAGTGGGATAGGGCTTGGTCTTTATTGATCATGAGATCCTGTTCCTGAGGTTACGTTTAAAAGACTGAACCATACGACGGTGTCATTTGTACCCCGAGTCGTTTTTTGGAGTTTTTTTGTTCGGTTTGACGTCGGTACGGGAATTACTTAATAAACAGACTATGAACTTAGAAGATGTACAACTTATTGACCAGTTTGTGAATCATAGAGACGAGTCGGCTTTTGAGGACTTGGTTGCACGCTATGTGGATGTGGCCTATGCGGCAACGATTACCTGTCTGGGAAAGGATGATCTCGCTCAGGACGCATGCCAGATGACCTTTGTTGAGCTTTCGCGAAAAGCACATGGTCTTGGAGAAAAGGTTAAGCTGGGCGGTTGGGTCTATACGACCGCGCGTAATATGGCGCGAAAAATTCAGCGCGGCGAAATGCGCCGGGTAAACCGAGAACAAAGTTTTGTGGATCAAATGAAACTACAACAACAGCCCGAGGTGGACTGGTCTCAGTTGGCCCCGGAAATTCATGAAGCACTTGAACAAATAAAGCCAGAGGATTGAGGTGCGATTCTGTTGCGGTTTTTTTAGCATAAGAGCCTTGCGGAAGTGGGCGAATCGATGGGGCTTTCTGCGGATGCAGCCCGTATGCGGTTAAACCGTGCGCTCGACTACCTCAGCACCCATTTATCTCGTAAAGGGATTAGTTCAACAGCAGCTGCATTGGCAACAGCACAGCCGGCACATGCCGCATTAACTGCTCCGTCGGGACTGGCCACATCTATTTCAACTTCGATTCTGGCTGGGGCCGGGGTTGTGGGTTTATCCGCGGTAACTTTAACCACAACGGTACTTCCTATTATGAAAACTAAAACATTGATCATTGCAGCATCGGTGGCCGCTACGGCTGTTGTTGGAACGGGTATTTATACGGCTGGAAAAACGAATCCGGCGAGGGGGGAGGATTCTTCGGCCTTGCCGCTTCAAACACCAGAGCCATCCGTACGTCCAGTTAACGTGATAGATTCCTCTACAGGTATAAAAACTGAAGAGAAAATGTCAGACAAGAGCATTCAGTTAACTTCGTTGGACGAATCAAATTCCAGTGTTCTACTGAAGAATCCCCCGATCAATCCTGAAGCACTTGAGAAAGCGGAGAAGGTATGCGCCATGATGGAAGCGTCAGCGGCGAGCGGGATATATTGCCGAAGAAAGATCCGCACAAAGAAACGAAATAATTAACTAAAAAGCTGGAGCTGCGTCTTGGGTTTAATGCGGAACAGGCCTTTGTTTTTAACGAGACACTGCTGGCCAATGCGGAAGCCCGCAAAGCAGGAGAGTAACAGTTTAGCGGAATCCGCCGAGCTTATGATGTGTCGTGCGGTGGGATGTTTTCGATCCGATATAGGTTTTCGGCAGGCGTGTTTTTTCGATGGAGTAGCAAGGCTTGTTCGGCATGGTTGTTGGTTGGATCCATGCCGTTGACGTCTAAAAATGCGAAGAGGCGCTCGCCGTCCCGGTTGGGGAGGCTGACTCGTTTTCGCAGATTTTCGGCGTCGTCATCTTTTAGGGGGCTCGCGCAGAGTTCAGCCCTCATTTTTTCAAGTTTGGGTATTAATGACTGGGCTTTTTGAAGGCGAGCTCTCCGGTATTTCGTTGGCGAC
>JAZGFK010000124.1:0-3057 GCA_036479375.1 Pontiella sp. | reverse complement strand
CAATGCGTTCTTCTTGGGTCAATGTAACTCTATAGCGTGGTGCCATGCCTGCCTCCATTGGTTGTTGGAGAGCAGGTTGCCATATATCGGATAGTATGCGAAGTATTAAGATTTACTATGTACTAGTACTACGTATTACGTATTGACCTGCGGGGGGATATTGCCCGGACTCTTTTACGTAATACGCACTACGCCTCTTTCGTCTTTTTCTTAAAATTGCGCATGCCGGTCTGGGCAATCATTAGCAGGTTACTGGTAGTCCAGTAGAGTACCAGCCCTGAGGGCATGCTGTAGAAGAAGAAGAGCATCATGATCGGCATCATGAACATCATCATTTTTTGCTGTTGCTGTTGTTCCGGTGTAGCGGCCATTCCGGGTGAGCTCAGCTTCTGTTGCCAGATCATTGAAAGAGACATCAGTAGAGGGAGAATATTCAGGGAGCCAACAAATGGCACCTGACCGGCGAATAGGTTTTCAGGCTGACTGAGGTCGGCAATCCACAGGAAGCTGGAATAGCGCAGTTCAATCGCGTTGCGTAATACGGTGAAGAGTGCGATGAAAACGGGAATCTGTACAAACATGGGCAGGCAACCACCCATGGGATTGACCTTATGCTCCTTGTAGAGCTTCATGGTTTCCTGCTGGAGTTTCTGGGGGTTACTTTTCCCGTGTTTAGCTTGGAGTTCTTTAACCAGAGGTTGGATCTCCTGCATTCGTTTCATGCTTTCCGTACTCTTGTGCGTGAGTGGCCAGAACAGGATGCGGATCAACAAGGTCAGCAGGATGATGGCAATACCATAGTTGTGAACAAAACCGTGGAACATATTCAATGTCCAGAGCAGGGCTTGGCGAGAGGGTTCCATCAACCAGTTCATCCAGGAAAAAACCCCGATGGTTTCGAATTCCATTACGCCTTCCATATTGTTGCCGGATGCTTTAAGGATGGAGTAGTTCTTGGGGCCGATAAAGAAATTGTAGTTAAGCTCGAGTGTGTCGCCGGCGTTGATACTTGCAGGCTTAAAGGCTAGTGCTGCGGCGATATTCACCGGAATGATGGCTTTTTCATTCATGTCGCGTGTAGAGAGCACGGCCATCGTGGCAATTGGTTCTGCCGGACTCAGGATCTGCGTGAAAAACTTATTTTTGGCAGCAACCCAATCAACGATTTCATTCTGCATGCCTTCCGGAATGACATCGATCGATTCGGCTTTGTTGGCGCCTTTGAACAGCTTGTTCAGCTTACGACCCCAGAAGTTGATTCCTCCAGCCGGGGTATGTGAATCAACGCCAAGAATACTGACGCCCTTCATCGCTTTCATGTCCGCAGGATTTTCCATCGTTCCTGTTTTGATCCGAATGCCGGGCAGGTTCCATGGATTGGAACCTGTATTGATAAAACGGTCGTTAACCGTAAGGAGGTAATCATCACCCAGTGTAATGGTGCGCTGAAAGACCGTTCCAGAGTTCCACGCTTTAGAAAAAACAACGGACTTACCTTCCTCCAGTGTCTCGATATTCAACGAGTTGTTTGCGCTGATTCCGACTAAACCATCGTAGGCGAGGGCGGCGGAATTTGAAAAAATTAGGGTGACCGGAGGACTATTCTCTTCGTTAAACTCCGGGTAAAGGATCTTACCGTTTGGGTCTTCATCGATAAAGGTGGCTGATTTAATGCCGCCGCCCAATGAAGTTAGTTCAATCCGCACTTTCTCGTTCTGGATTGTGGCCAAAACTTCTTCGACCGGAACGTCCGTACTTAGCGGAATGACGCCTTCCTTCGTTGTGGCTTTTGCTGCCGAGAGGCCTGCATTTTCAATATTTCCTGCTGCAGGAGATTGTTCGGCGCTTTGCTCAATGGGTGCAGGTTCGGCTGCCGGATATTTCGGGGCGATGAAAATCCGGTCGATATACATCCATGCAGGAATTAGTAGGGCGAGCAAAATTACAGGAATCAAATCTTTCTTATTCATAGGTTCTCTCTTCTCGAAAATCATTTTTTACATTTGGGAACCGGGTCGAATCCGCCCGGATGGAAGGGGTGGCATTTAAAAATCCTTTTCACCCCGAGCCAAAGACCGAAGACCATACCATGATGTTGAAGTGCATCAATGCAATAGTGCGAGCAGCTGGGGTGGAAGCGGCACCGCTGTCCAAGCCATGGACTGAGCACTTTTTGGTAGAGCCGGATTAGCAGGATAATTGCTTTCGCGGGTAGCTCAACTAGTCTATTTCCGTTCATCGGAAAGTTGGAACTCCTGATTGGCCTTGCTTATGTTTTCCTCGGTGATTATTCCTGATTTCTTTGCGAGTTTGAGCAGTTCGATCAACACGTCTTTCCACTCGGCGGAAATAATGGCGTTGCGCCCGATTAGTATGACATCGAAGTCGCCCGAAAAATAAGGTCGGAGATTGCGGTAGGCTTCCCGCAGCCGTCGACGGGCAAAGTTGCGCTTGTTAGCGCGCAAGTGAACTTTCTTGCTGGTTACCACGCCGAGCCGGAGCGATGCCCCTTCGCCAGCGCGTAACCATAAAACCATGTTGCGCCCAACCCACTTCCGGTTTTGGGAAAATGTTTCTTTGAAGAGGGAAGATCGGGTTAGTCGGTGTTTGACTGATAAACAACGATCAAGCCCGCTTGTGGGCGGGCTTGAGTCGATCAAATGGTCCGACTCCCTCTGGAGGGGCTTCGGCATATTGTATTCCTAATTAAACCGCTGTGAGGCGCTTACGACCTTTCTGGCGGCGGCGCTTCAGGATGGCACGGCCATTGGCTGTTGCGTTACGTTTACGGAATCCGCACTTGCGGGCACGTTTGATCTTGGAAGGATTGTATGTACGTTTCATCGCTAAAATTCCTTTGTGTTCTAAAAAGCAGGCTAAACTACCAATATATTGACAGTTGTCAAATTGAATAGACGTGAAAAATGATGAGGGTAGACTGTAAATTAAAATGCCCAACTTTTCTAAGCCCGATGCATCTCATGCCGCGATCTCCTGAATGAACAACTCTTCTGCGGTTTTAAAATTCAGTATCTTGCGGGGGTATCGATTGATCCA
>JAZGFK010000123.1:0-3663 GCA_036479375.1 Pontiella sp. | reverse complement strand
TTGGGTGCTACCTTTCTCTTGCTCCATGCCGATGCTCCTATCCTCGTTTGTAGTGAATTGAAGAAAGGTTCATTCTGGCATGGGGCACTCGATTTCCAAACTGGGCATTTTAATTTACAGTCTACCTCCCCGTGCAACCGTGCGGGGTTTCTGCTTTTCCAATGATTGAAAATGACTATCATCTCGCGCATGTCACTATATAACCCAGATACCATTGCAGCCATAGCCACGCCTCCGGGCGAAGGCGGTGTGGGCATTGTCCGCATTTCCGGTCCCGATGCATGGATCATTGCCGATCAGCTGTTTGAACCGCTGGATAAGAATCCCGTGTCAAAACGGGAGCATGGTACGTTTGCCTACGGCAAGGTGCTGGATGGAGACGGGGCAGAAATTGATACCGGTCTTGCGCTGATCATGCGCGCACCCAAAAGTTACACCCGCGAAGATGTACTTGAAATTCAGGGGCATGGCGGGGCCGTTGGAATGCGTCGTATTCTGCGGCGCGCCCTGGAAGCGGGCGCGCGTATGGCGGAACCCGGCGAATTTACGAAACGCGCTTTCCTTAATGGACGCATTGATCTGTTGCAGGCAGAAGGAATTTTTGATCTGATCCGCGCCCGATCCGACCGAGCCGCATCGGCTGCAATCGAGCAGATGGAAGGAAAGCTGAGCCATCAATTCAATGCCATTTATGATGCTTTCTTGGAAGTGGCCGCCAATCTGGAAACAACCCTTGATTTTGTGGAAGACGAATTGCCGGACGATGTCTTTTCGGGCATTGCCAATCTGCTGGATCAGACCTTCCAAACGCTCGACAACCTGTTGGATACATGGGACGAAGGCCGTCTGCTGCGCGAAGGCGCACGCGTGGTTATTCTAGGTCGCCCTAATGCCGGAAAATCGACTTTGCTCAATGCGATGCTCGGTTTTGACCGGGCCATTGTTTCGAGTACGGCGGGTACAACACGCGATACGATTGAAGAAGGATTTGTACTTGATGGTATTCCGCTCCGTATTACGGATACGGCCGGACTTCGAGAAACCAACTGCGAAATCGAGGCCGAAGGAATTCGCCGTGCGGAGAAGCATGGTGAAGAAGCGCATGTGTCGGTATATATCCTCGATGCTTCTCAGCCGCTGCATGAAGAAGATCGAGTTCGGCTTGAAAAACTGGATTCGGCAAAAAGCGTGGTGGTTTTGAATAAAATTGATCAAGGCCGGAAGCTGGATGGAATTGAGGGTATCGAGGCGAGTCTCGTTTCGGGTATTGGCGTAGAAGAACTCAAACGAGCCATGGCGGATACGCTGGAGAAGGGCGCCGGTCTGCATGCACCTCCGCATGCCGTGATTTCAGAACGGCATCGCCATTTGCTAATTCTGTCGCACCGCGAAGCGAGACAGGCGCGGGATTTTTTAATCGAAAATATCGAACAAAATGCAGTGTTGGCCTGCGATCACCTTCGTTCGGCACTCGAGTTTCTCGGGCAGGTTACGGGGCGCAGCTATCACGAAGAGCTGCTGGACAATATCTTTTCACGCTTCTGCATTGGTAAGTAAGGTGGAAACCTGAAATTTGAAATTTGAAACCTGAAGTCAGTCAGGGTAGGTTTCCCTCTCTTTTGAAAACGGGTGTAGTATGGGCAATTGGCCCCTAATCATGGGCTGGTAGCCCAAGCTACTAAGTAAGGAACTTAATATGAGCAGGAATTTGGCACCGATCGTTAAATGGGGCACTGATAAGAAATGTAAAAAGGTCGATGATTTTCTACTTCGCCCGTCAGTGGAAGTGCAGGCCATGAAGGCTGCCGCTGGTATTCTTGCTGATGTTAAGGAGCGGGGCGACAAAGCCGTAATCGAATGCGCCCGAAAGTTTGATGGCTCCAATATTACCGCCCGAAATATTAGGGTTTCGGAGGCTGAAATCAAGGAGGCCGCCGAGCTCGTAGACGACGATTTCAAGAAAGCGGCCAAAGAGGCGCACAAGCGCATAACCGCCTTTTCTAAAAATGGACTACGCGACGATTGGCAGATGAAAACTCCGAAGGGCGGAATGCTCGGCGAAAAGTTTGTGGCGTTCGACCGCGTTGGGGCATACATTCCCGGCGGCGCGGCTCCGCTGGCCTCGACCGCTTTGATGACGCTGACGCTGGCGAAGGTTGCCGGTTGTAAGGAATTGGTGGCGTGTTCGCCGGCCGGGGCTGACGGCAAACTGAATCCTTATATCATTTATTCCATGAATCTAGCCGGAGCGACCGAGATTTATAAGATCGGCGGCGTACACGCAATTGGTGCGATGGCGTATGGAACCAAGACCATTGGGAAAGTTCGGAAAATTGTGGGACCCGGCGGCCCCTATGTAACGGCAGCCAAGCGGCAGGTCTATGGCGATGTTGCGCTCGATATGGTGGCGGGTCCCAGCGAAATTGCCGTACTTTGCGATACCACAGCCAATCCGGCACACGTTGCCGCTGATTTACTTTCGCAGGCGGAACACGGAACCGGATCTGAAAAATCGCTATTGGTCACGAATTCACAAAAACAGGCGGAAGCCATTCGGGCGGAAGTCCTGAAACAGGCGAAAGAGCTGTCCCGTACGGAACCTATTTTCCAGGTATTAGAAAAGGGCATGCTGCTCGTGGTGGTAAAAAACCTGACTGAGGGTATGAAGCTTTGTAATCTATTCGCTCCGGAACACATGGAGTTGATTGTGAAAAATGCCGATAAATGGGCGGACAAGGTAATTAATGCCGGCGCGTTATTTATTGGTGAATGGACGCCAGAAGCAGTCGGCGATTTTGCCGCAGGCCCCAGTCATGTGCTCCCAACGGGTGGAACGGCGGCCTATTTTTCAGGTTTAACCGTCGAAGATTTTCGTCGGCGGGTCAGCCTGATCCATTTCACTAAAGAAGACTTGAAAGACACGCTTCCTGTAGTTGAGGCCTTTGGTCGTATTGAGACGCTCGACGGCCATGCCCGCTCGGCAACCATCCGATTTGATAAATAGGTACACGAAATATTATGAGTAATTTAATCAGAAAATCTGTGCAGGCGATGGCGGGATATGTTCCCGGCGAACAACCAACCGGCGATGACGTTGTTAAGCTGAATACGAACGAAAACCCGTATCTTCCGTCGGCTGATGTGCAGGACATCCTAACCATGATCGACATTGCGATGCTTTCGCGTTATCCGGATCCGGTATGCATGGAGCTGCGGAAGGTCATTGCGGAGCTGCATGGCTGCACGGTGGAAAACGTGTTTGTTGGAAACGGTTCCGATGAAGTGCTTGCGCTTTGCATCCGCTCGTTCGTGGAGCGCGATGGTTCGGTAGGTTATTTTAATCCGTCGTATTCACTTTATCCGATTTTGGCTGATATTGAGGATGTGGAAAAACGCCCGCTTGAACTGGATGGCGGTTTCGGATGGCAGATGCCGGCGGATTATTCAGCCTCGCTCTTTTTTCTGACGAATCCGAATGCGCCGACCAGCCTCGTTTATGACAAGGCGAACATTGAACCCTTTGCAAAGGGTTTTGGCGGCGTTGTGTTGATCGATGAAGCATACGCCGATTTTGCCGATGACAACTGCATGGATCTGGCGTTGAAGCATGACAATATTCTGGTGGGGCGGACGCTTTCGAAGTCGTATTCGCTGGCGGGCATC
>JAZGFK010000122.1:0-21156 GCA_036479375.1 Pontiella sp. | reverse complement strand
AGTTCGACGGTTCATGACGCGGTGCTCTTCAGCCCAGGGGAGGTGAATCGTGAAGGCAGCCCCTTGGCCGGGGAGGCTGGTCGCTTTAATGGTGCCGCCGTGCGATTCGATGAGACTCTTAACGATGGAGAGGCCGAGTCCGGTTCCGCCTCGGTCTTCGAGCTTACATACGATGGTGGAGAACTCAGTTGGCCGCATGCAGCCGATCCAGTATTCTACCGCACCGTGGTCACGGAAAATAATTAGATTCAGAGTCCGACATTTTCCAGCCTTTAGACGAAAGTCTGTATTTCCAATCATTGGAAATCTTCCAAGGGTTGGAACTATTTTTACAAATTTGAGGAACCTTTTTTGGGGCGGGTAGTTTAACTTATATTCCTTTAAGGAGTTGGGTATGACGATAAGGACTGTAGTTGTATTTTTGATGTGCTCTGCGCTGAACGTGTGGGCACAGCAGACGAATGTGCTGCTGATTATTGCGGATGATCTGGGTATCGAGAGCCTCGCTGCCTTCAATGATGATTCTGCGGCTTCGCTGCCGCCAACACCGACGATCGATAATATTCAGTCGAACGGAATCAGCTTTAATCGTTTCTATGCCTACTCCACCTGCTCGCCGACACGAGGCTCCATGATGACCGGGCGCTATAGCTTCCGCACGGGGGTGCTCTCTCCCAGTATGGGCGACTACAATCTGCAACCCAATGATTTTACCTTGCCCGAAGCGCTGATTGAATCCGGCGTTATCTCCAACCACCTGGCACAAATTGGAAAATGGCATCTCGGACAGACCGCCGATTCGCCGAATGTGGAAGGGGGCTGGCCTCATTTCTCTGGAGGACTCGGAGGAGGAGTTGGTGCTTATACGAACTGGCAGAAAACGGTAAACGGAGTCACAACCAACGGTTATACAACCTACGCCACCACAGATAACGTCAATGACGCCATCACCTGGATTGAGCAACGGGGCAACAACTCGTGGTTCCTGTGGCTCGCGTTCAACGCGCCGCATACGCCGCTTCATCGTCCGCCCAATCATTTGCATACTTATGCCGGTACGCCGAATAACCGCCGGAAATATGAGGCGATGGTGGAGGCAATGGATACCGAAATGGGTAATTTGCTCGCTGAGGTCGATCTTTCAGCAACCACCGTCATTTTCATGGGCGACAACGGCACCCCGGGCAATGTGTTGCAACCGCCGCTTTCTTCCGGTCATGGAAAAGGGTCGATCTATGATGGCGGAATCCGCGTCCCGTTGCTGGTCTACGGGGCCGCTGTCAGCAATGGACTTGAAGGAACTTCTTATGACGGTGTGATTCATTCCGTCGATATGTATTCCACCATTCTCGAACTATTCGGCGTGAGCGCGGCAGAAATCGTTCCCGAAGAGCTAGTGTTCGATTCCCATTCGTTTGCATCCGTCCTCCGCGGCGAGACCTATGTCCGCGACGTGGCCGATATCATGGCATTAAATGCGCTGAACGAACCGTATGAACGCGCGCTGGTTGAAGGGGATTTTAAATATATCGACTTTGGCAACGGAACCAAGGAATTCTACAACGTCGGAGCGGATATAACGGAAACCAACAATTTGCTCGACGGAGTTTTGTCTCCACCGGAGCAGACCGCCTACGAAAGCCTGACGAACAAGCTGGAAACCTATATCAACATTCCGCATTGCTATTCCACGTACATGACGAATGGAACGTTTAACGTCGAAACCGGCTGGTTCGACAATGAAGGCTTCACGCTGCATCGCACCGACAACCTGGTTTCCAATGATTGGAATGTTGTCGCCGGGCAGGAGTTCGAGGACAACGGTGAAGCCGCCCTGATTCTCCGCGATCCCGCACCGCCCGCCAGCAATGCCTTCTACCGCGTAACCACCCCATAATGAGATGTTGAGAGGCACTAATTGCCGGAACTGAGTTCGATGTTCTGTGCTGAAACAGGAATGCGTTGCGGCCTTAATCCTTAACTGTCCGCCCCTTGGGAATGTGCGTTGGATTTTTTGTATCCGGAATCCTTCTGATCAGGATGGGAAACCTGCGCAGTTTCATGGTATCAATACCGATCTTTTTTCAGGAAACCGATATTGCATGGGTGCTTATAGAATGAACAAGAAATCTGTCTCTACGATCTCGCTCCAGCAAAAGAGTGGGAGCTGGCAATCCAAGATCGACACGGTGGTGGTTGAGAAGCCGCTACAGATTGTCGTTAACGAACAAGAGTTTTCAATAACGATGCAAACGCCGGGCGATGAGCTTGTTTTAGTTCGGGGACTTTTGCATTCGGAGGGGATTCTGCGATCGGGTTTCCTCGCGTTTGATCTGGAAGAAACGGCCGCGGCGTCAATTGCCCGTGTGGAAATTGATTGCGCCGACCCGATTACCGGAAACAGAGCGATTGCATCGTCATCCTCCTGCGGGTTGTGCGGAAAGGTCACTATTGAAAAACTGTTCGACGGTCTGGTGCCGTTGGCAAAGCCCGTGCAGATAGAAACGGATTGTATTGCAAAGGTGTATCGGGAGGTTGAAGGGCCGAATTCGTTATTCGCAGAGACCGGCGGATGCCATGCCGCATCTGCGGCAACAGTAGAGGGCGAAGTCCTATGTCAGTTCGAAGATATCGGCAGGCACAATGCCGTGGATAAGGTCGTGGGCTGGCTGCTTGAAAACGACCAGTTGCATCGCGCGGCATTGTTGACGGTGAGTGGCCGTGTTTCGTTTGAAATCATTCAAAAGTGCATCCGTGCGCGAATTCCTATTCTTGCGGCGATTTCTGCACCGTCATCGATGGCGGTTGATTTTTCACGGGAGTACGGAATTACGCTGGCGGCTTTTTGTCGCGAGGATCGTGTCACCTTATACAGCCATGAGTCACGCGTTACTGATTCAGTTAAAAGGACCATAATCCATGCCTGAACAACCTAAACCCTTCGCGGCAGGCTGGGGTGCCCTGAAATATTCCCTGAAGTTTCTGGCCCGATCCGGATTTGTGAAAGGCAATCAAACGCTGTTGCGCATGAACCAGCAGGATGGATTCGATTGTCCTGGTTGTGCCTGGCCCGATCCGAAGGATCCTTCGACCGCGGAGTTCTGCGAGAATGGGGTGAAGGCGCTGACGTTCGAAACCACCAAGAACCGGGCAACACGGGATTTGTTTGCGAAACATACCGTTTCCGAATTGGCCACATGGGATGATTTCCAACTGGAGAATACCGGCCGGCTTACGGAGCCGTTGTGCTATCAGCCGGACTCGGATCGCTATGAACCGATTGAATGGGACGAGGCTTTTGCGATGATTGCCGAGGAACTCAAAGGCCTGGATGACCCGAACGAAGCCTTGTTCTACACCTCGGGGCGAACCAGTAACGAGGCGGCGTTTTTGTATCAGTTGTTTGTTCGAATGTTCGGAACCAACAACCTGCCGGATTGCTCCAATATGTGCCACGAATCGAGCGGTGTCGGAATGGGCGAAAGTGTGGGAATCGGGAAAGGCACCGTTTCGCTGGAAGATTTTGAGTGCGCGGATGCCATTTATATCTTCGGCCAGAACCCCGGCACCAATCATCCGCGTATGCTCACCGAATTACAGAAGGCAGCAAAACGGGGGGCAAAAATTATCAGCTTCAATCCGTTGGTTGAACCGGGACTGAAAGGATTTATTCATCCGCAGGATTTGCCGGCCATGCTGACCGGAAAACCGACGCCCATCAGTTCCCATTATTATCAGGTAATCATCGGCGGTGACCTAGCCGCGGTCCGGGCAATGATTAAGCATATTCTGGAACGGGACGATCAGGAGGGCGGTATCCTGGATCGGGATTTTCTCGCGGAGCATACGAGCGGATTCGAGGAATACAGAAAACAGGTTGAGGCCGAGGAGTGGGAGCAATTGCTCAAACGGTCGGGACTCGACCGGGAGCAGATCGGGGAGGCCGCGGAGATCTATATTCGCTCCAAGTCGGTCATCTGCTGCTGGGCCATGGGGCTGACGCAGCATCGGCATGGCGTTGCCAATATTCAGGAGGTCATGAGTTTCCTTTTGCTCAAAGGAAATATCGGCCGTGAAGGAGCGGGAGCCTGCCCGGTCCGTGGGCATAGCAATGTGCAGGGCGATCGTACCGTCGGCATCAATGAACGACCGCCGGAAGGTTTCCTGAACAACCTTGAAAAGGTATTCGGCTTTGAAGCTCCCCGAAAACATGGCCTGAGTGTGGTCGAAGCCATTAAAGCTATGGACGAAGGGACGGCCCGCTTTTTCTTCGGTATGGGAGGGAACTTTGCATCGGCCACGCCGGACACGGATCTAACGCGGAAGGCCTTGCGGAACTGTGTAATGACCGTGCACGTTTCAACGCATTTAAATCGAAGCCACATTGTCCATGGAAAGAGGGCTTTGATTCTTCCCTGCCTCGGCCGTTCCGAAAGGGATGTGCAGGCTTCGGGCGTACAGTCCGTTACGGTGGAGGATTCCATGAGCATGGTGCATGCCTCGACGGGAAAGAATAAACCTGCCTCTCCATTCCTTAAATCGGAACCGGCCATTGTGGCCGGCATGGGCATGGCGTTGTTTCCCGATGGCCCGGTCGACTGGGCTGAACTGATTAGTGACTATGCAAAGATTCGGGATAAGATCGAAGCAGTCATTCCAGCGTTCAAAGATTACAACCGGCAGATCAAACAGCCCGGCGGTTTTGAACTCTACAACAGTGCCCGTAATCGCGAATGGAAAACGTCAACCGGCAAAGCGCGATTTATAATTAATGAACTGCCCGATACCTCCGTTAAAGAGGGGCATATACGCCTGACCACCATCCGCTCGCACGATCAGTATAATACAACGATCTATGACTATAACGACCGGTACCGCGGGATTAAAAATGAGCGGCGGGTGGTCTTTATGAACGCTTTGGATATGGCTGGCCTAAAGCTCAATGAAAACGATCGCGTAGATCTGATCAGTCATGCGGCGGATGGGAAAGGGAGAACCGCGGAAGATTTCCGCATCGTCGAATACAATATACCGCGCGGCAGTGCCGCCGCCTATTTTCCGGAAACCAATGTGCTGATCGGGATCGATGAACATGCCCGGAAGAGTCTTACCCCAATGTCCAAGTTCATCGAAATATCGGTATCCGCCCGCCGCTGAAGTCACCCCCGTTTTTGATGGCAAATCGTCTCATGTCTTTGCATGATGCGCCTCGATTTGGATGAATATAATCAAGGGAATACCGATGACACATAAATTCTTGGAAGAAGTGGAACTCGTGGGATTGTCAACCAACTGGAGCAACCTGCCAGAGAATAGACAAACCCTGATTACCAAGCTGATTGAAAATGGGCAGCATCATTTATTTGCCGGATGGGATGGACCGGGCACAAACGACGATGCCAAAGAGGCCTTTCTGGAATCGCTCGAAAAAATTGACGGCAGCTATCCCGGCGGACTCGTCGGTTACATCACGAATGCGCGCAAACTTCTGGCGGAAGCCGCAACGGGCGCCAATCCGTTCGAAGGATTTTCACCGAAGCAGCCCGACAAGGTTGAGCTTAATGCATTTGATGAAACGATAGAGCACTACGAATCCATCGGCGCGAAGCAGTTTGATAAGGTCGGCATCGTACTCGTGGCCGGCGGACTGGGCGAGCGACTGGGCTACAACGGCATCAAACTCGACATTGCAGTCGAGGTGCTGGAATCAACGACCTATCTGAAGCACTACGCCGACAACCTGCTGGCCATGGAAGTGCGAATGGAAACCCCGCGCCCGGTGCCATTCGTTATCATGGTTTCGAAAGATACAGCAGCCAAGACCCATGCTTCGCTGGAAGCCAACAACTATTTCGGTCTGCAAAAAGAACAGGTGCATATTCTCCAGCAGGAACTCGTTCCGGCCATTGCCGACAACGACGGCGTACTGGCGCTAGACTCAAAATATGAACTGATCCTCAAGCCGCACGGTCACGGCGATATCCACATGCTGCTGCACACCAGCGGCGTGGCGGCGAAGCTGGAAAAAGAAGGCATCGACTATCTGATGTTTATTCAGGACACCAACGGCCCGAGCTTCAATACGCTTCCTGCCGCGATTGGTGTTTCATTCGAAAACGGGTACGACTTTAACTCCCTCGCAATCAATCGCGTTCCCGGCGAAGCCGTCGGAGCGCTGGCCAAGCTGGTTGGCAATGGGAAAGAGCTTACCCTGAACGTGGAATACAACCAACTCGATCCGCTGTTACGTGCCACAATCAGTCCTGAAGGGGATATTGCTGACGAACGCGGGTTTTCCATGTTCCCCGGCAACTGCAACACGCTGTTAATCCGCACGGCGTCTTATGTGAAAATCCTCGAAGCGTCGCAGGGCATCATTGCTGAATTTGTGAATCCGAAATATGCCGACGAAACAAAGACCTCCTTCAAGAAGCCGACCCGCCTCGAAACCATGATGCAGGATTTGCCGAAGCTGTTTGGCGAATCCGAAAAGGTGGGGGTAACCGTTTTCAGCCGCATGTGGAGTTTTTCGCCGAATAAAAATAATGTGACCGATGCGGCCGCCAAAATTGCCTCCGGCGGCCCGGCCGACGCGAGTGCCACCGCTGAATCCGATTTCTATGCCTCCGGTCGTGCGCGCCTGAAAGTTGCGGGCATGAAGATTGAAGAAGCCGGCGAAGAACGGATCCTTGGCGTTCCATTTGGTCTGGGGCCGAAAGTAATTCTCCGTCCATCGTTTGCCATGAGTCTGGCCGAAGGCCGCGAAAAGGTTTTCGGCGGTTCCATCTCCGGCGAATCCACGTTGATCATTGAAGGGGCCGACATCACGCTCGACCATGTTGAACTCTCCGGAAGATCGGCCCTCATCGTCAAAGCCTGCGAAGGCGCGAAGGTAACGGTGAAAGGGGCTTTCGAGAACAAAGGCTTTGAACTCGTCAAGCTGACCGACGATGAGCGTTCCGCCGATAGCGATGTTCCCGAATACCTCAAGATCCGGGGGTACAAATTCGAGAACCGCGGTGCAACCATCTACGAATTCAACGAGCCCGGCGAATACGTGGTTGAAGCGTAGATTGGCGGGACGGGCTCTGTCCCGTCCTTCGGACGATAGGCTTCATCCTGTTCAGCCGTTAGGACGACACAGAGATCGTCCCTCCACTACCGGTAGTCATCCGACTGGAGCTTGTCCAGATAATCACCGGGGTTGATTTTTTCGGGGACCGTGTACCCCGGTGCATCATCCGACATTACCTTCGACAGCTTATCGCGCTTCACCCAGAACTGCGGCTGCTGCTCGGCCAACGCGATGCTCTTGATGTGCTTGGTGATTCTCCAAAAGTTGGAGAGATAGTCGTTGAAAAGCATGCCGGCGATGGGCGTGACTGCCTTGACTTCCAATCGTAGGAAATGGGTATTCTGCGCAGCGAGCGCGGTTTTGCTGTAGTCCTCGCGCAGCTCGAGAATCTCTTTGGCCAGTTCCTGGAAATTGGCGGTTTCAGGATCCAGCGACTCGATCACCTTGGCGAGCAGTGTTTCAACGGCTCGGTGAATGGAGAGCCAGTCCTCGACCACCTCCGGGCTGAACCGTGCGGAAGGGATGCTCCGTTGCCGCTTGGCGATCTCAGACACATTTGCAATATGGTCGCCCACGCGCTCCAGGTCCGACATGCAGCGGTCGATGTGCTCGATGAGAATCGCTTGTCGTTTGGAAAGATACTGACGCGTCAGCTTGGCCAGATAGTCGCGCAGTGTGGACTTGATGGTATTCAGACTCTGCTCGTTCACTTTAATCAGATGGGCCCGTCGTACGTCGTGCTGGATGAAATCTTCGGCCGCGAGGTGCAGGCTTTGGGCGCAAATTCGGGCGGTACGCTGTAATTCGCGCAGGCAGGCGAAGATCGCCTGCTCAGGGCGGTTGAGCAGTTCCTGGTCAAGAAAACTGGGTTCCGGTTGCTTCTTTTTCGAGGGCGTCGTCAACACGACGATTTTTTCAAACATTGGAACCAGCGGCAGCATCAGCAATGCACTGGCCAGCATCTTGATCGTATTGGCATTGGCCGCCTGGTGGATGACATCGACCGAGGTCAGGGGGATGAATTTATAGAAAAGCGGGGCGGTAGCGATCGCCAGTGCGGTACTGATGACATTGAACAGGAGATGCCCGATCGCAATACGACGTGCTTCGACCGTCGTGCCGATACTGCCGAGCAGCCCGGTCACACAGGTGCCGATATTTGCGCCAATAATGATCGGGTAGATCCCTTGCAGATCGGTAATCACTCCGGCGGAAACCATGGCAAAGCCCATGCCGATCACCGCGCCGCTGCTTTGTACGACCCCGGTGCTGAGTGCGGCCGCGAGGGTGCCCAGCAAGAGTCCGGAGAGGGTGGAGCCGTTGATGCGGGCCATCCACGGTTCGAACAGTTCGCGGTGCGGCCGGACGGCATCGCCCATGATCACCATGCCGAGGAAAAGCAACCCAAAGCCAAGCAAGGCCTGGCCGCCGAATTTTAGTTTTTGGTTTCGCGCAACCAGATGCAGCACGAGTCCCAGGAATATGGCGCCGAGGCAGTAGTCGGAAAGATTGAACGAGATCAGTTGAATCGAGAGCGTCGTGCCGATATTGGCGCCCAGCATGGGAGCCACGGACTGAGAGAAGGTCATCAGTCCCGCATTGATGAAACCAATGAATATAACGATCGACGCGCTACTTTGAACCAGGAAGCCAATCGCGCTACCCAGTCCGATCCCGGAAATACGGTTACGCGTGGCCTTGGCAATGATCCCTCGAATGCCCTCGCCCACGCCGCCGGTAAGCCCGTGGCTCATCGTGCGCATACCAAAGATGAACAGGGCGAGCCCGCCCAGTAACCCGAAAATCAGTCCCGTCGTTGTCGTTGCATCCATGCAGGAATCATAGACGGATAGCGTGATAAGTCAATGTAGACGCGTGCTTCCAGCCGCGTTGTGTTCGGACGGTGAGTCGCAATGCGGCAAGATGCCGCATCTACTTTCGAGCGTTACCTGATCTTCCGCTCTTGCCGCCAGCAGTAGAGGACGGGGACGACGAGCATGGTGACGACTTCGATGAGCATGCCTCCGAAACTTGGGATGGCCATGGGGACCATGATGTCGGAGCCGCGGCCGGTGGAGGTGAGTACGGGGAGCAACGCGAGGATGGTGGTGGCGGTGGTCATGAGGCAGGCGCGGACGCGGCGGGAACCGGCTTGGATGACCAACTCTCGGACTTCGGCTTTGGAGGTGGGCGTGTTTTTGCGGAAGGTTTGCGTGAGGTAGGTGCCCATGACGACGCCGTCGTCGGTGGCGATCCCGAAGAGCGCGAGGAAGCCGACCCAGACCGCGACACTCATGTTGATGGTGTGCACCTGGAAGAGATTTCGCATCTCGATACCGAATAAGCTGAAGTCGAGGAACCACGGTTGGGCGTAGAACCAGATGAGGATGAACCCGCCGGACCAAGCGATGAAGACACCGGTGAAGATGAGCATCGTGGTGCTGGCGGATTTGAACTCGAAGTAGATGAGCATGAAAATGATGAAGAGCGCGATCGGCATCACCATGGCCAGCGTCTTTGAGGCGCGGAGCTGATTTTCATAGTTCCCGGCAAACCGATAGCTCACGCCGCGTGGCAGGATGAATTCGCCGCTGTCGAGCTTGGCTTGCAGATAGGCTTGGCATTGCTCGACGACGTCGACCTCGGCATAGCCGTCTTTTTTATCGAAGACCACGTAGCCGACGAGGAAGGTGTCTTCGCTCTTGATGTTCTGCGGGCCGCGGACATAGCGGATGTCGGCGAGTTCGGTGATGGGGATCTGTTTACCTTGCGTTCCAGGAACCAGCACATTGCCGAGTGCTTCGATGTGGTCGCGCAGTTCGCGGCTGTAGCGGACGCGGACGGGGAAGCGCTCGCGCCCTTCGACCGTGCCAGTGACTTGCTTGCCGCCGATGGCGATTTCGATGATGTCCTGAAACTTTCGGATCGGGATGCCGTAACGGGCGAGCGATTCGCGGTCGGGTATGATCTCGAGGTAGGGCTTGCCGACGATCCGGTCGGCAATGACGGCGGCGGGTTCGACGCTGGGGACTTCTTTGAGGTATTGTTCGATCTGCAGGCCAACGCGCTCGATGGTGTCGAGATCGGGGCCTTGCACTTTCACGCCCATGGGGGCGCGCATGCCGCTGGCGAGCATGACAATGCGGGCGGCGATGGGCTGGAGTTTTGGAGCCGACGTGGTGCCGGGGATCTTGGCGGCTTTAACGATTTCCTTCCAGATATCGTCGGGGGTGCGGATGTGGTCGCGCCACTGACGGAAGGGTCGGCCGCGCCGGTCTTCGATCAGCTCGCCTGCGGCATCGCGGACAAATTCACCCTTCTTGTATTTAAAGTTGATTCGCCGCCCGTCTTTGTCGCTTCGATATTCGGGGATGTAGTTGATGACGGTTTCAATCATCGAAATGGGGGCGGGATCGAGTGGGGTTTCGGCGCGGCCGAGCTTGCCGACGACGGACTCGATTTCGGGGATGGACTGGATGGCCAGGTCCTGTTTTTGGAGGATGTCGAGGGTTTCGCCGATGGAGGCATGCGTCATGGTGGTCGGCATCCAGAGGAACGAGCCTTCGTCGAGGTTGGGCATGAATTCCTTGCCGAAGCCGGGGAAGTTATGGGCGATTTTCTGCGCCGCCGGACTTTGCCGAATGCCGTCGGGCAGCCAGCCCGTCATTTTGTCGAAGCCGAGCCAACACGTTAAGCCCAGCATGAAGATGAGCAGCGGGAGCGAGAGGAACGCGGCCTTGTGCTGGAGACACCACGCGAGGAGCCGCGGATAGAAGTGCTGGAAGATCTTGAAAAATCCGAGCAGCCCGCTAATGAGCAGGGTGACGAAGACCAGGTTGCGGAGCATTCCTTTTTCCGGGCCGAGCGGTTCCCAGTTCATCGTCAGCAGGATGCCGACGGCGGCGACAGCGAAATAGATGCCGAATCGGGGGAAGTGGGTTTTTATTTTCGACGGGATGCGGCTTTCAACGAGGCGGTAGAGCCCGAAGAGGATCAACAGGCCGCCGCCGATGGAGGACAGTTTCCAGGCCATCAATGCGCCGCCGAGCAGAAGCAGGAGGTTCACGGGCAGGTTGTTTCGGCTGTTCTTGGTTTTTTCCCGGCAGAAGAGCATGTGGGCCAGCGGCGGAAGCACGGTGAGCGCCAGCACAACGGCGGCGATCAGCGCGAAGGTTTTGGTGAAGGCGAGCGGTTTGAATAGCTTGCCTTCCGCACCGATCATGGTGAAGACAGGCAGGAAGCTGACCACGGTGGTGAGGACCGCAGTAAGCACCGCGCCGCCGACTTCGGAGGCGGCGCGGTGCACCACCTCGAGTTTGGATTCGGAGGGATCGGCCTGTTCCAGTTTCCTTAGAATATTTTCGCAGATCACGATGCCCATATCGACAATGGTGCCGATGGCGATCACGATCCCGGAGAGGGCTACGATATTGGCCTGGACGTTGAACAGCTTCATGCCGACGAAGCAGAGCAGTACGGTGAGCGGCAGCATGGAGCTGATGATCAGCCCGCTGCGCAGGTGCATGACCATGATCAGCACGACGATGATCGTGATCAGAATCTGCTGCCCGATGGCTTCGTTGAGGGTGCCGAGGGTTTCGTAGATAAGTCCGGTGCGGTCGTAGAACGGAACGATGGTCACCTTGCTGAGCGTGACCCATTCGGGCCAGTCGATTGGATAGGTGCTACGGAGGTATTCTTTCCAGGAATTTTGATTCAAGGTGTTTTCGGAATAGGCCTCGAATCCTTGGCCCACGGCGAAGCTGGCGATTTCCTGCGGGGTGGTTTGATTGAAGTCGATGATGGCCTTGGAGGGCAGGGCGTCCCGGGTTTCGGCAATCTTGGCTTTGACGTTGGCGATCACCCGCAGGGGGTTGTCGCCGTAGCGGGCCACGACGACCCCGCCGACGGATGGCGCGCCGCCTTTATCGAGCGCCCCGCGCCGGGTGGCCGGGCCGAGGGTGACGTTGGCAACGTGTTTGACAAGCACCGGCACGTCGTCGGCGTTCACCTTGATGACGCTGTTTTCAATGTCCTCGACCGATTTGATGAAACCGATGCCGCGGATGAAATATTCGACCCGGTTGACTTCGATGCTCTTAGCGCCGACGTCGATATTAGCACCTTGCACGGCGCGGTAGACTTCATCAACATCCACCCCATAGGCGCGCATGGCGTCGGGATCGACGTCGACTTGGTATTCGCGGACGAATCCGCCGACGGAGGCGACTTCGGCAACGCCGTCGGCGGAGAGCAACCAGTAGCGGGCGTACCAGTCCTGGGTGGTGCGCAACTCCTCTAAATCCCAGCCGCCGGTGGGGTTGCCGTCGGGATCGAGGCCTTCGAGGGTATACCAATAGACTTGGCCGAGCGCGGTGGCATCGGGGCCGAGCGTGGGTTTGACCCCGCCGGGCAGGGTGCCGGCCGGTAGACTGTTGAGTTTTTCAAGGACGCGGGTACGCGACCAATAGAACTCCACGTCCTCCTTGAAGATGATGTAGATGGAGGAGAAGCCGAACATGGAATAGCTGCGGATGGTTTTGACGCCGGGAATGCCGAGCAGCTGGACGGTCAGAGGGTAGCCGATTTGGTCTTCCATGTCCTGCGGAGAGCGCCCCGGCCATTCGGTGAAGACGATCTGTTGGTTTTCGCCAATGTCCGGAATGGCATCGACGGCGACGGGATAGCGTTGGAGCTCGCCGACCTTCCAGTCGAATGGCGCCACGAGGATTCCCGCGAAGATGACGGCCATGGTGAACAGCACCACGACCAGCCGGTTTTCGAGGCAGAAGCGAATCAGCCGTCCGACGGCAGACTTTTGTTCCGGTGTCTGTTCGGGATGGTTTTCGCTACTCATGGTTCGCTCCCTCACCGAGGGTTCCGCGCACTTCGCCGCAGTGGAGCATCATGGCCCCGAAGTAGGGGTTGAGTACTTCGTCGTTGTCCTGGAGCCAGAAGGCTCCGGCATCGTTGAACGCCATCGGGCAGTAGGCCTTGTAGACGGGTTGTGGAATCGGAAAAATCTGGACGGTCTGCGTGAGCTGTTGCGAGAGGGAATAGAAGGCTTCGCGCTGGATTTCGATGGAGTCGGCTTTGGCCAGTTTGCCGAGCGCGGCATTCAGGTTTCGGAGATGTTCCATCCAGATTAGATGGGACTCGCCTTCGAGCAGGGCCATGTCGACGTGTTTAAGTTGTTCTTGCATGGTCGCGGCGGTGGTCCGGGTGGCTACCGGATTATCTCCGGCCAAGGCTTGGTGAATTTTAAAATAGGCATTCACTACGGCGTCAAGTTGGGTGCCGAACATGGCGGGTGTTTCCATGGATTGGAGGGATTGTTCGGGCTCCTTATTCGCTATTTCCGGCTTTTCGATCGCGGCGCTCATCATGCTGGGCTTGGCGCGCAGCTGGAGTTCGGCATCGAGTTTGAAGGCGCCGCGCGTAACCACCCGTTCGCCTTCCGAGAGTCCGCTGGCGACGACGTAGAAGTCGCCCAGTCGTACGCCGAGTTTCACCACGCGGCCTTCGTAGGTTGGTTTGTCCTGGCCGGGGATTTCAACATAGACGACGGCGCGCTTGCCAGTTTTCAGGGCGGCCGAGGCGGGAATGAGCAAGGGGGCGTTATCCGGGGTTTCGGTCACATAGCCGAGCGATTCGGCGGTGACGAGCGGCATGCCGCAAACATCGCAACCGCCGGGGGCGTCTTTGATGATTTCCGGGTGCATCGGGCTGATCCATTTGCCGGCGAGTCCGGCATCCATCACGTGGCCACCTTCCGCGACTTTGGGGCGGGCCACGGCGCGGACGAACATGCCTGGCTTGAGCCGGCCGCGTTGGTTCTCAACGATCACGCGGACTTTGGCGGTGCGGGAGGCCGGGTTGATGATGGGATCGATGAACGAAATGGTGCCTTCGAAGGTTTCGCCGGGATAGGTTTCGGTGGAGAACTCAACGGTGCTGCCGTAGCGAATCCAATTGAGATCGCTTTCGTAGGCGTCGAGTTGGATCCAGACCTTGGAAAGGTCGGCGATGGTGTAGATACGGGTTCCCGTCTGGACATACATGCCTTCCTGCGCATTTTTTTGGATGACGATGCCGCTGACGGTGGAGTAGATGGTCATGTGGTCGCTCGGCGTTCCGCGGGTTTCGATCTCGGCAATTTGCTCGGCGGCGAAGCCCCATAAGCGGAGTTTTTCGCGGGCGGCGATGATGGTTTGCTCTGCGGTTCCCAACAGCAGGGTGCTATGGCTGTTGCGCAGCTTTTTCAAGGTCTGGATGGCTTGCAGCAGCTCTTCTTGGGCGGATAGTAATTCTGGGCTGTAGAGCTCGGCGAGGTGGTCGCCTTTCTGCACGGGTATGCCGGTGTAGTCGACGAACAGACGGTCGATGCGTCCGGGCACCCAGGCGGAGATATAGGAGACGCGGGTTTCGTCGAAATCCACTTTGCCGACCATTCTCACTTCGGCGGCTATGAATTGACGGGTCACTGCGGTCGTTTCCAATTCCATGAGTTTCGCTGCGTAGGGGCTGACGCTGATTTCGCGTTCGCCGCCCTCATCGCTGCCGGTATCGAGCGGGATGAGATCCATGAAGCAGATCGGGCATTTTCCTGCCTTTGGAAGTTGAATCTGCGGATGCATGGAGCAGGTCCATATTTCAGGCTGGGAGCTTGGGGCGTGGAGGTGGGAATCGGCGGCTTGGGGTGTGGCGGTGAAGCAACCGCGCAAGATGAAGCCTGCAGCGAGGGCGACGATGATTATTAGAATGGGTTTCAGTTTTCTCATTAGTGTTTCTCTCCTACGCCAACGGAGCTGGAATCTCCGTCTACGTTTATGAAATCAATACCGGTAATATTGGTGAGTTCGGCGCGGGCAATCAGGTGGTCGGTGCGGGCGCGTTCGTAGGAGAGTTCGAATTCGAGCAGCAGGCGTTCGGCGTCGATGAGGTTGATGAATTCGAGCTGGCCGGATTCATAGCCCGTACGGCTGACTTCCAGGGATTGGAGGGATTTGGGGATGAGGCTCTCCTTGTAGAGGTTGATCTTGCGGTCGGCATCGCGGAGCTGGAAGAGGGTTTGGCGAATGTCGGCATCGAGGGTTTTCGCGCGGTTTTCGAGGGCGAGCTGGGCGGCGGTTTTAAGGTGGGCAGCAGACTGTATGCGCGCCCGGTTTTTTCCGAACCACAGCGGTAGGTTGATGCCGATGGTTCCAATGATTGGATCGGTGCCGCTGTCGGGGTTTGGTCCGGCAACATGGCCGGTATCGATGTACTGCACACCGAGGGTAAAGTCGGGCAGTCGCTCGCGCTTCGCCAGTTGCAGCTGGTGATTTCCCCGCTCGATATGGTGGCCGAGTTCGGCGAGTTCGGGGCTGGTGCCGCGGGTTTGGGCGTGCAGGGCTTTGGCGTCGGCATCGATGGTGCGGTAGGGCAGGGTGTCGGGCCAGGGGAGGGGTGCGGATGCGGGGCGGTTGAGGGCGGCGTTGAGTCGTGCGGTTTTCGGCGCGCGCTGGTCGTTCAATGAGTTCAGGCGGTCTTCAAGGCGCCCCAGTTCCACCTGGGCCTGGAGAATGGATGCCATGGGCGAACCGGTCTGATAGCGGGTGCGGGCCACTTTTTCCAGATCCAGAAACAGGGTGATTTGATCCTGGGTGATTTCAATGCCGCGTTTAAGAAAGTGGAGTTCTGCGTAGGCCTGGGTCGTGGTGAAATCAAGATCCAGCTGCTCGCGCCGATAGCGATCATGGGCCGCCGCGGCTTGATCGGTGGCGATGGCTTTGTTCAGGGAAAGTTTCCCGAATCCGGGGATTTTCTGGGAAAGATCAAAACGCTGATTTTGCGGTCCGTTTTTTGTTTCGATCGGTTCGAAATAATAGCCATAGGTAAAGGCGGGATCCGGCAGGGCCTTCTGCACGGCAATGTTTTCCTCGGCCCCTTTCCATTGGTTGAAGGTGGCTTGGAGCCGGGGGTTATTTTCGGCACCATAGTCGAGTACGGCCTGAAGGGTCAGGTTCGTGCCGAACGGATCGGCCCCGAAGGAAAGGGCCGCCACGCAGGTCGCGGAAAACAGCAAGAGGAGTTTATTCATGGCTCGCACCTGGGTTGAGCGGGAGGCCAGCGGCCTCCCGCAAGGGGTTAATGTTTGTGTCCGGCATGGTCTTCTTTGCTGGGCGTCTTATCAAGCACGATGCCTTCCGCTTCGAGTTGCTTGATATACTTGGAGGGGTTGGCCTTGATCTTGGCGATGCAGCCCATGCAGCAGACGTAGATGCGCTTGCCTTGCACATCGGCATATTGCGCCTTGTTGATCTTGCCGCCCATTACCGGGTAGGTCGTTTGCTTTTTGGGTTCGACTTTCTTTTCTTCAGCCATTGCGCCGAGTCCGAGGGACAATCCGGCGGCGATTACAATTGTTGCTAGTTTTCTTCTGTTCATTTCGTGGCTCCTTATTTCCCCATGCGTTTAATGACGGTCATGATTTCCTCGATTTTCTCCTCGATACCGGCCTCGTTCTGTTCTTCGAGAGAAGCGGTGACGCAATGTTTAAGGTGTTTTTCGAGAATGATCTTGCTGACGGACTGTAGGGCAGAACGGGCGGCCTGAATCTGGGTGATAATGTCGATGCAGTATTCGCCGTCATCGATCATACGCTTTACGCCTTTTACCTGGCCTTCGATCCGGGAGAGCCGGGCTATATTTTCCGGGTGGGTTGTCGTGTGTCCTTTCATAGTTCCTGCTCCGTTTGTTCAGTCCTGTAGATACCCCCATAGGGTATATCGTTCAAATAAAAAATGATAAATATACTCACGTAAGTAGGTGAAGGAGATGTACGTGAAAGTTACATAGTTCCGCCTTCAGGCGGCTTCTGGGGTATGGCTTTGCGGGGAGACCGCCTGAAGGCGGAACTACAAACCTGTTATTTATGGATTTGTAAGAGGATGGGATAAGAGGTAAAAACGGTTCTTTAGTTTTTGGCGAGTTGACTCGCCGGTTAATAGTTTATGGTTATGGGTTCGTGGGGTTTCCCTGCCGGGCACCTCCCGATTAACAAATAACCTTTAACGAATAACGGGAAAGCGGAGCGTTTTTGAATGAGAATACTTACGGGCATACAGCCTTCGGGCAAATTGCATATCGGCAACTATTTCGGAGCCATAAAACCGGCCGTTGAGCTGCAGGAGCAGGGTGAAGCGTATATTTTTATTGCGAATTATCATGCCATGACCACGGTGCAGGACGGTAATGCACTGCGTGAAATGACGACCGATGTGGCGCTGGATTACCTGGCGTGCGGTATCGACCCGGAAAAAACGGCGCTCTACCGTCAAAGCGATCTGCCGGAAGTACAGGAGCTGGCCTGGATGCTTTCGACGCTCTGCCCCATGGGATTGCTGGAGCGTTGCCATTCTTACAAAGATAAAATGGCCAAGGGCTTTTCTCCCTCGCACGGCCTGTTTGCCTATCCGGTTCTGATGGCTGCCGATATTCTGGCGGTGCAGGGCGAAGTGGTGCCGGTTGGGAAAGATCAAAAGCAGCATGTGGAAGTCACGCGCGATCTGGCGACCAAATTTAACCATACCTTTGGCGAAGTGTTTACCATTCCGGAGCCTTCGATCCGGGAAAACGTGGCGGTGGTGCCGGGCATTGACGGGCAGAAAATGTCGAAGTCGTACGACAATACGATTGAAATATTTATGGAAGGAAAGCCGCTGAAAAAACGGGTTATGAAGATTGTGACCGACAGCAAAGAGATGGAGGACCCGAAGGATCCGGAAAGCGATAATGTCTTTGCGCTGTATAAGTTGCTGGCGACTCCAGCCGAACAGGCAGAGCTTGCGGAACGCTACCGCGCCGGAGGAATGGGGTACGGCCATGCCAAAACAGAGCTGCTCGATAAGATTAACGAGCATTTCGATCCGATTCGTGAGAAACGCGCCGAGTTGGTTAATGATATGGACTATGTTGAAGATGTGCTGCGCAAGGGCGCTGAAAAAGCCTCGGTGCTCGCCCGTGAGACACTTCAGAAAGCACGTCAGGCCGTAGGATTAGAATAATTTTCGAATTTGAATTTAGATTTCCGAATGGTGGAACTCAAGCGGCGTTGGCCTTTCCTAATGAGAGGTTGTCGGGGACCCACAAAATCTAAAATCGGCAATCAAAAAATTTACAAGGGAATGTGCCTAGCCAAATGGAATTAATTAAAGACGACTACAAAGTCTCGCTCGAAGTTTTCGAGGGGCCGCTCGACCTGCTTTTATACCTGATTAAACGCGATGAAGTGGATATCTATGATATTCCAATCGGGCGTATTACGGATCAGTACATGGAATACCTCAGCCTGATGAAGGTGCTCGATCTCAATATTGCGGGCGACTTTATCGTAATGTCGGCCACATTGATGCTACTCAAGAGCCGTATGTTGCTGCCGGTGGACGAGCGCAAGGATCAGGAAGACGAGGAAGAGGAAGATCCGCGCTGGGATCTGGTTCGGCAGCTGGTGGAATACAAAAAATTTAAGGATGCCGCCGATCATCTTGAAGATCTAGAGGTCTATCAGGAAAACGTTTTCGGTCGCGAGAGCGAGCATGTTGAACTGGGTGAGGCGCCCGATATTGATATGCGTGATGCCAGCATCTTCGACCTGATTTCTTCGCTCAACGATGCGTTAGGGCGTGTGCAGGAAGAAAGTCTTCAGGAAATTTTTGCGGAAGAATATACGGTTGGCCAGAAGGTGACCTATATTGTTGAAAATCTAAAAATCGTAAAGCGCATGACGATTACCGACATTTTCACCGGCATGGTCTCGCGGCAGGAAATCGTCTGCACATTCCTTGCGGTATTGGAGCTGATTAAGCTGAACCGTATTGCGGCCGTACAGGACGACCATTTTGGATCGATTGTGATCGAGCCCCGTATCCCGGAAGAAGATACCGGTGAGGCGTCGCTGGATGCGGATGAAGAATTGTTTGAGTAGGGAGAAACGGAATGAGTGAAAGCACGGTTGATGTATTACCAGAATTAAAGCAGATCGTTGGCGCATTGCTGTTTGCTGCTAAAGAACCGCTTACCGTGAAGCGCATCCGTAAAGCGATGATTGAAACGGGCTCAGGATTTGGCGGTCCCTACGAGCAATATGCCAAAGCGACGGATCAGCAGATTGAAGGTGCGCTGGATGAGCTTCAGGAAAATTTGGACGGGTCCAAGCTGGGCCTGAGTGTTGCTTTGGTGGGCGGTGCATATCGCCTTCAGAACGATGCTGCCTGCGGCCCTTTTGTGCGTGCGCTTCTGGAAAAGAACCAGACGATGCGCCTTTCCAAGCCCGCCTTGGAAACCCTGGCTATTGTGGCTTATCGCCAACCCTGCCTCCGTTCGGAAATCGAAGAAGTGCGCGGTGTTTCGGTCGATGCTGTATTGCGCAAGTTGATCGATATGCAGCTGGTGCGCGTGGTGCGCCGAAGCGAGTTGCCCGGGCGTCCATGGCTATTCGGAACAACACAGAAATTTCTTGAGCATTTCGGCATTAACAACATTGAAGACCTCCCGGGCAGTCAGGAACTTCGCCGTGCAATGCCGGTGAATGAAAAGAAAAAAGACACCACCGAAACGTTCCCGGATTTGGACAAGAATGTGGCTGAGTTGCCAGAAGTGGATGATGAAGCAGAAGACCTTACAGATGAGTCTATGGCTGCACTTGACGAAGAAATTCAGAAGGAAGAAACTACGGAGAAAGATGAGGGATGAGCTATGAAATATGAAAAAGGAACTCAAGCGGCATTGGCCTTTTTCCAGGGAGAGCCGTTGCAGATCCGATTTCATCTTTCACAAATCATCCTTCGAAAGGAAACCCATGAATCTCGATAATTTTAGAACGAAAATCGACTCGCTCGATTCCGAAATCGTGCGCCTGCTAAATGAACGTATTAACGTGGTACTGGAAATCGGCGCGGCCAAAAAAGAAGTCGGAGCGGAAATCTATGTACCGTCACGCGAGCGCGAGGTGTTCGATAAGATCAAGTCGCTGAACAATGGACCGTTGCCGGATGAAGCGGCACATGCCATCTACCGCGAAATAATGTCGGCTGCCTTGGCGCTGGAAACCGAAATGAAAATTGCCTACCTGGGACCATCCGCCACCTTCACGCATCAGGCCGCCCGCAACAAGTTTGGTATCAGCGTTGATTATATCCCAACCAGCACGATCAGCGAGGTTTTCGACCGCGTGCAGAACCGCACGGCGGACTACGGGGTCGTGCCGATCGAGAACTCGACGGAAGGTGCGGTCACGCATACCTTCGACCAGTTCGCGACAACTCCACTTAAAATCTGTGCAGAAATCTATCTGCCCATTTCACTAACGTTGCTATCGGATCAGCCGCGCGAAGAAATCAGCCTGATCTTTAGCAAGCAGGAAGTCTTCGGCCAATGTCGGAGCTGGCTTAATACCAACCTGCCCAATGCCAAGCTTTCGCCGGTAGAGAGTACCACCAAAGCCGTACAGCTTGCGCTTGAAACGCCTGGTGCTGCGGCTATCGCCAGTGTGATGGCGTCCGATATGTACGATATCGAAGTGCTCGCTGAAAATATTCAAGACATACAGGGCAATACCACCCGATTTCTGGTGCTCGGACAAAACTATGGTCCGCCCACCGGCAGTGATAAGACCTCGATCGTGTTTGGCGTGAAGCATAAAGCGGGTGCTCTCTACGATGTGCTTTCCGTTTTTAAGTCCGATAATATTAACATGACTAAAATTGAGTCGCGTCCCAGCAGAAACAAGAACTGGGAATACTATTTCTTCGTCGATATTGATGGCCACGCCGCCGACCCCGAAGTCGCACGGGCTCTTGAAGAGCTGCAGGAACATTGCACCATCATGACCGTACTCGGCTCCTATCCAAAGGCGGAAGTCTAATTTGCAGAAATTGAAAAAGTTGAACATGTCTAGTTTCGAATCCTTTGTTGTTTTTCAGTAACTATTCAGCAGGTTGATTCAGGCGAGAATCAAAGTCGGGAAGTTTTCCTTCGAATAAAAGAGCCAAGGCCGTTGTTGCGCTGATGCCGTGCTTTTTGCAGGTCGATAGATAGCC
>JAZGFK010000121.1:0-2242 GCA_036479375.1 Pontiella sp. | reverse complement strand
AAAATACTACCTTTCCATATTTGAGGAGGCACGCTCAATTATTGCAGTAATGCGGCAAGACGAAGATGTGTCGCTACTTGATGGATTGGTGTAGATATTAAAAGGAATGCCCAACAACGGCATTGAGAGCGACGGCAAAAAGCCGCCGCGCCTTATGCTGAGCGTTGGACGAATGATGATTCCATCATCAGGAACCAGGCAAGAAAGTCATGGGCAAAGGAAAACGACTTAAGGGCAAACGGAAGCATGGCGGTAAAAGTTTCATAGCCGATTTTTCGGATAAGCTGACATCGAACTTTCAGAAGGAAATACGCAATTCCGAGCTGTGGGATCAGATGGTTGAGGAGTTTGGCAAGAAACGGGCCGAGGAGATCTTGCGCGAATGTAAAGCCGAAATAAAACCGGGAATGGGGCCGGATGGAAGCGGGGATCGTACAGAAGATATTTCATGATCACTTCAGCAGTTACCGCCGAGAACATGTATTGAGTTCTCGTGAGCGCTGGGCGGCATGGAACATTATGACATGTCGAACCCCGGAACAGGGATTTCATGTGGATGCGTGTCCGGCAGGCCACTATCGGGTAGTTCTGAACAACTCGTGCAAACATCGAAGCTGCCCGCAGTGCGGTTCGACCGAGACGGAGCTGTGGCTTGAGCGACGGCGATTGCAAGCGCTTGCCTGTAAGTATTTTCACGTCGTGTTTACCATCAGCCACGACCTTCACGTCATTTGGCGCTGGAACCGCAAGGTGTTTACAGGTTTGATGCTGCGTGCCGCCTGGCACTCACTCAGGGAGCTTTTAGGCGACCGTCGATGGTTGGGGGCTTTACCGGGAGCTATTGGCGTGTTTCAGAGCTGGGATGATGAGATGAGGGAACACTGCCATCTTCATTTCATCGTGACGGCGGGAGGCCTTGATCCGGAGGGACGATGGAAAGAGGCTGATGGAGAGTTTTTGCTTCCCACGCCTGTCCTGGCGTCGAAGTTTCGAGGTAAATTTCTGGCCTATCTTCGTGAGGGTATCAAGAATGTAACTCCACGAGGCAGGACCAAGCCGAAAGATCAGGTATTGGTGCCGGCGGCGGGCATGAGCACGCAGCAATGTCTTAATCTTTTCAACAAACTGGGTCGGAGCCGGTGGCATGCGGACATTGAACCGTCCTATTCGCATGCCGATGGTGTCTATAAATACGTGGGTCGGTACCTTCGGCGGGGTCCGATTTCAGAAAAGCGTATCGTAGGATATACCGGAGATACGGTGACTATCGGTTATGCACATGCTAAAAAGCATGAACGACGAACTTTTCGTTTGGGGGCTCAGGCATTTATCGGACGTCTTCTCAGCCATGTGCCCGAAAAAGGCACCCATCTGGTGCGATCCTATGGACTGTTTCATCCCAATTGCCGTAGTAAGCTGGATTTAGCCCGGGCTCAATTGGGTCAGCCGGCCTATGAGCCGTTAACTGATTTGCCCCACGCCCATGAGCTGCTGTTGCGAATGTTTCCGGAGTGGGAAGCGAATTTCTGTCCGCATTGCGGTGCGCTGCTTCAGACCGTTTATGTGTCCAACCGACCAAAGGCTCCTCCTGTGAGGATGGCTGCATGAAAACGTCCTACGATCACCACAGTTATCGCTTCTGTCAAAGCTTTGCACGGGTGCGTGGAATTTGCCCTTTTACAGTATATTTCACCGCAAGCCGTTTATCGATTTTAGGGGATAATGGACCTTTTGATGGCATCCCAGTAGATAGTGCGCTAATAAATTGCTTTAATGTAGCTTGGCAGGTGTTTTCAGAAAATTCCATATGACGATGCAGTATCGTCCAACCAGAAGGATGGAGCAGAATTCCGGCTTCGCCGGAACTGCGGCCCAAAAAGACGGGCCTTGCCCCTCCGGGGTCTGCTCATCCTAAACGTTCGCGGCGACGCGAACGGGCGCGAGATGAGTTCTCATTTCGTGGTTGTCGCCGCAGGCGGCGCGAACCACTCAATGGAGCAGACACCGCTCCCTTACGGTCGCGGCTGCGCTACCGCTTGCCCCCTTGGTTGGCAGAAAATGGAGAGGTCAATTCGCCGGTAAACCAATAACAACCGCGGCTGCCAATCCAATAAAGCCGACGGCCTATCTCTTCTCCATTTTCTGCCAAGTCGGGGGTGCAGCTCGTCTCGCGCCCGTTAGCTGCAAAGAATTTCTCGTACTAAAATCAAAATGAAGATTTGACCATTCCAACCAGATGATG
>JAZGFK010000120.1:0-27058 GCA_036479375.1 Pontiella sp. | reverse complement strand
TGTGAATTACCTGACACAGGAAGTGGCTCGCGTAGCCATTCTGGATCAGGACACCATGAAGGCCAATGTTCAGGCGATTGTTGAAACCCGTAAGATAGTTGCGGAAAAACTTTCGGAAATGGGGTTTGAAGTTGCCGATTCGCAGGCCAATTTCCTTTGGGTAAAGCCCCTAGGGTTCAAACCCAAGAGCTTGTTTGATGAATTACGCAAAAAAAACATTATCGTTCGGTATTTTGGAAAAGACAAACGTGCGAAGGATTATTTACGCATAACGATCGGAACGGCACCGGAAATGTTTAAGTTTCTGGACGAAGTTGAAAAAATCATTAATGGCGGCGAATAATACGCGCATTTTCTCAGGGATTTAGCCCTGTCGGGTTGCTTGACTCGACAAGGCGATAGGGCATAATGCGGCCTTTAATTGGACTGAATTTATGATCAAGGTTTCTGGGGTAACGAAAAAATATCCTGCTCGATTGGCAGTTGATAATATTTCGTTCGAGGTTGGCCGGGGCGAGATCGTTGGGTTTCTAGGCCCGAATGGCGCAGGCAAGACGACTACTATGCGCATGTTAACGGGATATCTCCCCATGAATTCCGGCAAGATTGAAGTGGCTGGGTTCGATATTTCCAAACACCCGCAGGAAGTACGCAGACGTATTGGCTATCTCCCTGAAAGTTGTCCGCTGTACCCTGAAATGAGGGTAAATGAATACCTTAAATTCCGTGCAGCCCTGAAGGGAGTTAAGGCTTCGGCTCGAAAATCCAAGGTAAATGAGGTGAAGGAACTGTGCGGTTTGACGGATGTGGGAAACCGGATCATCGGTCAACTTTCCAAAGGGTACCGTCAACGCGTCGGTCTGGCCGACAGCCTTGTTCATGATCCTGACCTGCTTGTGTTGGATGAACCGACCGTTGGGTTGGATCCGTATCAGATCCGACAGGTTCGCGAGTTGATCACTCAGCTGGCCGAGCGACACACCATTTTTCTTTCCACTCATATTCTTCAGGAAGTAGAAGCGATTTGTGAACGCATCCTGATTATCAATGAAGGTAAAATTGTCGCATCCGATACCGAAGAAAATCTTCACAAAAAACTTCATGCCTGTTCGGTTATCGAAATGGAAATCATGGCAAACAAAGAAGCCGCCCTGGTCAAGGTCGGTGGCATGGCGGGGCTGGATGTCCGCAATGCCAGTGAATTGGCTGACGGATGGCTATGGCTTGAAGTCGAGGCGGATTCTGCATCGATGCGCGTTGAACTGTTTAATTTGGCTGTGACCGAAGGGTGGGCAATGCGGGAATTAACGGAACAGCAACATTCGCTTGAAGACACGTTTGTGCATATTACCCGAAATGCGGGAGGTGCAAAGTGAGCGTGTTCTTATGCCTTTTAAAACGGGAACTTCGAACCTGTTTTTATTCGCCGATAGCTTATGTCGTAATGTTTTTCTTCTGGGCGTTGACCGGAGGTAATTTTATCTGGTTGCTGAGTCAGCTGGCCCACGGAGAATCGCTTACCCTTGCAACGCAGCTCATGTTCAGTGGGCCGCTCTTGACCTTTGCGCTCCCGGTCGTGGTGCCGCTTATTACGATGCGTCTATTTGCTGAAGAACGGAAGTTGGGAACGCTGGAGGCGCTGCTAACCACCTCTGTACGAGTTCCGGAGCTGGTGCTGGCCAAGTTTTTCGGAGCACTTTTGTTTTACGTCGTGTTATGGCTGCCGGCTCTCTTTTATGCGTATACCCAAAGCTATTTGTGTCCGCCTGAGGTTGCTGGATTTCCTGATGGTGGAGCGTTGCGGGCCGGAGCTTTGGGGGTTGTTTTAGTGGGGGCACTCTACATTGCGGTCGGGTTGTTTATGTCGAGCCTGACCTCGAATCAGATTGTTGCAGCCATTGGCGGGTTTGCCCTTTTGTTCGGCTCGTTTTTGGGAATGATGTACATGGCCTATACCGCGCAAAGCCCGGGGATCAGGACCGTGGGACAATATTTTTCATCGTTTGCTCATATGATGGATTTTTCGCGCGGCATTATTGATAGCCGAATTGTGGTGATGTATGTATGCAATGCGGCGTGGTTTTTGTTTGCGGCTGTAAAAGTTGTTGAAAGCAAGCACGCTTAATGCCTCGAAAAAGACGGAACTATTTGGAATGAAGCGAATCCTGACTAATTTAAATTCAATTGCCGGAGTGCTCCTTGCTCTCGTGCTGGTGCTGATGATCGGTTTCGTGAGTATGCGTAATCCAATTCGCATCAACCTCAGTGAGCGTTCCTATTATCAGCTCTCTGAAAAAACCCTCAATCTCCTTGGAGAGCTGGAACATCAAGTTGACGTTACGGTTTTCTTCCAGGAGGAGCATAAACTCTATCAGGACATCGAAAATCTGATGGAGGAGTATCAGTATCATTCACGAAATATCCACGTGGAATGGATTGATCCAACTCGTGATCGTGCTCGTACTGAGAAACTGGCAAACCAGTATGGGTTGACTGAAGCGCAGGTGGTTGTTTTCGACATCGGAGGCCGGAGTAAAGTTGTACGCCAGGCTGACGTTGCTGAACTCAAAATGGAAAAGCGTGCCACAGTACCGACGATTACGGCTTTTAAAGGTGAACAGGCTTTTTCGAGCGCGATTCATAGCCTGATTCAAGGCGAAACACCGGTCGTTTATTTTCTGGTTGGGCATGGCGAACGTCGTATAACTGATTTTGATCAGATGTCGGGATATTCAAAAGTCGGAACCATTGTTCTTCGGGATAATCTGGAAGCAAAGGAACTGATGCTGAGTGGGGAAAAGAAAATTCCTGATGACGCAGCGGCTCTTGTAATCGCTGGCCCAGCAAAAATATTGAGCTCGGTTGAGGTTGAAATGATCGAGGATTACCTCAACCGAAATGGCCGGGTAATGATTATGATTGATGCGTTAAAAGAGAGCGGACTTGAAGCGATGCTTCGCCGATGGGGAGTTGCTCTTCGACAAGATATCGTAGTCGATCCTGAAAATACTTTGCACGGAAGTGATGTCCATATTCGACGCTATAATACGCATCCAATCAGCATGCAAATGAAGTCGATTTCCCAGTTTATTCTACCCAGATCTGTTGAGCCCTTAGTGGATGATTCTGATCATGTTTCGATGGAAGATCGTCCGACTGCAGTACCTCTGTTCTTTACATCGGATAAGAGCTGGTCGGAAACGCAGGTTGAGGAGTCGACCGCAAAATTTGATGAAAATACGGGCGATAAACGTGGGCCTTTTTCTTTGGCAGTTGCCGTTGAGCGCGGCGCAACTCAGGAAATGCTGGATGTTCAGATCAAGCCATCGCGGATGGTTGTTTTCGGGGATGCTGATTTTGTGAGCAATGGCAGTATGGTGGGCGGTAATTCGGATCTGTTTATGAGTGCCTTAAACTGGCTTTTGGATCGAGAGGAATTGATGGCGATTGCTCCTAAGCCAATTGAAGAGGTGAAGTTAAGCCTAACCCGAAAACAACTGAGCCACATGTTCTGGATTAATGTTGCAGGAATACCAGCGATTGCCATGGTTCTCGGGTTTCTCGTGTGGCTACGTAGAAGAAAATAGGATATTAATGAAAGGTCGTTCCACACTTATTTTACTGCTCAGCATCGTTTTGCTCGGTGCATTTATCTGGATTCAGGAATCCTGGCGTGCAAAACACCCGGCCAAGCAATTAGAGCGTATCAGACTGTTTAATCTGGATGCGTCCACATTGATGTCGATCGAATTCAGGCATACCAATGGTGTTGTACGGTGCGTGAAAGAAAATGGCATTTGGATGGCTGGCGATCAAGAGGGCAATATGGGGCGTGCTGACGTTGCTCTGATACAGCGAATGGTATCCGGACTGAACTCGATGGGGAAGGGGACTACCATCACGAGTAAGCACCTCGAAATTCGTGGTTTGGATGCGGCAGAATATGGGTTTTCCCAGCCCCAAATTGAGATTATCGCAGTTGATAATCAGGGAAGACATGTCTGGATGGTGGGAAGAAAAACCCCTCTTGGAGACATGGTCTACGCCAAGAATACAGTTACTGAAGATATTTATACGATATCCGACAAATTACTCGTCGTGGTTCCCAGTACGCATGACCATCTGCGTGATCGAGTTTTATTCCCCGGCGATTCAGCAGGTGTACGGCGTATTGAAATTCGAGGTTCGGCGGGGTTTGTACAAATCGTGAAAGATCCTCAGATGGGGTGGCGCATTCAGCAACCGGTTTCGGCTCAGGCAGATTCTAACGAGGTTGAGGGATTTATTGGTAAGTTATACAGTTTCCATGTCGAGAATTTTATCGCCGATAATGTATCTGATTTCTCCGTCTATGGGCTGCAGGGGGAGACCCGCCAGATTTCGATTGGCAGTGGCGACGGTACGTCAGGAATGCTGGTTATCGGCGACGATGTTCCGGATGTTTCCGGTTTTGTTTATGCGCGGCGTGCAGATGATACATCCGTATTTACGTTGCCCGCTGCCGTCCTTCAACTGCTGAATGTTCCATCCGATCGTTTTCGCGATGCAAATGTGCTTACGGTCCCTTTACCTATGGTTTCGTCTATCCAGATTACACATGGCGAAGAACAATTGTCGCTTGCAGTTAATAATTCAAATGACTGGATGATTAATTCCCCCGTCGTATGGAATGCAAACTCCAGGGCTGTGGCCGACCTCGTTATCTTGTGGGGTAGTGCCGTTATTACCGAATATAACGTGGTTACTAACAACCTTCCGGCCGAGTGGGTTTTTAAAATTGGTTCGGCGGATGCCGGATTGACGAACCGGATAGAGGTTCTGCCGGTTAACGGAGGTAAAGACGGATTGTTTATCAGACGCGATGATGATCCAACGCTATACCAAATTAACTTACCTGCTATACCGGACAGTTTGATTGATCCTCTAGTTTATAAAGATCGGAAAATTTGGCAAATGGAACAAGATGGAATTAACAAAATTTCATTGCTGAAAAACGGTTCATCCCGCCAAATCGTAGAGCGTCAGGAGAACCGTTCCTTTATGATGGTAGAGACCAATGGAAATGTTCAAGTCAATGATGTGGCATGCGGAAAATTACTGGATCAGTTAGAAAATGTTGTTACCTCGGGCTATATCACATACAACCCCCGCGATCTGGAAATATACGGGCTGAATCAACCTTTATTTGAGCTTCATGTAGGACTATCTGATTCCAATAAACTTGGCCGTGTACTTCTTGTAGGACGGGAAACCGCAGACGGGTTTTATTCAATGGTGAAGGGGCGCGATGTTATCTTCTACCTGGATAAGTCTCTGGTGGATGCGTTGTCAGTCAATTTGGCGCAAGAACCGGAAACGGCAAATACTACCTTTGAGTAAATTGAAGAAAGAGAAGCTTAGAGATCGATTATCTGTACGAATGTTTAAGGCCGTACGGATGCTCGTTCGGCTGTTTAGTCTACTGATAATTCTTCTGATCTGCTCCATTGTTTTTCTTCGCCTTTATGGCGTCCCGGATTCTATATTGCAACAGATTATTCAGCGGGCAAATATGGCCGGAATTTCGGTTGATATCGAGCGTGTTACACTCTCCTTACGTGGATGGCGTGCAGTAAATGTCCGCTACTACACGAAGCATCCTGACGACTTGGAACCTGTTTTTCACGCAAAGGAAGTTCTCTTTGTCAGACAGGTTAAGCTTCAAGGTGATTCTGATCCGGGCTGGAATTTTGATATCGAAGCTATGGATGTTGCCTTAAGCCCATCCATTGAATGGGGCATTAGCATCCCTCCGGAAAGTGAGTTTCGGTACGTTGATCAAGCTAATCTCTCATTGGGTTTCTTTTCTGATCGTATAGAAATGACCGATGGAACGTTGTCTTGGATGGGTGCGACTTTTCATGTTACTGGAATTTTTTTGAGAAGCACTGCGGATGGAAAAGCGTCTTCCGTTCAGAAGCGAGGTGTAGCAAAGTCCCATAAGCAACAGATGACGGTGATGCCGACTTATGTTAGCGAACAACAGTTTCAAGTTTTTGAAGATCGCTTAAAAGTCATACAGTTAAATGGTGGGGCAGATCTGGATATCAGCTTTTCAGTTGATATGAATGACTATGCTTCGAGTCGGATCGATTTTAATTTCCTTGCATCTGATATTTCATTTCGAGACGTGGGTTTTTCCCATGCAGAAATAAAAGGGCATTATTTGTATCCAAGACTGGAACTAGACGAAGCTGTGTTGATTCAGGATAACCAGTCCGTGCTGTTGGAAGGCGACTTTAATCTAGAGACGGGTTCGGTACAGGGGAAAATAAGCAACGCCATAACGTCTAAGAGTCTTTTACTGTTGTTGCCCCAGACGATATTAGATTTTCTCGTGAAAGTGGAATTAAAATTTGATCAACTACCCAAGCTACAATTGAGTTTTGGCCCGGCGCGTCCGCTTGATCTAATTAACAATCTGACGGGATCGTTTTCGATTCAGGACGTTTCTTACCATGACTTTGAAATTGATTCTCTGCAGGGTCTCGTTGCCAGAAGTAATAATCGCCTAGAATTAACTAAACTGGAGGGAACGGCCATCGGGCAGGAAGTACGATCTACGATGGTGGGCAGCTGTCTGACTGGCGGGTCAGCAACCGGGGACGTCTTTTGGGATGCTAATACACATGAATTCGGCGTTAGTGCTACGGGAAGTATGGATCCAAATCTCCTGATGGGAGCCTTGTCTGTTGTGCCGATTGCAACCAATGTGATTGGTCGTTTCAAATTTAAGGATCGCCCGCCTCAAGTCAGTCTGCAATTAGGTGCTCAGTATACGGATTGGAGTTCGTTTTTTATTAATGTGCAAGGGATGGCAAATGAAGTGCAATTACACGATGCATTGTTGTCATCACTTAATATCTCGGCATTCTACAAGCATGGAGTATTAAAGTTAGACCCGGTTGCAGTAATGCAAGGTGCTGATTTCTTAAAAGGTGTGGCTTCAGCTGATTTTATCAATTCAATAGCCACATTTGATGCATATGGAAGTCTGCATCCCCAAGGGGTCGAGGAAGCGATTTATCCTGGATTTAATTTTTTTGGGAAAAAAATAAAAACAGTAGGAAATACCCAAATTAAAGCGGAAGGAATATTGGACTGGGGCAGTATGCGTGCTACAGAATTTACAGTTATGCTTGAGGCGGAACGGGTTGAGATACCCATTGCCGGTATGGATGGGTTTTCAGCTCGGGTAACCGGAGTTGGCCCCCTGATATCGGTGAATGAGGCATCGTTTGATTTTTATGATGGGCATGGCGAGGCCGATTTTTCGATTTGGCTAGATCCTGATGAATACGAAATGCCCTATGAAATGGATCTTAGAGTTGAAGATGCCGATTTTAGAAAATGTCTCCAGTTTTTAAATCCGAAAATCGGCTCGGGGATTTCAGGATTGCTGTCGGGGAAGGTTCAATTTCGTGCAGATATGGCCGCTGATTTTTTTAAAAGCGCAAATGGGAAGGGGCAGATTTCAGTGAAAGAAGGGCAGCTTACAGATCTGCCTTTATTTAATCGGTTTTCCAAAATTATGCGAAAAGTAGTTCCAGGATTTAATGTATTTTCAATTACTAGCCTTAGCGGAACGTTCGAGTTAAAGAACGGTGTTATAAACTCACAAGATGCTTGTTTTTACGGAGATATCATCAGTGCCAAAGGGCATGGAAGTTACTCTAGACAAAAGGGGTTCAATGCGTTGGTGCAGGCACAGGTATCGAGTGAAAATCCGGTCTCAAAAATTATCCGAGTGATTACCGATCCGTTTTTTAAGTTATTCGAATTAAAGCTGGAGGGAACCATGGCTAATCCATCATGGAAACTGGAAAAGTTTCACACCCATACGCCCTCTTCAGAATCGGAAGCTATAGAGTCGAATTGAGTCGACCTGCCCGAGAAACTATAGATCATACTATAATAACCAATGGACAAGTTTTAATGAATTCACTGCACGCAGTATTCTGGGCCGGCCTGTTTGGTTGGCTGGTAGCCCAGGCAGCCAAGATGATCAACTGTTTCCTCGAATCAAAGAGATTGGATTTCAGTTACATGGTCAGTACCGGAGGTATGCCCAGTGCCCATTCCTCTATGGCATCCGCGCTTGCGACTTCTCTGGGACTTTGTGAGGGGTTTGATTCTTCTATCTTTGCATTGGGTGCGGCATTTGCCATGGTCGTAATGTTCGATGCACAAAGCGTCCGAAAAGCAGCGGGTGAACAAGCAAAGTTACTCAATCAAATTGTCGATGAATTATTGCGAGAGCACCATCTCTCAGAAAATAAACTCAAGGAATTGCTTGGGCATACTCGCTTAGAGGTATTCATGGGTTTTTTAACGGGAATCTTCTCCGCAATGGCCTTGTTTCGCTTTGTTCATCCATAGATACCATCCTGCGATGGAATAGAAATCAGGTTAGTTGTCGAAGACTCAAAGCGGTACATCCCGAGAGATATAACCTAAAAAAAGTGACCAGTGGGCCGCTTTTCGTGTTTGCTGAGCAGTAAACTAGCTGGCGGATATCGCGTCTACCGGACATGATTCAGTGCAAGCACCGCAATCTGTACAGGTATTTTCATCGATAACAAACAGATCGTCGCCTTGACTGATTGCCTCAACTGGACAGGTGGATTCGCACGCGCCGCAGGATATACACTCGCTTGAAATTACGTATGCCATGTTTGATACTCCTTATTTGTGGTGTTTTTCGCATAAACAGAAAGCAATATAGCAGTAAAAACCTTGATTACATCAATAAAACTACGCATAACCATATTGATATGTAGATTCAATTCTAAAAAGGATTTGGCGGTGGAATGAGTATGGAAGATATAGAGTTTCCCGAAGAAGTTAGGCAGTCAGTTGAAGAAGCATGGCCGCTATTTGTTGATTTTTTAAAGAAAAAAAATGCTCGGGTTACGCAAGCTCGAAAAATTATCCTGACACAGGTTTTTTTGCGCCATGATCACTTCTGTGCAGATGATCTGGCGACAGAACTTTCAAGCGGACTTAATCATGTCAGCCGTGGTACGGTCTATCGTACGCTATCACTAATGGAAGATGCGGGACTTGTAAGAGTTATTCGAGATACCGATGTTCATGCTCATTATGAACATACGTATAACCACCCGGATCATGAGCATATGATATGTGATAAATGTGGGGAGTTTATCGAATTTGTTGATGATGAAATTATGGTACTCATTACCAAAGCCTGCAAAGAACACAAATTTAAAGAACGAAACCACAGAGTTGTTGTTTTTGGAACGTGTGAAAAGTGTGCTGAGGTTTAGGTAAGAAAATTATTTAAACTTCCCGGGAGCTTAAACCTGTAGTTTTTGAGCCTCTAGGTGAGACTTGAATTCGCGTAGCTCACACGATGGGCACATAACTTTTTCACCCTTGTAGACAACGCAATCATGACTTCCTGAGCATCCAGGCTGTTTTTTTCGTAATGCGTTGATCATGCCCAGAATTCCAAGTGGGATGCCCACGAAAAGCAGCGCAGTTGCAAATAAAGTTATAAATGTAGTCATATTTTACCTATTGATTAAATGGTGCCTAATTGGAGCAACACTTGACACTTACCTTGCACCGATTAATACTTCAACCCCTTTATTCATAGAATATTTTGATTTAGCATCCGCATCATCAGCAGGAAAGGTTTATGAAAAGAAAAAAGCATAAAACAACTCCGGAGCGCGTTTCTGGCGGATACGAGCATTTACCTGTTGATGCCGATTTCTATACCGGGTCACCTTCCGAACAACCCTTGTTCCAGGATAAGCCTGTTTCCGAGTCGCATCGTGTTCGTAAAACAGGTCGACATCAAGCCGTTCAGGGGCGTCGGAAAGAAACCATTGATCCACGTGAAAAAATGGCATTACTGGCCATCCTGAAATCCGTGATTATGATTCTTCTGCTCGGCATTGCTTTTTTTATGCTCTGGAAAGGGATCAAGCTCTACGAAGAAAGTGTGTGGATTGAGCATCAAGGTGAAACTGAAATTTCACCCGTCTTGCATGACGTATCATTGACTGAAGAGTTTGATATTGAAAATGATGATGCCCGAAAAATGTTTGCGGAACGAATCGAAGTCTGGAAAGAGGCAGAACGTTTGGTGCGCTCAGCTGACGATCTTCTAAAACGTGATAATTTTGACCAGGCGATTGAACGTTATCAGGCCGCATTGCGGCTTGATCCTGTTCATATGGGAGCACTGGAAAGATTAGGCACTCTCTATTATGAAAAAGGAATGACTGTTGAGGCCATAAATTCATACATCCGAGTATTGAGTGTAGACCCTTCCAGGAGTGATCTTCAGGAGGAACTTATTCGAGCTCTTGGTGCCCATGGGGATGCACCTGCTGTAGTCTTCATGTCAGAATGGTACATGGAACAGAATTATTATGATGAAGATGTGCAACGCTACCTGGCAAATGCGCTGTATCTTCAGGAGGACTACGTCAAAGCAGCGGAAGCCTACAATCGAGTTCTGCTAGATTCACCAAAGGACTTGCCGTCGCTTGAAAAACTAGCTCAATCTCATATGTATCTTGAGGATTATTTAAGTGCGCTTGAGGTCTTGGGTCGACTAAGCGAAAGCAACTACAGGGATCAAAACTACTACCATCAAATTGCAATATGCAATGCACAGTTAGGTAATAGTACAGAAACTGTACAGACTCTGGGTAAGGCGGCTCATTTGTTTGGACAGAATATTGTTATAGGCTGGATTCAGGATCCGCGTCTTGATCCTATTCGCGAAGATCGCACATTTCAGTCATTTGCTGATCGTGTTGGAGGCGAAGAGTTTCGAATGTGGCTAGAAAAGGTTGCTAAAACCATGGATGGGGAGGAGCGCAAAGATATCACACCACAGTTAAAGCTTCCTGAAAATGAGATACTGCAAGCGGATCTACACAAACCACGGAAATAGGTGCTTTTATAGGTTATGCATATCCTGTTCGTCACCTTTGGAGAGTTGTCGTTTGGCTGTAGAGATGTTCGTCCTGTTGCAATACTTTGTGCGCTTGCCGATGCGGGTCATCAGATTGATGTGGTTGCCTCTCATTCTACTATTCCGGATCATCCCCATATACGGTTCTTAACCGGCGAGACGACGCAATGCATACCGCGCCGAAAGCTACGCAAGACAACTATTTTGACAACCGGCCTTATGAGTTACGACGTAATTCACGCAGTGGATGATGCCGTTGTTTGGGTGTCGCGAATCTGCAAAATACGAAAAATTCCATTGGTCTACGATGCTTCGCGCTGTTTTACAAGTTCGGTAGGTACAGTGCCCTTCAGGTTCTGGGAACTTTTTCCAGCTCATGCACAACGCTTAGAAAAGGCACTGTTGCGACAAGCAGTAATCATCTTGACCCCATCGAAAACCTTATCTGTTGATTTGAAGAAGATATCACCTGGTGCATCGATCGTTCAGGTTGAAGATGTTCCTCTTCAATCTTTTTTCCCAAAGAGAGATATTGAATTATCTAAACTTGTGGGCCGATTCGAAGGAGAACCAGCTGCAATTGTAGTGGTTAGTATTTTTCCTGAAAGTGGTGTTGAAATGAATAAGCTATTGATGGCTGTAAGAAAAGTGGTCGACGTCATTCCACAAATTGCTTTCTTCTTTAAGGCTAGATTGTCAACAGAAGCTAAAGCTGCCGCGGCTAATCTTAATATTCTAGGCCGATGTAAATTTTTTAAAATTGATGAGACGGAGGAATATCTTGCTGCTCTTGATATTGCAGATGCGGCTCTGTTTATTCCTCACGTAGGAGCTCGCTACGTAAACGCGGAACTGTTCACCCTATTGCGTTCTCCAGCACCGGTTGTTGCGGTGCACGACGCAGCATATAGTGATCTTTTTACTGAAAATAACAGCGTACAGGTTCTTCTGAATCCCGAATCGATTGCGGAGGGATTACTTCGAGTTATCCAGGAACCGCTTTTATCGATCGGGATTTCCATGGAAGGGCAGCAATTAATTGCAGACAAGTATTCGCTCTCAAGCTTCAAGCACAAAATTCGAATGGCCTACCGAGAGGTGTTGAACAACGAATAAGGGAGGAGCATTCAAGGAACTTGATTCAGGTACGACGTTGCGGCGCCCTATTATTGGAGTCTCATTAGCCATATCCGGGGGGATGATTGCGGCTACCGCAGGGCTGTTGTCCGTTCCTTCAATTTTATTCATTTGCCTGCCGCTGCTATTATATTCATTTATTATTCACTCTAGATTCTCAACCGGGTTGACATTTCTCGCAATCGCGATGGTTGCCGCGAGTTTCTTTCTCGTTTCTGTACCAGATAAATCAGTGAGCTCGATTAATCGTATAAAAAATGATCTACCACGGCATAACGTCAGTCTAATTGGGACGTTATCTGATTTCCCAGAATTTTATGCCAGTCATTCGGATAACCGGGGACGATGGAATTTCCCTGTTCAGTGCGAAGGAATACAATTTTCAAATGAGTGGAAAACGATCCGCGGAGAAATTGATGTGCACATTGTTGGTGCAACACGTGAATTAGAGATCGAGTACGGTCAACGAATAAAACTAAATGGGAAGTTGAATAGACGAGTTTTCCCTGGCGGAAATTCGGTCGAGTTAAAGATCTATTCGAATGAACGTCTGCAGATTCTGCCCGGGGTAAAAAAAGGTTCGCTCAAGACATGGAGCCGGGCTTGGCGTGATTCAGCAGCTACTCGCCTCGAGCTTATAAATCTACCAGAGCAGGAAGCTGTTCTTAAAGCGCTCGTGCTGGGTTATCGAAAAGAAATTCCCAGAGAAACATTGGACGGGTTTCGCCGGACCGGCACGTTGCATATTTTTGCAATCTCCGGATTGCATGTTGGAATTGTAGGCTTACTTTTGGTCGTTGTGCTTAAAACTATTGGAATACAGCGGGACTGGTATGGCTTGTGGCTTTTACCTCTTCTATCTATTTATGTTGTTTCAACTGGGATGAAGTCGAGTGCATTGCGAGCGCTTACGATGGCGGCGGTTTTTGTACTCGCCCCGCTGTTTCGTCGAAAACCGGATATTCCTTCGTCAGTAGCATTTGCAGCAATAGTACTTCTGTTGTTCAACCCGTTGGAAATTCAATCTGCCGGCTTTATATATTCCTTCACCGTGGTTGCTTTCATTGTGATGGTCTATGCAACCGTTCCGAAAAGTCTGAGCCAGGGAGGATTGATACGGCGCTACACGATGGGATTAGTCATCACGTCAACAGCTGCTAATCTGGCATCTATTCCATTATCGGCATTGTATTTTGGAATGTTTTCGCCGATTGCGCTGTTGGGAAATCTGTTCGTGGTACCACTCACTTTTTGCATCGTTTTGGCAGGATGGCTTGCCATTCTGGTTCCATTCGCATCAACGATCTTCGCGTATGCCGCTATTGTATTCGTCAATTTATTACTGGGAAGTGTGGCTTGGTTGGATGCGTTTCCGGGTTCTAGCTGGCAGGTAAACCCGCCGCCGCTGCTTTCAGTTCTTTTATGGTACGGTAGTCTGATTTACCTGTTTACGCATGCAACGGTTAAAAAGCATCGGGTATATGCATGCTGTGGAGCAGGGTTCGCCGTTCTACTTGCTCTGCTTTCCTGACGACACTTCTCGTTGAAGATTTTTAATTTTCCGGCGGTTTTTAGAGATTTCCAAAACGGTTCCGCCGATATGCTCCTCTCCGCGTTGCTTGGCAAGCTGCATTTGGCGCTCTCGCTGTTCGAATCGTTTCTTCTGTTCTTCGGACGATGCGGCATGGCAATGATGGCAACTGACACCCTTTAAATAATGTTCGTTCAGTTTGTCGTCTTCTGTAATCGGCATTCGGCAGGCATGGCATTGATCATAGTGCCCTTTGGAAAGATCGTGGCCAACGGCAACGCGATTATCGAAAACAAAGCATTCACCTTCCCACATAGATTCCTCTTCAGGAATCTCTTCGAGGTATTTTAGAATGCCACCCTTAAGGTGATATACCTCATCAAATCCCAACTCCTTCAGATAGGCCGTTGATTTCTCACAGCGGATTCCTCCGGTGCAAAACATGGCGACCTTACGATGTTTGTCGGGATCGAGATTATCTTTCACATAGTCTGGAAAATTACGAAAGGAATCGGTTTTTGGATTCACAGCATTTTTAAAAGTACCAATGCCGATTTCATATTCGTTACGGGTGTCCACAAGAATGGTTTCCGGATCGCTGATCAGTGTGTTCCAGTCCTTGGGGGCGACATAGGTGCCAACCGTTCGTAGCGGATCAATACCTTCCACACCAAGCGTAACGATTTCTTTCTTTAACCGCACTTTAGTCCGGTAGAAAGGGTTTGTTTTATCGATGGATTCCTTATGATCCAGATCGGCCAAACGCGGGTCGGATTTAAGTCGGGACAGAAGGGCATCAATCGCCTCGCGCGATCCTGCAACCGTTCCGTTAATACCTTCGCTAGCGAGCAACAACGTGCCGCGGATTTCATGATCATTCAGGAATGTTAACAAGGGTTCTCGCAACGATTCAAAATCGTCCAGAGAGACAAACTTATAAAGGGCACATACAACAGTTGATTTCATGGAGGCGGTATTTATAGGGTGTTGGGCTGGAATTCAATAAAAAACGGGAAAAGTAAGTTTACCCATGAAAGAAAACTTCCCGGTGAATCTGCATCAGTCCAACGCCATTTTCCTGCAACCAGGCTGAAGCATCGTTCACCATGCTCTCCAGTCCGCAACAGTAATAATGCGTATTTTTTTCTAGAGAAAGTGTTTCGAGTAAGCCAGTCAGGCGTCCATGGTGGTGCTCGGTTTGCTCGCGTGAAACCGCTAGCTGGGTGTTGCAAAAGTTCCGAAGTTTGGAAAATCCAATCGCATCCGCTTCGTGACGGACTCCAAAGAGACAGTGAATGGGCGGTTTGGAAAATGTGTTCATATAAGATAGGAAGGGTGCAATGCCTGTTCCCGTCGCCAGAAACACGAACGGGGCTTCGCCAATATCCTGACCAGGGCGAAACCAGCCGAAGGGTGGGGTGATACGAATCACATCGCCCTGTGCCCGACTCATCAGCCAGGGAGACACTTCTCCGCCTTCCATTTTGCGGATCACAAACTTAAGTTCGTTTTCCTTCGAACCAGAGGCAATGCTGTATGGGCGGGATTTATCTGTTCCTGTGTAAATTGCTGTACAGTCGCCGGGGGTAAATTCGATGTCATTACGGTCTATAACGAGCTCAAATAAGTCGTCGTTGACAATGTTCACGGCATTAACAGTATGTTCAGTGTAATCTAGATTTATCATGATGGCCTTCTGTAAAATGCTGATGAACAATCTTTGAATCCTAACCCAATTGCAACCCATCTAAAGCAGAGGATTCATGGCGCACAGTTGCTGATATAGTTTTTTTGTCTCCGGCATAATCACGTCGTTGCCTTCTGCGGTATGGATAGGCACTTCATATATGGCTTCAAGCTCCATGGGATTCCCGCGATTGTAGTCCAATTTCATGCTGGTGGCATAGGGTTTCATGCGTTCCGTGTCTACCAACATTTTTTGAATGAAAGCAGGTTCGATTGGGCGGGAGCATGCTGCCGAGGCACAAGCAACTTCGTTCATTAGTGTTTCGCACAACGCGCGCGTTGATGGATCTTTGACCAATTCATCGGTGAGTACATTACGTGTAACCGATAAACCGTTAAAAGGAATGTTCCAAACCAGCTTTTTCCATCGGGCAAGGGCTAGATCTTTAACGAGCTTCATAGGAATTCCAGCAGCCATAAAATCCCCTCCAATTTTTTCCAGTCGAGGTGTTATTCCTCCGGGTTCTCCATTGGATCGATATTCGCCGATGGTAATCAATCCATAATCCAAATGTCTGATATGTCCCGATCCAACTTTGTTGGAGCATAGAAAACAAAGTCCGCCGAGAACGTTTTCAGCTCCAATCAGCGTCGCAATCTTATCGTCACTGCCCATTCCGTTTTGAAGTGTTAATACCACGCTGTCGTCTTTGATCAGATGAGGTAGTATGTCAGGTAAAGCAGTGTTGGCTGTGGTCTTCAAGGCTACGATAACCACATCGCACTTAGGCATTTTTTTGGGGTCGTTATAAGTTTGGATATTTGGCAAATTAAAATTGCCGTTGATTGAATCAATGCGTAACCCGTATTCGCGGACGTAGTCGAAGTCCTGATTAAGTAGAAAGTGGACATCAAAGCCCGCTCGGTGGAGAAGTCCACCATAATACCCGCCAACTGCTCCGGTTCCGATAATTGAAAAGTGGTTCTTACCTTGCATGGATAAATAGTGCCACGTGACTCATTCAGTACAAAATAAAAACCGGCCTCTCCGTGTAAGTGAAGCCGGTTTAATTTTCCCCGAACGGGGCTATTAGTTTTCCTGGAGTTTCAATTTCTTTCCAGATTTTATCCATTCACCGAGGACAATCTTACAATATGCTCCAGTGGAGAGCTGCATTGACGCAGAACGCCGCTCTAGCTCTTTGGCCATCTCCATCTTCATGTTGATGCCAATTGTCTTTGTACCTTTTCCTGCTGGATTAGTAGCCATTATGTCTACCTCCTTTCAGTTATTGTAGCCTACCTTGATTTTGTATATTTGCAATAATATCTTTCCGTTTAATAAATTCTTATCTTGGCGGCCTTCATCCTCTTATACTTATATGGTTTATGACATGAAGGAATAAGTAATGTTCACTATTATCCGGAAAAATTTCCTGCATATATTTATATGGGGTGGACTTATTTTCAATTTCAGCGCGCGCGAATAGCAATTAATGGCCGTTTTAAGAGGGTAAACATGGCAGCTCGGCGTTTGTTTTTCAGCGGTTACATATCCTTAATAAGGGTTTAGTTGTTTTGAGATATATGGGGTGTGGAGGGGAATTCAAGTTGTAATGCCGACACAAGATAAAAGGAAGGTGTCCAAATATATTGAAATAGGTATTTTTTGTAGGTGAGAACCATGATCTCGCATTTCTCATGACAAGTGCTTTGCGACAGATCCGCGATCTTGGATCGCGGCTACACAGTTAGATGAACTAACAAAACAGCGCTTCAACCAAACCTTCCTTCCTTGCTTCTTCAAGCCAGGCCATTTCGGTTTCGAGCATGGCTTCTTTTTTTTCGGGGGTGTCGTCTTCGGAGCCTGTGAGGTGGTCGAAGCCATGGGCCATGTAGAGGGCTAGCTCGTAGTTGATACCTTCATGGTCCAGACCGACTTGAATGGCGCGGTCGACGTTAATAATCAGGTCGCCGCTGAATGCTTCGTCTTCGCCGGGAACGGGATCGTATCGGAAGCTGATTACATCGGTCGGCCGATCCTTTTCGAAATATTCCCGGTTGGTTTTCGTAATGCCTTCGTCGTCGACGAGCACAATGCATACTTCGCTCCAGGATTCCTCCATCCGGTCTTCAATCTGTCGGGCAAGCCAATCAGCTAGCTTTTGGAGTTGGGGCAGCTGAAGCAACTGACCTTGTTGATTTTGTAGTGTTGTTATCATTGTCTTTTGGGTAGGGGATGCGCCCGTGGAGCATGTTGGAGAGGGAGAAGATGAAGGACTGTTTCACGACGTTGATCTGCGCCATGGTGAGGTTGGCATAGTCCATCTGTCCATCGCGGATTTTCATGGAGAAAATTTCATCCATCAAATTGGAAATTTTCTGTGGGGTTGGTTTTTCGATGGAGCGGGATGCTGCCTCTGAGGCATCGGCCAATGAAAGAATTGCCATTTCCGGCGTTACGGCGGGGGCACCCCCGTAGCGGAAGTCGGAGTCGTTAATGACATCGCTCATCGTTGTCTTGCCGTCGCCCTGCATCTGTTTGGCTTTATGGTAGAAATAGGAAATCAGTCCGTTGCCGTGGTGCTGCTCAATCGCATCGAGAATTGGTTGTGGCAGCTTATGACGTTTGGCCAACGTGAGCCCTTCCTTTACATGGGAGGAGATCACCAGTGCACTCATATGGGGGGAAAGCTCGTCGTGCGGGTTTTCCTTGTGCTGGATGTTTTCGGTGAAAAATTCGGGTTTGGCCATTTTCCCAATGTCGTGATAGTAGGCACAGACGCGGATCAGCAGTGAATTGGCTCCGATGGCTTCGGCGGCATTCTGGGCAAGCGTCGCAACCATGAGGGAGTGGTGGTAAGTGCCCGGAGCTTGTATCGCCATTTTCTGAAGGAGTGGATGGCCCATATCGGAGAGCTCGAGCAGGGTGATGTCGGTCGTTATTTTGAATAGTTTTTCAAAAACAGGAATCAGCAACATGGTAAGAACGGTTGCCAGCATGCCGGAGAGGATGGCTGCAAAAACCTGTCCGGCGAGTACGATTCCTACCGGCCGGTTGAGTATGGCGACAACGAGTACAAATAATACCTTGACTGCGCAGACCCAAAGTCCGGCACGAAACAGACTGGAGCGCCGATGTACATTACGTGCCGTGCTGGCTGCGGTAACCGTGATCAGCATGCCCAGTGCAAAGACATAAAATGATTGGTCGAATAACACCGCGGCAGCAAAACTGCACCAGAAGCCGAGAGAGATGGCTGCACTGCCTCCAAGAAGAATTCCGGCAAGCAGTACGGCGAGAGCATACGGTACGAGGTACATGAGCCAGGCGGGCGAGATGAATGTGTATTGGACGGACAGATAAGTCAGCAGGCGGGCAATGCCGAGTGTGAATAATGAGAGGATAACCATGAGGAGCAGTTTCTCCGGTTGGCGGATCAACTCAGGGTTGCCTACGCGAAGGATTACGGCGGTTGCGATCAGACCGGCCAGCAGCAGGATGCTGTTGCCGAGGATTTCAAGTGCCTGTTCCAGGACATCCTGATCTTTAACCCGTTGTTGCGCATGTTGATTGAGCAGAAGAAGTGTTTGTGGTGTTGCCGATTCGCCCGCCCTTACCAGAGGAGTTCCTGAATGGTATTCCTGTATCACAGGCTCAACGGCTTCCGACGCTTCTTTGCGTAGTGTATCGGTGGTCGTTTCGTCGTAGGTCATATTTCCAATGACGAATGCAGGAAGCAGCTGATTCAGCAGTTTGCGCTTTGGCCCATCTTCAAATCTTCCACTAATAGCCCATACCGCTTTACGCGTGGAGTAGATATCCTCTTGAGCAACGAGCTCTGCAGGTTCGTTCGCTGATTTTGCTAACTTGAGGGGGCGATCCGGTGCATCGCGAAAGAGCGTTACTCGATATTCATCCGATAAGACGCCCGCGCTCATTATTTCGCTGATGCTCTGCTGTAATGAGGTTTTCGTTTCAGTAATCGTATTCGTGGGAAATGCAGTAATGAGATCGAAGGGTTCGACGTTGGAACCAATCAGTAAGTCATACATTGAATTGATCGTGCCTGGGCGTTGATTGGTTGTGCTCGTGGTATATAGATCTAGGCGGTCAAAGAGAATGGTCACCATTGTTATGGCACGCTCCGCCGGGATAGGATCGATCATGAAAACAGGCGGGACAGAACCTGTAGCCTTATTCCTGTTGAAGGCGGTCTCGTAGAGATTTTCACATTCAAAATCAACAGATGCCACAATGGTTGTAGGAGCTTTCTGTCCTTCGGTCAGGTCGATGGTGCGAACAATGCCCTGACCAAAGAACAGCCATGAAACGATAAGCCAGAATAGGATCCCAAGTCCGAGGGCCTTATAGGGAACCTCATATTTTCGTACAACTTCGGTTTTGCGCTCGGCAATGCCTTTTTGTTTCTTCTTAAATCGTTTCGTTTTCACAGGGGTCTCCATTCAGGCGCATCAGGTATTTCGTTTTTCCTGATAAGCTTCAATCACTTTCTGCACAAGCGGATGGCGAACTACATCGCGCTCAGAGAGTTCAACAATTTCCAATCCCGGGATATTAGAGAGGATGGAGCGGGCTTCGAGCAGTCCGGACAGGCTGCCGTTAGGCAGGTCAATCTGGGTTAGATCGCCGGTTATCGCGCATTTGGAATCGTAGCCCAGTCGCGTAAGAAACATGAGCATCTGTTGCGGCGTTGTATTCTGTGCCTCGTCCAGAATGACGTAAGCGTGGTTGAGCGTGCGGCCCCGCATATAAGCGAGGGGCGCGACCTCGATCAGACCGCGCTCGATATACCCTTCGATGGTTTCAGTTGGAAGCATGTGGTAAAGCGCGTCATAGAGCGGGCGGAGGTACGGTGCAACCTTTTGTTGAAAATCTCCGGGAAGAAATCCAAGGTTTTCGCCCGCCTCAATAGCTGGTCGAGTGAGAATGATTCGGCTGACTTCTTCCTTAAGCAAGGCTGAAACAGCCATGGCCATGGCAAGGTACGTCTTGCCGGTTCCTGCGGGACCGATGCCAAAGGTAATGGCGTTTTTCAGCATGGTATCGATATAGATTTGCTGACCAAGTGTTTTAGGGAAAATGGATGCTTTGCGCGGGCTGACATCGACTCGGATGGCGGAGAGTTTTTCAAAGATTTTTTCTTCGCCTTGCATGAAGGCCTCGTACGCGTATCCAACGGCTTGCTCGTCGATTCGGGTGTGGTTGCGGGCAGCACGGAGATCTTCAATAAAGGTGCCGATTTTGGAAACGGCTTCTTCAGAACCCTGGATCGTTACGCTCAGATCCCGAATTGCGAATTCAAGGTCATGCTCCTGTTCAATCCTGCTAATCACGTAATCCATCGCCTCGCTTAGTTCGCGGGCTTCGCTGGCATTGTCAAAATGGATTGTCGTTGAATTCATAAAAGGTCGGGGTGTTACAGGGCACGTAGTCTATGGCCTGGAATAGAAACGCGTTTTCTTTGCTTTAATCGGCTTATATTTCAGATTTTCTGATTACTCATTGAAATAAGTTAAGGTGATTTTACAGATGGCGTCAATAGGTATTACTTCAGATCTCACCCCCCTTAAACGGCTGTAAAAGTTAACTTCTTCAGGGTATTGGTACAGAAGATGCTTTATCACCGCTTGTTACTACTGAACATGTAAATGATTAATCGTATGGGGTATGATGAATGAAGACTAAAATGATTACAAAACTAAGTATGGTCGCAGGGCTGATCCTTGTTATTGCGACATCCGGGTGTGCTCCCGTCACGGTATCGAGTGTGCCGACCAATGCACAAGTCTATAAAAAGAACAGTGATAAGTTGATCGGTACTACACCTATAAAAGTAAATTTGATTGCCAATGAGAGGGAAGTCGTTATCCGCAAGGATGGTTATTTCTCGAAAACGATTGAGTTGTCTCCGATTGATCCGGAAAACATTGAAGTCACACTGAAAAAGCGTACCCGTGTCTTAATGTTGAGCACGCCTAAGGGTGCTGAAATTTTTGTAGAAGAGGTAGGGCGCATCGGTCGAACACCATTCCGGCTGGACTATACCAAGCCATATCGCACTTTCGAATTAAGAGCTTCTGGTTATGCACCAAAAATCATAACTGTTTCCGACGATCCGGAAGGTGATGTAATGGTTGACCTGAAGCGCGATGCATCTGTCATCGTTGCCAGTAAGCCGGTAAATGCAGATATTTATACGCAGGATGGTAAAATGCTGGGAACCACGCCTTTGGCCGTATTTGAAAACGGACTGCAAACACTGGAACTTCGCAAAGAAGGGTACTACACAGCAGAATTTACAGTTAACGCAAAAACGGTCAGTCCGTTTGTTGTCGAGCTTGCTCGCGAACCGATCATTATTATCTACAGCGAGCCAGAAGACGCGCTTGTTGTTCACCGTGGCGTCACGCTCGGAAAAACCCCGTTTCGGCAGCTGGTGAAGCATGATATGGATCTCGAGATCAGTTTTGATCGTTTCTATACGAAAAAAATTACCATTTCCTTGGATTCACCCCGCGAAATCCAAGTGGATTTGGATCTCAAGCCTTATGTCACGATAATGAGTAAACCAGCCGGTGCTGCATTGTATCGTTCTGGTGGTGTTGAGCTGTTGGGAACCACGCCGGTTGAAGTGCTCGTTGAAAAGGATACTGCTTTTGAAATTCACATGAGCGGATTCGATATCAAACCCTTCGTGCTTTCTGCGGAATCAAACCTCGAAGTAACGGTACCGCTTATTAAATCGGCTGCAGCCATGGAAAAAATGGTTGTGATCGACAGTAAGCCCAGCGGAGCCAAGGTCTACCGACCGGGTGGGGCAGAGTTTATCGGAGAAACTCCACTTAAACAGCATGTTCGTGGTGAGCGCTCCTTCGAACTGCACCTGGATGGCTTTAAAACCAAGATTGTTACTGTCGCGCAAGATTCTGCCGACAACATTGTTTTTGCACTGGCGAAGGATGAATCGGCGAGGAATGTCACGGTCAGCGACCCCTTGTTGAATACCCCTTCATCCTTTTAGCCAGTGCTTTTTTTGTTAAAATATCCGATAAATTCGGGTAAATCGCTAAAACGCTTATTTGAACTGAGTTCAAATAAGCGTTTTTTTGTATATATACGGTAAAAAATATCTAAAAAACTTTCAATACGGGCATATTGTGAGATTATCCGAAAGATTTTTGGTATGTTAATCGACCATATAGGTGGTATAGGGGTTATTATCGTACTTTTTAAAACAACGGGTGTTAACACAGGGAATGAAGTTATATGAAAAATAAAATGGTTACTATAGATGGAAATACCGCTGCCGCACATATTGCGTATGCATTTTCCGATGTTGCTGCAATCTATCCGATTACACCGTCATCTAACATGGGTGAGTATTCGGAGGAGTGGGCATATCAGGGCAAAAAAAATCTATTTGGTAAGACCGTCGACGTGGTTGAGATGCAGTCCGAAGGCGGTGCAGCTGGTGCGGTTCATGGTTCGCTGAGTGCAGGGGCGCTTACGACTACCTTCACCGCTTCGCAGGGACTTCTGCTGATGATCCCGAATATGTATAAGATCGCCGGTGAAATGCTTCCCGCGGTTTTTCACGTTTCCGCCCGTTCGCTCGCAGCTCAGTCGCTTTCCATATTTGGCGACCATTCCGATGTGATGTCCGTGCGTAATACCGGCTGGGCGATGACCGCTGCAAGCTCCATTCAGGAAACGATGGATATGGCGATTGTTGCTCATCTTGCTACGCTGAAAGCACAGGTTCCTTTCCTGAACTTCTTCGATGGGTTCCGTACTTCCCATGAGCTTCAGAAAGTTGAAAACATTGAATATGATGATATTCAGGATCTGATCGAACCGGAATATATTGAGCGTTTCCGCGCCCGCGCCCTCAAACCGGAAAGTCCACACGTGAAAGTGGCTGCCCAGAATCCAGATGTTTACTTTCAAGGTCGTGAAACCAGCAATACGTATTATGACGCAATTCCAGAAATTGTTCAGGAATACATGGACAAGCTGGCGGCTAAATTTGGCCGCCAATACAACCTGTTCGATTATGTCGGTGCGCCGGATGCCGAAAAGGTAATTATTGCGATGGGCTCTGCATGCGACACGATCGAGCAGACGATTGAAAAGCTGAATGCCAAGGGCGAAAAGCTCGGCCTTATCAAAGTTCGACTCTACCGTCCTTTCTCCGCGAAAGCATTTATCGGCGCGATTCCGGAAACAGCCAAGAAGATCATCGTGCTCGATCGCACCAAGGAACCGGGCGCACTCGGCGAACCGCTGTATCTCGATGTGGTAACGGCGTTGGAAGGTAAAGGCTGCCAGATTATCGGTGGCCGTTATGGTCTTTCCTCCAAGGAATTCCTGCCCCGTATGGTGAAGGCCGTTTATGACCACATCGACCATGGCGCATGGCATGGCTTTACCGTCGGCATCAACGACGATGTCACCAATCTTTCCATTCCGATCGGAGACGAGTTCAGCATTGAACCTGCGGATGTGAAAAGTTCCATTTTCTGGGGCTTCGGTTCCGACGGTACCGTTGGCGCGTGCAAGAACACCATTAAGATTATCGGCGATAATACCGAGATGACCGCGCAGGCCTATTTCGTATACGATTCCAAGAAATCGGGAGGGGTAACCGTTTCCCACCTGCGCTTCGGCGAAAGTGGCGTGAACTATCCCTACCTTATTCAGCATGCCGGCTACATAGCTTGCCATAACGTTTCCTATATCGGGCGCTACGACATGCTCGGCGCAATCAAGGAAGGCGGCACCTTTGTGCTAAACTCCGAGATTCCGACATCGGAAGTGTTTAATTCGCTCACGAAGGAGGAGCAGCAGATCATCATCGACCGCAAGATAAACTTCTACAACGTGAACGCGCTGCAGATTGCCATTGATGTTGGTTTGGGGGGGCGCATCAACACGGTCATGCAGACGGTCTACTTTAAGCTCTCCGGTGTATTGCCGGAAGCGGACGCCATCGAACTGATTAAGGGCTACGCGAAGAAAACCTTCGAAGCTAAGGGCATGGATATTGTTGAAATGAACTGGAAGGCGATCGATGCCTCCGCCGCGGCGATTGAAAAGGTTGAAATTCCTTCGGAGATCACCAAGTCCTATGTGCTACCAGAACTCATTAAGGCGGATGCCTCCGATTTCGCGAAGGATGTAATTCTCCCGGTTATGATGCAGAAGGGTGATGATGTTCCTGTTTCTAAGATGACCGTCGACGGCGCCCTGCCGACGGGCACATCCAAACTGGAAAAGCGCTGCATCGGTCCGCGCGTTCCAACATGGGTCAAAGACAACTGCATTCAGTGTAACCAGTGTATAATGGCCTGTCCGCACTCGGTCATTCGTGCCAAACAGATTGTTCCGGCCACGCTTGAAAAAGCACCGGAAACATTTGTTACGATTAAATCGAAGTCCAGGAATGAAAAGGAACTTAAATACAGGATTCAGGTTTACATCGAGGACTGCACCGGTTGCGGGGTCTGTGTAGAAACCTGCCCGGCGAAATCCAAGGCACTTGAATTCACTACGCTCGACGACGAGCGCGCTCGAGGCGAAGTGGAGAACACTACGTTCTTCGAAGAAATGCCCGACAACGTGCTGGATGGCGTTAACACCGCCACGGTTAAAGGCATTCAGATGAAGAAGCCGCTCTTCGAATTCTCCGGCGCTTGTGCAGGCTGCGGGGAAACACCGTACATCAAACTGGTTACGCTCGTTTGTGGTGAGCACATGGTTGTGGCAAACGCAACCGGGTGCTCTTCGATCTACGGAGGAACCTTCCCAACCGTTCCGTATTGCACCAACAAAGATGGGCGCGGTCCGGCATGGGCAAACTCGCTCTTCGAAGACAACGCCGAATACGGCATGGGCTTCCGCCTCGCAATTGACAACAACCGTGCTCTGCTTCGTCAGTATATCGGACAGTTGCTTGAAGTCGGTACAACGGCTGACCTGACTGCCGCACTGAATAAGGCGGTTGAAACCTGCGTTGATAATGAGCTGGGCGACGAAGCGCTTGCTGCTCAGAATGCGGTCAAAATCCTGCTGCAATCCGCCATGGCCGAAGCGTCGCCTGAAGCGGCACCCTTGGTTCGTAAGCTTATTGAATTTCAGGACTACTTTGTCGACAAGGCGGTCTGGATCTTTGGTGGCGACGGCTGGGCATACGATATAGGCTATGGCGGACTCGATCACGTGTTGGCTTCCGGTAAGAACGTGAATGTTCTCGTCCTCGATACCGAAGTGTATTCCAACACCGGCGGGCAGGCTTCCAAGTCGACTCCGATCGGTGCGGTGGCCAAGTTTGCTACAGGGGGCATGCGAGCCGGGAAGAAGAACCTCGGCTTCATGTGCATGAGTTATGGAACGGTTTACGTTGCGCAGATTTCCATGGGGGCCAACCGGATGCAGACGCAGAAGGCGATTCAGGAAGCGTTGGCCTATAATGGTCCGTCGCTGATCATTGCCTATTCTCCATGTATTGCGCACGGCATCGATATGATGAAGACGCAGACGATTGCCAAGAACGCAGTTGAATGTGGCTACTGGCCGCTCTATCGCTATAACCCGACTTTGGAAGAAGGCGCGAAGTTTAGTTGGGATGCAAAAGTTCCAACGGGCGACTTCCAGGCCTTTATTCGGAACGAGCGGCGTTATTCATCGTTGCTGAAAACAGCGCCGGACGAAGCCGAGGGACTGTTCGCGCTTGCTGAAGCCGATGCCAAGAAGCGGTGGAACTTCATGCAGAAGTTGGGCGAAATAATGTAAGCCGGATTCCGTTTTAGTCGAAGGCGGTTTTAAACGTCTCGAACTGAGCCTTGAGATCGCCGAGCTCCTGACGGAGGTCGGCGATTTCGTATTCCAATAGTTGGATACGTTCGAGGCGGCTGGGTCCGGTTTGAATTTCGATCTCACTGGTTTCTTCCGATACCGTTTCCTGAATGTCAGGCTCTCCGCCAAAGAGGTGTGCCCAGCGGCGTTCACGTTTGCCGGGTTCGCGAGGTAACTGAACGACAAAAGTGCCATCTTCGTGGGTTTTCAGCTGATTGAGGATCGCTTCCACTTCAGCAGAATCCGCCAGCGAATGAAGGCGTGATGAATGCGCCCGTAGATCGCCAGGAGTTTGGGGGCCGCGTACAAACAGCTCGCATAGAAGGGCCATTTGGGAGAGCGAAAAGCTCCAATGATCCGGCATGTTGTGTTTGTACTTTGCAACACGACTTCCAGAGGATGTAACCTCGATGGCAAGCTTGTGCTCCATGCGCAGTTCGTAGAGCGTATGTTCCACCGTGGCCTGTTCGAGCTCCATGACAGGATGGCGGTTTGATTTTTGATTGCAGGCACTTACCAGCGCGTTGAGGGTTAGCGGATAATGAGCCGGCGTTGCCATTTCTTTTTCAATGAGGCATCCAAGCACTCTCTCTTCAATCGAATTAAGTTCAAAGTCCATCTGAGCCTCCATGGGTGTTTTTTAAGTTTTTCAAAAACTAATCCAAGATAGACTATCAGAAACGTCTGTTCAATACATGGAACTTCCAGGGTAGACTGTAAATTAAAATGCCCAGTTTGGAAATCGAGTGCCCCATGCCAGAATGAACCTTTCTTCAATTCACTACAAACGAGGATAGGAGCATCGGCATGGAGCAAGAGAAAGGTAGCACCC
>JAZGFK010000119.1:0-3230 GCA_036479375.1 Pontiella sp. | reverse complement strand
TTGCCGATGTGAGCATAATGACGGCGGCGTGGGTGCTGTTGGGTGCGTGAGTTTGGATTGACTATTTTCGATTTTCGATTGTATATTGGAATTAAATCGCCCCTCCAGAGGTCCGCCGGGACTTCGGTCGGGATGACGTTGGGGGTAATTGGCACGGTCGGGGACAAGCCTGCGAATTATGTTTGTTTCTCGGGTACCCATGCGGTGGTTCGGCCGGCGATTTGCGTGAAGTGGATTTTGTCGCCGTAGTGGTCCCTGGCACGGGGGTCCTTGCCCCAGCGACAGTGGAAGAGCCAGGTTTTGGGAAATCGTTCTTTGTCGGCGCTTACCGCCACCGCTTTTTTGACGATGCGCTTGAGGCACCGGCATATTCGTTTTGCATCATCCGACGAGAGTTTGCAGGCAAGGCGTCTCGGATCAACGCCGGCCTGGTATAATACCTCGTCGGCGATCCAGTTGCCCACGCCGGCGAAGATTTTCTGGTCGAGCAGCACGGCCTTGATGGCGGCTTTTCGCTTTCGAAGTAAGGGATATATGCCGGACGCGTCGATTGGGTCGGAATAGACATCGAAGCCAAGTCTCATTACAGGCGGCGAATTCCGCGGATCGTCGAGCAAGCGAATTCGGCCGAGCCTGCGTTTGTTGGTCATGGCGAAGAATCGCCCGTCGTCGGTGTGCAGTTCGAGCTTGCAGAATCGACAGCGTTGGGCTTTGTCGGTGTAGAAATGAAATCGGCCTGTCATGCCGAAATGGAAGAGGACGGACAGGCCGGAGTCAAGTTCCATCCAGATGTATTTACCCTTGCGGCTGAAGCAAAGGATCTTTCGGTGTTTGAGGGCAAAGTTGATTTTTCCAGGGCCTGCCCCGTCGAAGACAATGGGGTCCCGGGCCGCGTACACGGCGGAAATGCGCTTGCCCGCCAGATTTTGCTGGGCCGATCTTCTCGCGGTCTCGACTTCGGGCAGTTCCGGCACTTGTGAGCTCCAGTGAGATCATGAGATACGTATTGCGTCCGGCAGCGGATTACCAAGCCTGGTCCAGACCCTCGAGGTCCGCCAGATCCTTTTTTCTTCCCAGCGATCTTTTGTCGGTGATCAAGCATTCAAGCTTGTGAGCGTTGAACAACTCGACCAATTCTTTGAAGTCCTTCTGTATCTCCATACATCTGCCGCCTCAACAACTCCACAGCCGCCAGCCGTTCTTGGGGCGGTCTGCTCAACCAGTACCGAAGGTTCTGCTTGATCTGGCAATGCGCATCCATGCGAAATTTATGTACCGTTCGTCGAATCATCACCTTTCTTAACCAACTGACGCTTGCAAATCGGGTCTTTCAGACTCGTTATTATAATTTGTCATCCATTCAATAGATCTTCTATTTCTCCGACCAGAATCGGCAGATGTTTTCTTGCAGCTTGCCATACAATGGCTTCATCAACAATATCATAACCATGAATCAGGACATTTCTGAATCCTATGATACGGCGATGCTCGGAAACCCTTTCCAATAATTTGTCGTCTTTATCCTTGATTCTGTTAAGGGCTTCTCCAATGATTTCAAAATCTCTTTCAACGGCCCTTCTGGTAACAGCGTTGTTTTGATAATCCTTGAAGTCCATGCCGCCGACAAAATCCTGTATCTCCGCGGCGGCCTGAAGAATATCAATTAGGTTTTTTCTTGTCTCATCTCTCATAAAGTACAACCCTTGTCCTGTCAATCGATTCTCTCAGGACGGGATTCTTGAATTTTTTATCAACAACCAAGTCAACCTCTCGCTGGAATATCTTTTCCAGTTGCTCCTTCAATTCAAAATAATTATCGAAAAGGTCGACATCATCGCCCGAATCAAAAATCACCAGAACATCGACGTCGCTGTCTTGAGAAAAGCTTTGCCCCAGCACGGACCCGAACAACCCCAATCGTTTGACCGGCAAACTACGACATATTCGTTCAACTTCCGGTTTGATTTTTTCTATATCAATCATGCCTATACTTCCGCTCGCATCTCTCTGGTCAGGCTGCATATATTACCTCATTGCCGGCGAGTATTGCCTGCCTGCGAATTGGATTTCTCAATGAATCCTTTTCGATTAAATCAACCTTTCGTCCAAAAATAGCTTTGAGTTCGTCAACCATATCCACGAACTCGAACAGGCCCCATCCGGCGTCGCTGTTGAAACTAACCAGAACATCTATATCGCTATCCGCTCGAAAATCTTCCGACAGAACTGAGCCGAACAGCGCCATCTCTGAAATCTTCCATCTGCGGCAAAAATCCTCTATCTTTTTCTGCGGTAACGTAATTCTGATTTGCCTCATATTACCTCCGCGAAAGATCATAATCAAATATAACATCGCTGGTTTTTAATGAAAACCAACTTTACGGCATCAAACATACTATTTGGCAAAATGTAACAACCAACGCAAAATACGGACTTACGAGCAAAGTAACGCTGTCGTATTAGCCACTCTTACTTTCAATCTGCTGATAAGCTATCTCTGCTATATTGGCTTGTTTGCCGGCATGTTCGATAGTCATGTTCACCAGATTACCGTCGGCATCCAGATCAACGTATATATTTTCATTTATTTCTTTAGTCTGCGCCACCTGATGGTCTGAAAACTCCAGCAAGGCAGTATCCGTATCTGTAAAGTACTTGATCTTCATAACATTACTCCTGGAAATTGCGATCGAAAAAGGCATTGTGTACGGTCACACCATCCGAAAGCAGAACAATCCGCAAATATCTATCGACTTCTTTGACGTATATCCATTTTCGGATTCTGTCGTCCTTCTGAACCTCTGTTCTTAAGGGTTTATCTATGGCATTGTGAATCCATTCTTCTTTGATACACGAACGATCCGGCCGGTTTCGTGTATAAAGAAAATACTGGGTACATTTCATTTTCAGGGCGCCTGTCTGTTAAGGATTCGTCAACAAAACAGATATTTACTATTGCAGAATAAACGCTTTAGCAAGAAAAAACAATAAAAAAAGCCCCCGCGGCGAACCGTGGGGGCTTTAGTATCAGAAAACAGTCGATGCTTGAAGCAGGCGAAAGGCCTGACTTTCGCAATCGTTATGAACATTGCTGTTCCGATCGCGTCTAAATTATCCCTTAGAAAGGAGGTGATCCAGCCGCAGGTTCCCCTACGGCTACCTTGTTACGACTTAGTCCCAGTTACCGAGCTTACCGTAGGCAGGCGCCCCCTAATAAAAGGTTGGCAACC
>JAZGFK010000118.1:0-3687 GCA_036479375.1 Pontiella sp. | reverse complement strand
TGAAAACATCGCATCAAATCAGTACTTCTTTAATTCACCACAAAGAAAGAAGGAGCTGAATGAACGACATAACAGAAGATAATCCAATCGACCAGATTATGGAAATTATAATCGAACAAGGGTTTGGAGGAATGGATCAGGCGATGAATTCGAAATTTTCCGGATCGGATGTTTTCCCATAAAACACTTCAAGCGTGTCGTCGGCCGCTTTGAGGTAAGCAATGAAGGTTTGTTCGAACCAGTTCATGGGAGGAGTGTTAAGTTTTAAGTCTATTGGAGGGTCAGGCTTCGTTCCGACCTATGGACGACACGGAGGTCGTCCCTCCACACACAAAAAGGCGGCCGATTTGGCCGCCTAATCCATGTAATCCGTGCCCGATTAGATAGTTTGCGAATGAAAATAGTTCATGAAAGGAACGGTTCATCTGTGGATTATAGATTTTCGACGATTTTTTCCGCCATTCCGACGTAGGAGCCGGGGGTCATTTCGAGGAGGCGCTGTTTGTCGGCTTCTTCGAGATCGAGGGTTTGAACAAAGGCCTGAATGGTTTCTTTGGTGATCTTGGTCTGTCCACGGGTGAGGTCTTTTAGTTTTTCGTAGGGCTTTTCAATACCGGCTTTGCGCATGACGGTCTGAACCGGCTCTGCCAATACTTCCCAGGCATTGTCCAGATCGGCTGCAAAGTTTTCTTCGCGCAGCTGGAGCTTTCCGAGGCCTTTCATGGTGGACTGGTAGGCAATCATGCTGTATCCGAAGCCAACTCCCATGTTGCGCAGCACCGTGGAATCGGTGAGGTCGCGTTGCAGGCGGGAGACCGGGAGTTTGGACGATAGGTGCCCGAACAGCGCATTGGCGAGACCGAGGTTGCCTTCGGAGTTTTCGAAGTCGATGGGGTTGACCTTGTGCGGCATGGTGGAGGATCCAACCTCCCCTTTCACGGTCTTCTGGCCGAAGTAGGCCATGGAGATGTAGGTCCAGATGTCGCGGTCGAGGTCGATGAGGATGGTGTTGAAACGGCTGATGGCATCGAACATTTCGGCCATGTAGTCGTGCGGCTCGATCTGAGTGGTGAAGAGGTTTTGCTTAAGCCCCAAGCCGCCTTCGATGACGCCTTTGGAAAGTGCGGGCCAGTCGACATCGGGATAGGCGGAAAGGTGGGCATTAAAGTTCCCGACGGCGCCGTTGAGCTTCCCGAGGATTTCGACGGTTTCCATTTTCTGTTTCTGGAACGTGAGCCGATCTGCAAATACGGCGAGTTCTTTTCCGATGGTGGTTGGCGATGCGGTCTGCCCGTGGGTGCGAGCCAGCATGGGAACTGATTTCCAGTCGTTCGCGTAGCTCTTAAGCTGATCAATGATTTCCTGCTGGTGCGGCAGCAAGGCTGCGAGGCCGTCCTTGAGCATTAGCGCATGGGAGAGGTTGTTGATGTCTTCGGAGGTGCAGGCGAAGTGAAGGAACTCGGAGAGCTCTTCAAGTGTGGTGCCTTCGATCTTCTGTTTGAGGTAGTATTCAACCGCCTTTACATCGTGGTTGGTGGTGCGCTCGATTTTCTTTACGGCTTCGGCTTCCTGCGGCGTAAAGTCTTCGACCACGCCCATGAGCAGGGTCTGTTCTTCGGTGGTCAACGCACGGCATTCCGGTATGCCGGCTTCGGCACAGAGAGCCATAAGCCAGAGTACTTCCACGCGTACGCGGTTGCGGACGAGGGCATATTCGGAAAAACATTCGGTGAGTTCGGCGACCTTGGATGCATAGCGTCCGTCAATCGGGCTGATGGCTGTAATCATTTTTATTCTCCTAAACTGTTTTTTAGACGGGATTTACAGGATGGATCGGATTCACCCCCAACGACCCGCAACTGAACCACATATAAACTTAATGCTTAAATCTGGTAACGAAGCGAAGAATATAAACGGGCTAACAGGATTTGCAAACCGCGGAATGCAGAGAAAATACGGAAAGCATAGCCACAGGAGAAAAACGGGCACCCTGCTCGTTGACCTAGCGCGAGTCGGAGAGCGGCAATAGCCATACTGAGATCATGAGAAAGTTGCCCATGTTACACGACCGCTACACCCGTTGCTGCCCCTAGAAGCGGCGACCGGGGAATTTATTTTTCCTGGTTATATCCTTATCCTTGTTGGCTTCTTCACGTTCGACCGATTTAAAATTTCTACCGAATACATCGCCCTTTTTGGAACCTATAATGGCGGCGGCATTTTTTTCGTAGGCCAGTTTACTGCATTTCATACTGATGATTTCGTTCGATCACGTACAATGGCAATGTAGCCTTTGTACTCAATACCTTTCTGCTTTCCGGCTTCGAGCTGCTTGAGATTGACGGTTCCGCTTTGATCGCTGTGCTCCGTTTGTTTTCATAATCTTATGCTCCATTGATTACCGGGATGGTAGTAATCAAACAACGTAAAGAACAGGAGAAAATTGCGGTGGGGAAAACAGCATGTCGTTCCGCCTTTAGGCGGCCAGAACTGAGGGGCTTTTCCTTAAGCCGCCTAAAGGCGGAACTACAAACTTTTAAGCAAGTCGGCCCATTCGGCCTGTGCTTGCCGGAGTGCGCGGGCGCGATGGGAAATGGTGTTTTTTACGGAGGCGCCGAGCTCGGCGAACGTTTCGGAATAACCGTCAGGCATGAAAACGGGGTCATAGCCAAATCCAGTGGTTCCCCGGTTTTCCTCAATAATTGTGCCGGAGCAGCATCCTTCGACTGTTCGAACATTTCCCACTGGATCGGAGAGCGCAACGACGGTGCGGAAACGGGCTGAACGATCTGTCTTTCCCGATAATTCTTTGAGTAGCTTTGCGTTATTGGCTGTTGCGGAACATGCTTCGCCGGCATAGCGGGCGGAATAAACACCAGGGTCGCCATTCAATGCGGTCACTTCCAGACCTGAGTCATCGGCCAGTGACCAGCACCCTGTTGCACTGGCAATTTCTACAGCTTTCTTAATGGCGTTAGCTTCAAGGGTGTCTCCGTTTTCAACCACATCCGGTATTTCGGAAAAGTCAAAGGCGGATGAAACGTCCAATTCCTGAAAGTTGAATATGGATTGGATTTCTTTAAGTTTATGGGCATTTCGTGTGGCAATAATCAACTTCATAGGGGGACCTGTTTAACTGTTATGTAGTTCTACGTTTTTGGGCCGTGCCAGTCTTGTTGCCTTTTCTGCAAAGGAGTCGCGATTACTCTTTATGGCAATCGGATTACCAAAACGATCCCACACCACAAGAATATAGCCCGTGTAGGTGCGACCGGATTTATTCGCCTTCCGGATAAACGTATTCTTCTCTCCCTTAAATTCAATTAGTTCGCCTTTTATTTTGGGAAGCGTGAACTGGTATTCTGTGCTGCTTACTTTAGTTGATGCGCCGGTCCGTATGTCTTCGCCCATGGTAACCAAGACTGCCGTGAGCTCTCCCTTATACGGAAGTGTATCTATTTGTTTGATCCCAGCATGGCAGCGTACTTTTTCTGAATTGCTACCTACCCCTGAATTATCGGTTGTTTTAGTTACTTTTATTGATAACTTTGGCGGAACTACTTTTTCAAGATGATAGAGCAACACACTTTCTGTAATTTCAAATAGGCGCATCAGTCAGCCTTCATTTTCAAGTAGGCCTTTTCGGCCGATTCCCATTCTTCGCTTACTTCCATTAAAATTGCACTC
>JAZGFK010000117.1:0-10941 GCA_036479375.1 Pontiella sp. | reverse complement strand
TGTTTTCGGAAGGTTGCCGAGCACGAGGCCGCAAAGGTGGTTTCCGCTGGTTGAGTTGAGTTCGCCCTTGCCGGTCTTGAGCTTATAGTGTTTCATTTCCTCACCTGTTGGGTTGGTTTTTTGTTTTGGCGAACGGCTATATTAGTCATTCTAGCCCAACAGGTAACTATTATTAACAAGAAATTAACTAGCGGATTCAGGTAGTAGGGATGATTTAAACGAAAGGGTCGTATGGCATCGAAAATTGGCGCATTTCTAAAGGGGAAGGATTCTCCGGTTGCGCAGGTCATTAAATATGTCATGTGCGGCGGGATGTCGGTTTTGGTGGATCAGATCACCTTTTATCTGCTGGCATGGTTTGCATTTCCCTGTCTTCGGGCAACGGATCCGGTTGCCCGGTTGATCGAATGGATCGGCGGAACTTTAATCGAACCGACAGCGGCAGAACTGGAACGAAATTATTGGATTATAAAAGGGATTTGTTTCCTGGTATCGAATACGGTCGTATACACCTTGAATGTGATGTTTGTTTTCAAGACAGGTCGCCATAGAAAACTTATCGAAATCCTACTGTTTTTTGGATCATCTCTTTTCCAGTTTGCTTTCATTTGGCTTGGAGGAGTGCTCATTACTAAATACAACTGGGAAGTAACTTACTCAAATATGACCATGTTACTGACATCAATGATGGTGAATTATGTTATCCGCAAGAAAATAGTGTTCAAAAGCTAAGGGCGCGTCATAAGGTTCTATTTATGAAAAAAGCATTAATAACGGGCGTAAACGGTCAGGATGGTTCCTATTTAGTGGAACTACTTTTAACCAAGGGCTACGAAGTTAACGGTATTGTCCGGCGTACCAGTTCTTTCAGTCGCGAACGCATTGATCCTATGTATGGGAAGGATGCGGACGTATCCGGTGATTTTATCTTGCACTACGGTGATATGGGCGACGAAAAAAATCTGCGTAAACTGGTGGAAACTATTAGGCCTGACGAGGTGTATCATCTGGCGTCCCAGTCCCATGTCGGCATCTCGTTCGACATGCCCGAATACTCCACCGATGTAAATGCCCTTGGTACGCTACGCATACTCGAAGCAATCCACGACTATAACCCCGAAGCCCGCTTCTACCATGCGGCTACGTCCGAACTATTCGGCAATGCGGACGAGACACCCATGACCGAACTGACGCCCTTTAAACCGAATTCTCCTTATGCGGTGGCGAAACTCTATGCCTATTGGATGACCGTCAACTATCGGCAGACCTATGGTATGTTTGCTTGCAACGGGATCCTATTTAATCATGAGTCACCACGTCGTGCCGAAAACTTCGTTACCCGAAAGATCACGCAAACCGTGGCCCGAATTAGCCTTGGGCAGCAGGACTGTCTTTCGATTGGTAATATGAATGCGTACCGCGACTGGGGCTATGCACCGGATTATGTGGAAGCCATGTGGCTTATCCTCCAGCAGGATCTGGCCGACGACTACGTGATTGCCACAGGTGAATGCCATACGGTACGCGAATTCATCGAAAAGTCATTCGAAATAGTTGGAGTCCAGATCGCATGGAGGGGCAAAGGTGTGGACGAATACGGTGAGGATCTCGCGACTGGAAAGACAGTGGTCAAAGTCAATATCAAGTACTACAGACCGATCGATATCGATAAGGTTCAAGGTGATGCCTCGAAGGCAAAGCGGCACTTGGGCTGGGAACCGAAGGTTACGTTCGGCAAGCTGGTTGAAACTATGATGGAGGCCGATCTGGCTATCGCCCGTAAAGCTGGATAGGAACCGACTTTGAAGGTACTCATTCTCAATTGGCGCGATGTGCTGCACCCGCGTGCGGGTGGGGCCGAAATGCGACTCCACCAAATTTATGCACCGCTCACTCAACAGGGACACGAAGTAGTGCTTTATTCCTGTGCTTTCAAGGGATGTAAAAAAGAGGAAGTCGTCGATGGAATTAAGGTGCACCGTCTGGGAAACGACCTGACCTTTGCGCCTCTGTGCACATTAAACCTTCGTAAATGGGTTAAGCAGTACAATCCCGATGTTGTGGTGGAAGAGCTAAACAAACTACCTTTTTACTCGCCGCTGGTCTACAAGGGGCCGCTCATGGTCCAGATGGCGCACCTCTGGCGGAATTCAATTTTTAAGGAGGCCATCTTCCCGGTAGCCTTCGTCGTTTGGTTCTTCGAACAGACCATCGGCTGGTTCTACAAAAAGTGCTGGTTTTCTGTTTACAGCACCTGCACACAAAGTGACCTGAAAGCCTTTGGAGCAGAAGATGAACGGAACCGCCTGATCTATTGTGGTGCTGATCTGTCTTCCTATGTGCCGGGAACGGTCGAGCGCGAGCCCTTCATGCTTTGGATCAGCCGGCTTCAGAAATATAAGGGGCCGACGGATGCCGTCGAAATTCTGGAAAAACTGCAACCCGATTTTCCCGAGCTGAAACTGGTGATCGTAGGTGAAGGGCCATTTCGCCCTCAACTTGAGACCTTTATTGCCGAACATGGAATGCAGGACAAAGTCACGCTGACCGGCTTTATCAGTGAAGAAGAAAAAATTGATCTCCTGCAACGCGCTGCCGTCCACCTGCAGTCAAGCTACAAAGAAGGATGGGGCCTCAGCGTTATCGAGGCCAACGCATGTGGCTGCCCGGTTGTCGCAAACGATACGACCGGTCTGCGCGACAGCTGTCGTGACAACGAAAACGGACTGCTCTACAAACATTGTGAAATCGCAGACGGAGCTTCCAAGGTTAGGAAAATTCTAACGGACGGTCCGTTGCGGGACCGGCTCGTTGAAAAGGGATATGAATGGGCCGGCGGTTTCAGCTGGGAACGCAACACCCGAGAAATCTTCGAATACCTACAAGAGATCATCACCACCCAATGAAACTATCTATAATCATCCCTGCCCATAATGAAGAACACCGCTTGCCGCCGGTGCTTGAGGCTTATGCTGTCTTGTTTTCGACTAAGATGGGTGCCGACGTTGAAATTATTGTCGTTGTGAACGGTTCCACGGATAATACGGCAGCTGTCGCTAATCGTATCGCCGAACAGATCTCTATCATTACGGTGATTGATGAGCCGCGCCGGATAGGAAAGGGTGGAGCGATCATCTTGGGCGTCCAGAAAGCGATCGGCGATTGGGTGGGTTTTGTCGATGCCGATGGTGCGACATCAGCCGAGGAATTTCTCCGCCTGTACGGTGTGACGCAACAATCCAAAGATGGGGTGATCGCCTCCCGCTGGATGAAGGGCGCAGATGTGGTTATCCCGCAGAGGGCTATGCGCCTGCTTTCTTCGCGGACATTTAACTGGTTGACGCGCATTTTACTGGGGCTGAAATACAAGGACACCCAATGCGGTGCCAAAATATTTTCTTCCAAAGCCTGGAAGTCCATTCTTCCAGATATTGGAACGACCCGATTCGCGTTCGACGTTGATACCCTATATCAGCTAAAGCGTCATGGCTATTACGTGACAGAAGAGCCCACCATCTGGAAAGACATTGAGGGCTCCAAGGTCAATATCTTTAATTCGTCGTTGGAGATGTTTCTGGCAATTTTGCGGATGCGCCTTCTTCATTCTCCGTTGCGGTTCACCGTCCATCTGTATGACCGGTTCCTTTCCCGTGTGGTTGAATTCCTCCTACGCGACGACCTATTCCGGCATACGGTTCTACTGTTTTTCGCTTCGATTATTACCATGTTCTGCAACATAGGTTACCAAATGGTTGTGGGGCGAGCCCTCCCTCCGGAGGAATTTACCTTGCTGGCCACATTCTTTGCATTGTTTGGAATTGCTTCGCGTCCGCTAGGGACCATATCGACCGCGCTGAACCGATACACAAGTTTGCTGGTAAGGGATGGGAAAGTGGAGACGGTTCGACGCTTGCTTATCAAGTGGATGATAATCATGGGAGGAGTTGCTGCTGTTGCTGGGATAGTGTGTCTGGTATTTGCTCCTCAGATTTCAGCTTTTTTCCACTTGAATCGGATTGCTCCTGTTGTTGTGTCTGCGTTGGCATTGCCTGTTTTGATCATGAATCCCGTATTTGGCGGTGTTATGCGGGGATTGCAGCGTTTTGTTTGGTCAGCGGCTTCGAGCATTGGCATGGCAGCAGGTCGGATTCTATTTGGTGCATTGTTCGTGGTCTTGCTCCACCCTGCCTGTGGCTGGGCTTTGGCGGGGCACGTCGCCGGTATGTATCTTGCCATGCTGATCTGTTTTATTGGGCTGTTGCCGGTCTTCCGCATGAAGAATCCTTTCAAGGATGCATTGCCGAGTTTGCGGCTTTACCTGTTTCAATGTTTTTTTATACAGATATGCGCCGGATTGCTGATGACGGGCGACATGATTTTTGTGAAACACTATCTGCCTAATGACGCAGATTTCGCTTATGCCATAACCTTGGCGAGGATGGTGGCATTCATGGCGATTTCGGTTGCTACAGCATTGTTCCCCAAGGTTTCGTCCGAAGGGTGCTTTACTCGCGAGCATCGGAAGGTCTACCTACGCTCGCAGGTCTACACGGCTTGCTTTGTCGCGGTTTCGTTATCCATTTGCTTTGTATTTCCGAAACTCGTTTTCCATTTCATTTATGGGATTGAGGATCCGGGGGCGCATCTTATCGGCCTGACCCGATGGATGGCGGTTGTTACTTCTTTGATGACGATGCTTAACGTCAATATAAATGTATTGCTGTCGCAACGCAGGTTTAAGTTGTTGTCGGTTGTTGTGATATGTGCCTTGGCATATGTAGGGGTAATTCATGTGTTCCATAACTCAATTTATAATATTGTGTTTGCTGCCGGCTTGGCCAATATGGTGGCTCTTTGCGTTACGACGATCGGGATCATGGTGAATGTGGAGCGAAAGGCACGGGGGGAGAAGGATGAGGTTTAGGAGCCAGGTTGCCGTATCGGTGTTTTTTATTGTATTGGCCATCGTGATGTTTCGGTGCGCGCTTGGAGGGGATCAGGTCTTTTCCGGGGGTGATGCGAACATCGGACTGTTAGCATCAGCTCGGCGAGCCGGATTTGCCGGATTTGTCGGGAGTTTCGGGCCGGTTCCAGTCGTAGGTTCGGCAGGGCAAGGGGCGTTGTCGGTGGCCAAGCTTGGCCGAGCCACGCTTCCGGCTTCCGTGTATTCGGACACTTGGTATGCCTTGTATCTTGTGGTTGCTTCCTTGGCTCTGGTTGCGTATTTACGGCTATGGAATGTGCGCTGGCTAAGCGCGGTATTCGGTGCCGTAGCCTCTTTCTGGGTGGGATCTTCCACGCTTGCTGCCTCCGGACACCTCTCCAAGCTAGGGGTGATGGCTCTGTTTACGGTGGCTTTGGTTCTCTCCGAAAAGGGAATTAGAACTGCAGGTTTCAAGCGCGTAGGCTATGGAGTTCTAGCTGGTCTGGCAGTAGGATTCATGTTGCTTGAACAGCAGGATGTCGGATTGCTGGCGGGGCTGGTTCTTGGCCCTTATATCTTGATTCGCCTGATCATGGTAGACCGTTTAAAGTCGTTGTCATGGCTAGGTGTTTTACTTCCAATCTGTGTGGTGGGTTTGGCTCTCTCCTTTTCTACCGCTATAAAGGCCTATACCACGAATGTTACGAATATTGAAACGGGTGACAAACCGGAGAGTCAATGGGAATTCATCACGCAGTGGAGCATGGTTCCGGCGGAGTTACCGGATCTCATCGCCCCTGGATATACGGGTTGGAGCACGGGCAATCCTGACGGGCCCTACTGGGGAGCGTGTGGCCAATCCGCCGAGTGGAAAACAACGGGTCAGGGATACCAGAATTTTCGGTTGGACAATTTATATATCGGGGTACTTCCGATATTCCTCGCCCTCATGGCTTTTGGAGTGGCCCTGAAAGATATCAAGAATGGCAAGAGGGAACGTGCCATGGTTATCACCATCTGGGGATGCTTAGGTATCATTTCTCTGTTGCTGTCATTCGGAAAGTTCAGTCCGTTGTACCGTTTGTTCTATGAATTGCCTTTAGTGGGCCACATCCGGGCCCCGATCAAGTTTCTGAATAACTTCCAAGTGATGGTAGGTATCATGGCAGCGTTTGGCCTGGACTGGTTAGTTTCCGTTTCGGCTGGTAAGGAATGGAAATTTAATAAATGGCTGGTGGGCATCTGTGCGGTCGCCGCGATAGTGATGTTTGCATTGGGATTGTATGCCCAGTCCGCCTCCATGCTGGAGCGGTTTGGTGAGTGGGGCGAAAAAGTCGATGCCATTGTCGGAAACATTGGCCGTGCATGGATGCATGCGGCTTTCATGGGGGGCGTTTTATCTATAGTAATCCTCGTATTGCCGCGCTTGCGCATCCTCCATGTCGGTAGGCTGGTCTCCGCGCTGTTTATTCTGCTGGTTGCCGGCGATGCGGTTTATCTGACGGGAAAATACTATAAGGCCGAAAACCTCGCTGAACTTCGAGCCGGTAACGACGTCATCAATTTCCTTAAGGAAAATCAGAAAGACGATCGCGTATTCTGTTTTTCTCAGGAAGGGGTCTACAACCTTTGGATTGCTCAGGATTTTGCATACCATGGGGTTAATGTCTTCAACTTTGGGCAGATGCCTAGAATGCCTCAGGATCTGAAGTCTTTTTTCGGTGCCGTTAGCAACAACTGGGTTCGCTTAACTCAGCTGACATCCTGTCGCTACGGGCTGGTTCCTGCGAGTGCATATATGGGAATTATGCGGGATGATAAACTTCGGGAATTTGTCCATCCGGTCATGACGTACCGGTTCGCGATGAAGAACGGGCGCGCCAGTGCGTTTCAAATCCAAAAGCCGGAGCGCCAGGGGGATCAGGTGTTGGTTCGGTTGCCCCGGTCGCTCCCTCGTTTTGCGTTATTTCCCGGCTGGGATGTGGTTTCCGATGAACAGGCATGTGCACTACTTGGCTCCGGCGAATTCGATCCCGAAAGCAGGGTGCTCGTATCCTCATCGACGCCTATGGAAGATGCCGAGTCTGTTGAGGCTAAGTTTTTACAGGTGCGGGATCAATCGGTGGGACGGCGGGAGGCTGTGGTTGAGGTCGAATCCGAAACAGGTGGCGTTCTTTTGTTCGTGCAGCGCTTCCAACCGGGCTGGCGGGTTGAGGTCGATGGACGCCCCGCTCCGCTCCTGCAATGTAATTTTCTGAATATGGGCGTCCATGTTTCAGCAGGTTCCCATACGATTGTTTTCAAATGTCCGAGGAAACCCTTTCAACTGATCGTGCAGTTGGCTGTTGTGCTACTGGCCGTGGTTTCCGGTGGTTTGATGTTAAAGGGTGGCTATCCAAAAGGAAGCGAAGAATAATGAAACAGATGATATTGAAATTGTTGTATAAAATGCCGATCCCGCATGGCGTTGTGGATTTCGTAAGAAAACGGCAGTTCCTGCAATGCAAGTGCGATCCCGTGGCGGTCGACTTCTATCGGCAATTCATTAATCCCGGGGATTTGGTTTTCGATATCGGTGCGAACATGGGAAACAGGAGTAAAATCTTTCTGAAACTAGGAGCAAAGGTCGTTGCTTTTGAACCCCAGAAGAGATGCGCGGCCTTTCTGCGTTCGGTGTTGGGGAAGGAAAAAGACTTCACATTGATCGAGGCTGCTGTTGGAGCCGAAGAGGGCGAATCCGAAATGCTGGTCAGCGATGTTCATGTTCTTTCGACCTTGTCCAAGAACTGGGTGGAGGCAGTCAAGGAGAGTGGGCGCTTTGCGTCGAACGAATGGAATGAAAAGCAAAAGGTCAATGTCACAACATTGGATAGTGCCTTGAGAAAATACGGTTCTCCGGCATTTGTTAAAATCGATGTCGAGGGCTATGAATATGAGGTTCTGTCTGGTTTGTCCGATCCGGTTGGTAGCCTGTCCATCGAGCTTACGCCGGAGACCATTCAGACAACGTTCAAATGCATCGAGCATATGAGCAGACTTTCCGATGCCGTGTTTCAGTATTCCAGTGGGGAAACCATGGAGTTCGATTTCCCCGCATGGGTTACAAAAACTGAAATACTGGATTTTCTAACCAAGGGCGTGGACGGAGGCATTTTGTCATGGGGCGACCTATACATGAAAAAGGAAAAGTGATTGTTTTAGTGAAGGAGTTCGAGGACAAGTGATCCGGGTTTTCCTTCAGGGTGGCCTCGGCAACCAGATGTTCCAATATGCGGCGGGGCGTGCTCTTGCAGATAAGCACAAGACGGCTCTTTGCTTGGATACATCCTGGTATCATTATCCGGTCAAGCGCAAGTTTGAGTTGGATAAGTTTCGGATTCATGCCCAGACCGAAAAATCGTTCTTATCGTTTCTGGCTTACAACATTTGGAACCGTCCCGGTTTTGGGGAAAAGCACTCCTGCATATTCAGGGAAAAAGCAGGCGGGCAGGTTGATGCACTATTTGATCTACACGATAATGTTGAAATCATTGGCTATTTCATGTCGGAGCGTTTTTTCCCCACGGTGGCGGATGCAATTCGGGCAGAGCTGGGGTTTGAGCACCGAAACGTGTCCCGGGAAACGGAGTCCATCTTAAGTGATGTGGGTTCTGGGAACTCGGTTGCCATGCATGTTCGGCGAGGGGACTTCCTGGAGCTTAAGAACTATCAGGTCTGTACAGAGGCCTACTATTTTCGAGGGTTGGATTATGTTCGGGCACGAGTCGATAACCCAAGGTTTTATTTATTTTCAGATGATCCGACTTGGTGCCGGACAGTTTTCTCGGATGACGACTGCTGTGTGGTCGAAGTTACGCAGTCTCGGGATGATTCTTTGAACGACATGCATTTAATGAGTTCCTGTCAGCATATGATTATGTCGAACAGTTCTTACTCGTGGTGGGCAGCTTGGCTTGGGCAAACCCCCGATCAGATTGTCGTTGCACCTGATAGGTGGTTAAATAGTGATCCAATGAATTATATTTTTTGCAGTGACTGGATAAAGCTTTCGGCAAGCTGAGGTTGTTCAAAGAAACAGTCTGAAATGGTTTAGTTATAAGATACAATAATCCGCCTTAAAAATTGATGAAGTCGGATAAAAGGAAGTTGTTATGTCTTTAAATAATGTTGCGGTCGAAGCAATTTGGAAGCTGGCTGGTTTAAGCCCTTTTTTATCAAAATTAGTTGCTGGAATTGGATTCGTCCGGTCAGGTACTTATCTTTCTAAAATCGGTTGGTATCGGAGCTTTCAAAAACGAATTCCTATTGATGCCGCCGGAGAACCTATACCGTGGTACAGTTATCCTGCTATTTCCTTCTTAGAGGAACGGGTTCAGTCTAATTGGCACGTGCTTGAGTATGGTTGCGGTAATTCTACACGGTGGTGGAGTTCGCGCGCATCCCGGGTTGATTCATGTGAGCACCATCGAGGTTGGTATGAATCGATCTCCAATAAGCTTCCGGCTAATGCTGAATGTCATTTCAGGGAGGATGATGCTTATATTTCTTTCTCAAATGAATTCCCGTCGAAGATCGATGTTCTGGTAATCGACGGAATTAAACGCGTTGAGTGTGCTGAACGCTGTATATGTGCTCTAAAAGAGGATGGTATTATAATCTGGGATGATTCCAATCGTTCAGAGTTTAAAGGCGGATTTGAGTATTTAATTGAGCAGGGCTTTAAGCGGTTGGACTTTGCTGGTCTAGGTCCCATCACGATGGTTCCCGTTGCCACTGCGGTGTTCTATCGCCCGCAGAATTGTCTAGGATTGTAACGTGTTCTTAGGATTTACGAGATGAAAGGTCAGGTCGAAAAAGGAAGAAGAAGAGTTTATCCTTAACTCGAGTGATTAAACTGCTACGTTCAAGTTTCTTGAGAGCCTTCGTATCATGTTTTTCGTCTGCCCGGACTTTATTTTGCACTCTTTGATCGAAGTTGAATGAACATATTCGTTTGAATCTCTTCAGGGTAAATGGATTGACGGTATGTGCTGCCCCCGCACCAAAACCAATATTCCTTAGAAGGTTTTTTGATGGAATAATACACAAGCCACCGGCCGCACGTATGCCAAATCCCAAATGGGTTCCCCATGAGTCACATTTTCCTTCCTCGACACGAATTATTTTTTCAACCCAACTGGTCACTATTTTTTCAGGGAAATAGTGTTTTAAGTTTTTAACATCCTCTTCCAGATTAACGCGTTTTTCCTGATATTGTTCCCAAGATTGTTTCCACGTCGCCCAACCCCAGCAGTGGGTAAATCGAGAGAAAAAATAACTCTCACCGGATGATGGATGATAGTTTAATTCATTATAGCCTATGATCTGCATTACTTGTGGATGGTTTTTATAGCGCTCAAGCATTTCACTGCAGAATTTGAAGAAGCTTAGATCTGCAAGAATGTCATCTTCCATAATTATGGCGGAGTCTTCATAGTTGAATACCCAGTTTAGTCCGGATATTACACGGCGCCTGCATCCCAGATTTTCATCAGAATAGTTTTTCAGCACATGGCAGTCCCAATTAATCATCTCTTCGACAAGACTGCGGGTTTCATTACATAATGCTACTTCATCCGGTTTAGACTCTCGCGGGCCATCAGCAATTAAATAGAGTTTCTGTGGTTTTGCTTCACGTATCCTCTCAAAAGAGAGGCGAGTGCAATCTGGTCGGTTAAAAATAATAAAGGCAATAGGGGGGGTAGTATCCATTTCATATCCGAGTATCTTTAGAAGGTATATATAAACATATGGTTAACTCTTTAGCAACAGAGCGGTAGATAAGGTAGAGGTAGACTGTAAATTAAAATGCCCAGTTTGGAAATCGAGTGCCCCATGCCAAAATGAACCTTTCTTCAATTCACCACAAACGAGGATAGGAGCATCGGCATGGAGCAAGAGAAAGGTAGCACCCAAACACGCAAGGGCAAGTATTTGAACTGGAACGAGCGCATTTTAATTGAGGGGTTTTTAAAGGC
>JAZGFK010000116.1:0-4421 GCA_036479375.1 Pontiella sp. | reverse complement strand
TGTTTCGTGTTCCGTGTTCCGTGTTCCGTGTTCCGTGTTCCGTGTTCCGTGTTCCGTGTTCCGTGTTCCGTGTTCCGTGTTCCGTGTTCCGTGTTCCGTGTTCCGGAATTTTTTTGGCCACTTCCTGTACGGTTGCTGCGTTCTTAAACGTCACTATTCCGGAAAATGAAATGTAAAAGTTCATATCTATTGCCTTTTGCGCCATATCCCAATCTTCGGTGAAGCAGTGCAATACACCACCTACTTCGCTTGCACGCTCCTCTTTCATTATTCTGAGTGTTTCATCTTTTGCATTTCGCGTATGGATGATCAATGGCTTATTTGTTTCGCGAGCCGCACGAATATGCGCTCGAAATCGGTCATGCTGCCAGCTTAAATCACCTTCACTCCGAAAATAATCCAAACCGGTTTCGCCAATTCCAATAATTTTCGAATCCGCTGCCAGCGCGGAGAGTTCCGCTATATCAGGATCACGACCTTTTCGCACATTGGGATGTACGCCTACGGTCAAAGAAATATTTGCGTAGCTTGCTACTAATTCCCGCATTTCCGAAAACCCCTCAAGATCGATACATACGCACAAAAGATGCTCGATATCTTCGTCGTGAATCCGTTTCATAAAATTCGAAAAGTCGTCGTCGAACGGAGAAAAATCCAGACGATCAAGATGACAATGGGAATCGACAAGCATTTTTTACAATACAAGAGATCTATGTACAGGATTAGAGTTCTGTCGTAAATTCGGCAAAAATACAATACTCGATATTCTAACCCATTTTTTTGAACGGGTTAGAATGATGATCAACTTCACATGCAGAGATTTCGAATCGGCAATTATCCTGCGCTGTGTGCGTTGGTATTTAGCGTCTCCACTCAGCTGCCGACATTATCTGTCCGTTTATTGACAATACACAGACTCATCCCTTTTTAGCCCGTTTATCCTGGCACGAATTTGCGAAGATAAAGATTTTTACTTGGCCCCATACCATGTAACCGACCGAGGTTTAATCGATGACAGATTACCTTTAAGTAGGCCCCTAGCCGATCAAATTATTATGTCTAATATGGGTGTCCTTTTTATTGATTTATAGTATGCCTCGACAGCTTGCTGGTTGAGAGCAATAAACGCAGTATGAGACAGATGTTTACGCGCTTGCGTCAAGGCTGACTTGGTCACTAGCTGAGAGGCTGGTGCGCTTGAATCCATGACCTGAAAAAAGTTATCTAGCTCCTGTTGATATGAACCTTTTGATAAATTTAGAAAGTAGGTAATCAGTATTGAGAATGAAAGTATACGTGTCCTAATAAAGCTATTTTCTGTTAGTCGGTGCTGTATTTTGAATGCATCGCTGGAGATGGTTTTAGTGATCAGAGTGTAAATATCTGCTAGTAGAGTTGGGTTCTTTTAGAGTCAATTTTGCCTTCCTTTGGTTGTTTTCAAGGTAGGATAAATTATATCATATTCAATTACTTAGTTCTTAACTTAATGACATTGGGTAGCGTTCCCTTTTTATCTGGCGTCGTCAACCCGCCGCCGACGTTGACGTACGCTTGATACCGAGCCGTCAAGTGGCCAAAGGCAACTCCGAGTCCGACATCGGCACCGCCGCCGTGAGATTACCATGGTAGATGTCGAAGCTGTACCCGACCAGGTCGATGCTAGCGCCGGGTCCGCCGAGTACCAAGCCCAACTCGAGGGCAAAGCCGTCCCACCAGTTGTACGCGAGCCCGACGGTGAAGCTCAGAAAGCCTCCCATCTCGATCTCGCCGCTTGTGTAGAAGCCTGGAATGCTGAACACGTCATACTCGTAGAGACCGACCTTGATGCCGACGTTCGCGCCTGGCGTTGTCAACCCGCCGCCGACGTTGAAGTACGCCTGATACCGATTTGTCGAGATGTCAAAGGCGATTCCAAGCCCAACATCAGCACCTATGCCGTACCCACCGCCGCCGGTGATGCCGATGGACCACGCCTTCCACTGCGATGCCTGGCGGGAGTGTGACTGCGCTCCAAGGATCGCCCGAAGCAACGGGGACTCTCCAATGTTGCGAACAGCTTGGCTCACGCTCGCCGGCATCGGATGTGTTGGGGTCTTCGCGTAGGTCAACAACGCTGAGAGGTCCGCTTCATGTTGATCCTTGAACCCACCCATATTGCTCTTGAACGCTTGCATCGTTGCGATGTTGTCGTGTGCAAACGAGCTCATCGATCGTTTCGTATGCGGATTCGTCCGCGCAATTGGCAAGCCCACAAATCCGTGGTTTTCGTCAATAATCTGATAGATAGGGGTCCACGGCAGCGTGTTGAAATCGAGCTGCCCGACAGACTCATAGAACTGCGCGCCCATGAAGAACACGACGAGCTCGGGATCATAGGGGAAGTACAGGATCGCGTCGAGGTTCGCCCAGTTCTCTGGGAAGTTCGGGTTGCCGGTACCTAGAGGTTGCGTGGCCGTGACTGCCGGCGAGTGGCCTTGTATGAACTCGATCTTGTATGCGCTGGCAGCACCGTAAAGCACCATGTGCTCGGGATTGCCTGTCCCCGCCGGTTGGAAGACCGCTGCTTGAACGGGCCCGAAGTCCGCGGGAATGCCAGGCATCCACTGAGACAATGGCTCGGGTTGGGTTGACACCTGGCCAGTCTGCTTGTCGATCACAAGGACTTCGGTTCCTTTGAAACAGCAGGCCTGCTGATTGAAGTCACAGGCCGCGTCCACCGACGTCCAGCCTGTGGGCCATCCGGCGAACCGTTCGGCCAGCTTCTGGGGCGGTTTCGACGCAACCCTGTCGGGGAATGCAATGTCGAACGTCCAGATCCCGGAGAACACAATGCCGGTCTTGTAGTCCCAAGCAAGGGCCGCATCAATCTTCTGAAAGGCCTTCGTATCCTCAGAGATCGGAGCGCGTTGGCCGGTAAAGGGGACGGGGCCATCTTGTGGCCGAGGCTGGATCGTGCTCGTGAACTTAGCTTCGCCGTCGTTGTAGTCGAGCGGAATGTCAGCCGAGGCGATGGTGTCCTTTGTTGGACCGAAAATGGCGGCGCGTTCAAACTTGAGATGGTTGGTTGACCGGTCGAACGTCGGAAAGATGGGGCTGCCGGCCAACGAAAACTGCGCGCCGGGTCCGATGATTAGCGGCGAGAAGAACGTGCCCCAGGTGCCACCGGTCTCGGTATTGTAGATGCCGACAAACTTCTCGATATCGGCTGGTGCGATCATCCGGCGCCCGGCGTACGAGACATTCCCATCTTGGGGTCGAGGCTTGATGACGCCGCTGAATGTCGTGCCTGTTTGGTCCTCAGTGAACGTAATGGTGCCTTGCGCAATGGTCGTTTTGTGGCCGACCGTTATCGTCGTGTTGCCGAACGCCAACGTCGACGTCGCTTGTAGGTAGTCGGCATCGACCGGATTGCCCGCAATGGTGACGATACCGTTGGAACCGATGATCAAGTGGGAGAAATAGCTCCCCCATGTGCCGCCCGTTTCGGTTTGGTACACGCCAATCAGATCATCCAGTGGAAACTGTGTCATGAGCCCTCCCCTTTTGTCGTTAGAATGTCAGTGACTGTGTATAGAAAAACTCAACCACTATGCACTGAAAGTGCATAGGTTGATGGATAGGTTGATGGATAGGTTGATGGATAGGTTGATGGATAGGTTGATGGATAGGTTGATGGATAGGTTGATGGATAGGAATTTTAACACACTTTACCGTTCTTATGGGAAGAATATTATGGCTAAAATGGAAAAAAATTTAACTGGGAAATGAATATCGGTTTGTGACAGGCAACAAAAATGCTTATTAATGAACTCTCGGTGCAATAAAATAGTGGTGAATGCGGATTCTGAGTGCGAAAGACGATAGGTTCCCTATGCCGGTTCCATCAAGTTTTTGGAACAGCACCTAAAAATTGAATCCTGTAGAGTCACCGATTGACGGTTTGATCATACTTAAATTCTGGTATCGGTTCAGCTTGTCCCGATTCCTGAAGTGGAGTTTGATCAAAATCCGTATCCCATTCCACCGGCGGTGCACGGGCAGAAGCGATCTGAGGCGGTTTGGTGGGTTCACCGATGTGTTTCAGGACACGGTGAATGGGATCTACCTCAGTGATAAAAGCAATAATCTCCATCTCACCGCCGCATTGAGGGCAGACCAGCGGAAAGATTTCATAGATACGAGCTTATCAGCATCGCCCAAAGATAAACGGTAGAGGATGCTATTTTTGACTCACCTTGGGTCAAATCTTCTGTGTCAACGGGTTGAATCATGGGCGATAAAAGCTGAGCAGTATGGTGATGATTCAATTAAATGGCTAGAAACCTTCAATGATCCGATGATGCTTAAACTCATTGCAGAAGGTAAAGCTAATAACTTCGATTTACAAGTAGCCGCAGGTAATATGGATAAAGCCTGGCTAT
>JAZGFK010000115.1:0-4078 GCA_036479375.1 Pontiella sp. | reverse complement strand
CGCCCTCCTCCGCGCCCCTGACGGGTATAAAAGGATTCAATTGCATCCGATTGGAATTTTGAAATCCAATCCTGTATGGCCGTTTTCGATCGTCCCAGAAGATCCGCGATCTCCTGATAGGTGTGCTCTCCGCCTGCCGCGAGCAAAATCGAATGCGCCCGCTCTTTGGTTCTGCAATCCATTGTTTCCCGGTAAAGCCTGCGAACTTTATTTAAAAGTTCAGGCTCCACCGCCAGCTTGAGTTTGGGTAGTCCAGTTTTCATGAACAGACGATCTCAGGTTTAGATTAGTGCGTACAGTTTATAGCGTTAAGTTTTGGCGATTGGTATTAAACGAGCGGGACGCTCGTTCTACTTTAGACGCCGTGCAGGGTTTCCTTGAACGGCGTCACGAGAGCATCGAGCTTAACATCAACCGCACCGGCTACCTTGAGCGTCTTCTCTTCGGTCACAGTTCCAACCTTTGTAATTGAAAGCCCGGCAAACAGGGCTTCGAGTTCTGCGACTTTTCCCGGAGCAGCAGAAACAATAAAGCGGCTGTTCGATTCGGAGAAGAGCGCGGTGGCCGCATCCTGCCCGAGGCCGGATAGATCGATGTCTGCACCGAGCTGTCCGCCGATGGTGATTAGTGCCAGCGAAACGGCGAGACCGCCCTTGCTTGGGCTGGTGGCTGATTTGAGCAGTCCGACATCCGTGGCCTTGTTCATGGTCGTGTAGATCTTGAGCGCTTTATCGGCATCGACGGACGGGATGGTTCCACCATAGTTCATCGGAGTACCCTGTGATGCAGCCAGCAGACGGTAGTAGGCCGAAGCACCGAGCTCATCTTTGGTTTCGCCGATCACGTAGATCACATCGCCCGCGTCTTTCAGTGGCATCGTGATCGCCTTTTTAACGTCGTCGATTTGACCGATGGTAGAAATCAGCAGCGTCGGTGGAATGGAAATTTTCTTGCCGCCGCGGGTGGAGTCGTTCTTACAGGAATCCTTACCGGAAACGGCCGGAGTTTTATAAGCCGTGGTCAGATCGTAGAGCGCTTTGTTCGAGCGAACGAGCTGCGCCATCTTGTAAGCACCGTCGGGCGTCTTTTCGGATTCAACCGGATCCGGCCAGCAATAGTTGTCGAGAATCGCAATACGGTTCATGTCGCCGCCGACTGCGATGACGCGGCGAACGGCTTCGTCGATTACGGAGGTGGTCATGTCGTAGGTATCGATGTCGGAATACCACGGGTTAATACCCTCAGCCAGCACCGCGCCGCGGTCGTTGTTGTATTCCACACGCATCACGGTGGCGTCGGACGGCACATCGGAGTTAACACCAACGTACGGCTTCACCACAGACAGGCCTTTAACTTCGCCGTCATAAATACGGCTCTTGTATTCGCGGGAACAAATGTTCAGATCCCCCATCAGCTTGACGAGGGTGTCGGTATAGTCGGCCTGCACTTCTGCCGTCGGAGCTGCGACAACCGGTTTTTTCCATATGCCGGGCATGACGAGCGTCGGGCAGCCGGTTTCGTAGAGAAAGTCCATATCGAGACTGCCGATGACTTTGCCGTCCTGCTTGATGGTGAAGTAGCCGGAATCGTTGTACTTGCCCATAAAGGCCACATCAACGTCGCGTTGCTTGGCGAGTACTTCAAAAGCCGCGCGCTGTTCAGGCTGAACGGCGAGGGTCATGCGTTCCTGTGCTTCGGAAACCAAAACTTCCCACGGCTGGAGGCCTTCGTATTTGAGCGGAGCGCCAGCAAGGTCGCATTCGCAACCGCCGGAATATTTTCCCATTTCGCCGAAGGAACAGGAGATACCGCCCGCACCGTTATCGGTGATACAGCGGAACAGTCCCAGGTCACGTGCTTCGAGGATAAATTCGTAGAGCTTGCGCTGGGTCAGCGGGTCGCCAATCTGTACGGCCTGCGCTGGCGATTCGGTGCGGAGTTCTTCGGAGGAGAAAGTTGCGCCATGGATACCGTCTTTACCAATACGACCGCCGCACATCACAGTCCAGTCGCCGATTTTAATCTCTTTACGTTCGGACGGGCCGCCTGTAACCGTTACCGGAATCGTTCCCATGGTGCCGCAATAAACCAACGGCTTGCCGAGGAAGCGTTCGTCGAAACACTCAAACCCGCGGCTATAAGGAATACCGGACTCGTTGCCGCCGGCAATCACCCCTTCGTGAACGCCGTCGCGGATACGGCGCGGATGCATCAGGCCTTCCGGAATTGCTTTGGCGTAGAAGGGTGAGCCGAGGCAGTAGCCCCAGACATTGGAAACCAACTCGGCTCCCATTCCCGTTCCAAGTGGATCGCGGTTTACGCCGACGATACCGGTCATGGCCCCACCAAATGGATCGAGGGCCGACGGCGAGTTATGGGTTTCCACTTTGTAGACCAAGTGGATGTCGTCATTAAATTTAACAATGCCGGCGTTGTCGGTAAAGACCGAGATCAGCCAGTCGATCGATTCTGCGATCTTCTTGGTGGAGGCTTTGACGTAGGTTTTGTAGAGCGAGTGAATGATTTCTTCTTCGCCGGTCTCTTCGTCTTTATAGTTGATGGTTCCTGCAAACACCTTGTGCGAGCAGTGCTCCGACCAGGTCTGGGCAATACACTCGAGCTCGATATCGGTCGGCCATTCCGGCAGATCGAGTTCGGCGCGATGCGCCTTGACGTCGTCCTGAAGGTAGTGATTTCGAATGGTGTGCATCTCTTCAAGCGAGAGCGACAGAATGCCTTCAGAAGAGATCTCCATCAGGGCTGCGTCGTCGTCCGGCAGTTCGATGACATTTACTTTTATTTCGGGATGGTCATCAAAAATCGGCGCTGAAATGTCCGGCGTGGCAGCCAGCCATTCGTCTTTCGAGAATACCGAAATGGTCTGAATCAGTGTGTTGGCTAACAGGTCTTTGCCGAGGTGTTCAACATCGGCACGGGACAAATCGCCGGAAAGGAAATATTGGATGCAGGTATAAACCTGTTCTTCCCAGTCGAGTTCCCGTCCGACAATGTCATTCAGAGCGCCTCGCGCGGTACGGCCGACGTTGTCGGTGACGCCGGGCTTAAATCCGATTTCAAGCATCCAGTCGAAAGAGGTCGGAGCATCGAGCCGGTCCATGGCAGATTCAGCCACGACCGGATCAGCAAAGGTTTTCTGTACTACGGCGGCGGTATCGGCCTCAATATTAGCGACCACTTTATAGACATCACGCGTGCGGCATTCCGTAATCGCCATTTTAAGAGCGCCTTCCGCCCGATGAACTACGCCGCGACCACGTGCATCCGGCACCCCATCCTTTAAACCAATTTCAATGCGATAAATCATAGTCCTGCTCCACCCAATTAGGTTTTTTCAACTAAAACGGGGACAATAGCCATAAAGCCGGACGGGATAAACCAAGAACATCGGGAAAATGAAAAATCCCGCTGGGACCGGCGATATTTAGCCATATCATCTGTAAAGTTGGCCTTTTAAGGCGTTGCAGGAATTCCCTGAGGCATACCTTGTTATCGCTTCATTTTCTGTATTGCATCATCATCGAGCTGATCTGCCCGATTTGTATTGGCTATTTTTATGTCCGTCTCCTGTTATATTTTACCAAGGAACACGCTGGCTCCGGACCTGCTAAAGTCTTATAGTCGGTCATCGTTAGGTGACGATATCTGTGTATTTGTTGTCGGCCGAAGCACACCGACGGGGTCGAACGGCTGGTTACAAACGTTCGAGCGCTTGGGTTTGGAATTCATATACAGCCGGTGCGTGCCCTCTCAGGCGAAAAACTACCAATGAACAATGGAAATAAACAATCTCAAGTCAACCTTCGCTGCGAGCGGTTCGCAAGGCTCTCCGCTCCGACTGCCGGATTAAGTTGGAATACCTATAAACGGGTTGAGCATACCGTGACAACGCCCGTTGATGAAGATGAACCACAATCCACTCAGGCTCACCCGTAACGTTCATATGGCTGAAGTTTTGTCAACAGGGCAAAAAAATATAAGACCCACTTTTTCTCTTTTTGGAAAAGGGCCTTGCAGATCAGAATCGGAGGCGGCCGTGGAACCATTATCACAGGGTGAT
>JAZGFK010000114.1:0-14529 GCA_036479375.1 Pontiella sp. | reverse complement strand
CCGGTTTCAACGCCGATCACGCGCAGCACTTTCAGCGAGGCATCACGCATGATCTGGTATTCGCGATCCGTCAGTGTTTGTGCAGGAGCAACGGTGATGCTGTCGCCGGTATGGATGCCCATTGGATCCATATTTTCGATGGCGCAGATAATGACGGCATTATCTTTTTTGTCGCGCATCACTTCCATTTCATATTCTTTCCAACCAAAGACAGATTCTTCGAGCAGGATCTCCGTGGTCAGACTGGCTTTGAGACCGCCTTCAGCAATCTCCATCAGCTCAACCATATTTTCGGCAATACCACCGCCGGTTCCGCCAAGTGTGAAGGATGGGCGGACAATGATCGGGAAATCAAGCTCTTCTAAAGCAACGCGTTTAGCTTCATCCAAATTGTGCACTTCATAACTTCGGAGTGTTTCAATGCCTGCTTCAGCCATAACCTTTTTAAACAGATCGCGTTCTTCGCCACGCATGATGGCATCGTAGGTTGCGCCGATCATCTCAACGCCATATTTTTCCAGCGTGCCGTTTTCCACCAGTTTCATGGCGGTATTAAGAGCGGTCTGTCCTCCAAGGGTTGGCAGAATCGCATCGGGCTTTTCTTTGATGATGATCTTTTCAACCGCCTCAGGCGTGATCGGCTCGATATACGTACGGTCCGCGGTAGCCGGATCGGTCATGATGGTGGCCGGGTTGCTATTAATGAGGGAAACGATGTATCCCTCTTCCCGCAGCGCCTTGCAGGCCTGAGTTCCGGAATAGTCAAACTCGCAGGCTTGGCCGATAACAATCGGTCCGGATCCAATGATTAGAATATGATGTATGTCGTCTCTTTTGGGCATGGTTTGCTCCTGAAATTTGAAACCTGAAACTTGAAACCTGAAATGTCGGATCAGCTTTTGCTTTTCTTGGACATTGTAACGAATATCGAAATCAATTCGTTGGCTTCTTGTTTTAGAGGATCGATCCTTTCTAAATTTAAATTACAACCTTTGTTTAAAACTTCCAGCCACAGGAACGTTTCGTCCGCTTCCTATGTGAAAATATCTATTTTCGAAATAAAGTCGGCTTTGCTTCGTGCCCGAGATGCTTCGCGGTAGTTGGCCGCAACCGAAGTCCCTGAACGTATTATTTGTTTCCCGGCAACTTGAATGTCGTATCGATCTTTCATGGGAAGCGAACCGTACAAATGGACAACTTGAATGGCGAGCGCTGTTGTTCGGTTCCTTAAATCGCATCTGTCGAATTCGCTGCTCATGTTTTTATCTTCAAGTTTCAGGTTTCCGCTCACTCCCATTCAATCGTGGACGGCGGCTTAGAGCTGATGTCGTAGCAGACTCTATTTACGCCGGGGACTTCGTTGATGATACGATTCGAAATTGAATCCAGCACTTCGTAGGGGAGTTTGTACCAATCAGCGGTCATACCGTCGCGGCTTTCGACGGCGCGAACGGCGACGACACTTTCGTAGGTGCGATCGTCTCCCATGACTCCGACGGTTTGAACCGGCAGAAGAATCGCGAAATATTGCCAAACATCAAGGTGGTTCGTCATTTTCATGATTTCTTCCCGAACACGCAGGTCGGCCTGCTGGAGTATTTCGATGCGTTCGGGGGTGATGTCGCCAATGATTCGTACGGCCAACCCAGGTCCGGGAAAGGGCTGTCGGTCAACAACGTAGCTGGGGAGTCCCAGCTCGCGGCCTACTTCGCGGACTTCATCTTTAAAGAGTTCGCGTAGAGGTTCCACAAGGTCAAATTGAAGATCATCCGGAAGGCCGCCCACATTGTGATGGCTCTTGATCGTGGCCGAAAGGCCGCCAATGGGGGAAACGGATTCAATTACATCGGGATACAGTGTGCCTTGAGCAAGAAATTTAACCTTATCGTTAAGACCGCGCGCCTTTTCGGCAAATACATCGATGAAGGTGCAGCCAATAATTTTGCGTTTTTCTTCGGGATCAGAAATGCCGATTAGTTTATTCAGGAAGAGTTCTCCAGAATGGGCGACGTGCAGGTCAATACCAAATGCCCGGCCAAACAGGTCTTCAATTTCCTCGGTTTCTCTGTGTCGCATAAGACCGTTGTCAACATACACACAGTGCAACTGTTCGCCGATGGCTTTGTGGAGCAGGGCAGCAACAACAGACGAGTCAACTCCGCCACTCAGACCGAGCAGAACATGATCGTCGCCTACCTGTTCGCGTACGGAGCGAATGGTGTCTTCAACGAACTTGGACATTTCCCAGTCGCCGGTGCATTTGCAGATGCTGAATGCAAAGTTCCAAAGCATTTCCTTGCCCTGTGGTGTATGAACCACTTCGGGGTGGAACTGGACGCCGAAAATCTGTTTGTCTAGATTTTGAATGGTGGCGAAGGGGCAGTTATCGGATTCGGCGACCACCTCAAAACCTTCGGGCATCGTTTGCACTTTATCCCCGTGGCTCATCCAGACCTGAATATCTGGTGGCAACCCTTTAAAGAGCGGTGAGTCCTTTGTCATGGTCATCATGGCCTTGCCGAACTCGCGTTTTAAACCGGGTTTGACGGATCCACCAAGGGTCTGCGCGGTAAGCTGCATGCCATAGCAAATTCCAAGAATTGGAAGACCGAGGTCGAAAAGAGCAGGATCGCACTTGGGAGAATCAGCATCGGGCACACTGCAGGGGCCGCCGGAAAGAATGATTCCCTTTGGCGCTCGCGCTTTCAGTTCTTCTGCCGTCGTATCGAAACGAATGATTTCGCAATAGACTTTCTGTTCGCGTAGGCGGCGGGCAATCAGCTGGGTGACTTGTGAGCCGTAATCGAGGATGGCAATCCATTCGGGATGATTCATTATTTGTTTTCCTTCATTAAGTCGATGAACTCCTCAAAGAGGTAGAACGGGTCGTGGGGACCTGGAGCCGCTTCGGGATGATATTGTACGCAGTATAAGGGCTGGTGTTTATGTTTCAGGCCAGCCACGGTGTTGTCATTAAGGTTGATATGTGTGATTTCGGCGATGTCGGAGTTAACGGAGTCTGCATCGATGCAGAAGCCGTGGTTGTGCGATGCAATTTCCACTTTAGTGGTGCGCAGATCCTGAATGGGCTGGTTACCGCCGCGATGGCCGAATTTAAGTTTAAAGCTTTCGGCACCGAGCGCGAGGCTAAGCATCTGATGGCCGAAGCAGATTCCAAACATGGGAACTTTGGATTCGATCAGTTTGCCGACGAGTTCCGTGACTTGTGGCGCGCCGGCGGGATCGCCGGGTCCGTTGGAAATAAAGATGCCGTCTGGATGGCTGGCGAGAATCTCTGTAGCGGACGACGTGTTTGGATAGACGGTGCATTCACAGCCGAGATCATCGAAAATCCGAAGCTGGTTCAGTTTAATTCCGCAATCAATAACCGCTACCTTATAAGAGGCATCACCCTTCCCGCCTTCCGGCCAGACATAGGTGGAGTCGGTCGTGACTTCCACGGCTAGATTGCGTCCGACCAGTCCCTCGGAAGCTTTGGCTTTCGCAATCAGGCTCTCTTTATCGAGGTCTACCGTGGAAATTACACATTTCATAGCGCCTTTGTCGCGGATGTGCAGGGTGATGGCGCGGGTATCGACGTCGTCGATGCCAATCTTTTCGTTTTCTTCGAGGTATTCGGGAAGTGATTTGGTTGCCCGCCAGTTGCTGTACATTCGGGAACATTCACTTACAATCAGGCCTTGCGCGAAGATACCGCGCGATTCCATATCTTCGTCGTTGATGCCATAGTTTCCAATCAATGGATAGGTCATCGTAACGATCTGTCCGTAGTAGGAGGGGTCGGTCAGAATCTCCTGATAGCCGGTCATTGAGGTGTTAAATACCAGCTCACCGTAGACTTCGCCGGAACCCGCAAACGCACGGCCTTCAAAGCAGGTGCCATCTTCAAGTGCAATAATCGCTTTTTTCATAGTGTTTTTCGTAAAAACGAGCCTTTTTTCGAGATTGGTTTTTCAAAATTCGGCATATCATCTATATCCGACGCCCGCCATGCAACCCTTTAAGGTTGCGAATTGTTTTTCAGCCCTTGGAAAGCGCTGTTTCTGGCAGGAAATACAGTACTTGACCTAAAGGATTAAGCTCCATACACTACGCCCTCATTTTTAAAAAAGAAGCAGGAATAAAGGAGCATTTGATTTATGAGCAAAGACGCGAAAACGGATGAAACAGAAGGCAGTTCAACTCACGCCTTAATCTTCGAACTCGAATATGTTGCAGCGAAGACACGCGCTGTGGAGTTTGCTGCCCTTCAAAGTGCTGCCAAGACTAAAGGCGTTGAACTTACGAAAATTCAATTTTCGCGTTCGATGATGTCTCCCCAGCACCGCGCTGCTGTTACGGATGTTCTGAAACGTGCCGGTAAAAAGACCGATGCCATTGAGAAGGCCGTTAACGAAGTTGACAAAACGGTTGCTAATTATTGCGAAAACGAAGCCGAACTCGATGCTGGCCTCGCAAAACTCATTAAGGCGACTCAAAAACGCGGCATTCCAGTGGTTACCTTTACCGCCCTGCCGGAAGCCGTTGCCGGCAAGCTTATGAAGAAACTTGGCCTCGATACGCTTGGTGTTGAGTTGGTCATTCCGGAAGAAGTGAAAGAATCCTTTCCACGCGCCGACGACTGGTTGAAAATTCTTAAGCAGTGCGACAAGGAGCATTCAACGCTCGTTGCCATTGTCTCCTCGCAGATTGCCTGCAAGGGCGCACTGACTGCCGGTGCCGCCTGTATCGTTGTTCCGGATGAATTCACTTCATTCCAGGATTTCAGCGGTGCCAAAATGGTGTTGGATTCGCTGAGCGACGAAAGGCCTGACTCGATCCTCGATCTCACCTTGCGCATGTAACCGGTTTGATTGGTTTGACGGGCGTTCCAGTTTTTGGAACGCCTTTTTTTGTACACCGGAGAAAACGATGACGAAATCGGGCGAATCTATGGAAAAATTATTAGATATTATGCTGAAACTACGGGCCCCCGATGGTTGTCCGTGGGATCGGGAGCAGACGCACGATTCTCTTAAGTCGGATCTGATCGAAGAAGCCTATGAAGTGATTGATGCCATCGAAAACGGAAACAGCTCTGAGTTGGAAGAGGAACTAGGCGACCTGCTTTTACAGGTTGTTTTCCATAGCCAGATTGCAGCCGAAGACGGCGGGTTTGAGTTCAAGGATGTGGTTAATGGGATTTCGGATAAAATGGTTCGTCGTCATCCGCATGTTTTTGGAGAGGTAAAAGTCGCTAATACAGGCGAGGTTCTACAGAACTGGGATGCGATCAAAAAAGCCGAAAAACAGGGAGAGGACAAAAAACAGTCTTCGATCATATCCGGAATTCCAAAGCATCTTCCTGCGCTGCAAAAAGCCCATCAGATTCAGAAACGTGCTGCCCGAGCAGGATTTGATTGGAAGCATATCGACGATGTATTCGAAAAACTTCACGAAGAGATCGAAGAAGTAAAAGAGGCAATCAGCCGAAACCACGAATCCGATATACGTGATGAGCTGGGCGATCTTCTCTTTTCCGTTGTTAATGTCAGTCGTTTTATGGGGCATAATCCCGAAGAGTTGCTGAACCAAAACATTAAAAAATTTGTTGGTCGTTTTCAGCGTGTTGAAGATCAAGTGCACGCCACCGGCAAAGTGCTCAAAGACTTCAGTGCCGAGGAACTCGACCTGTTCTGGGAAAAGGCCAAGCTGCAGGACTAAATTCAACAATTTCCCCCGGTATCATTCCGAATATGATGCAAATTCAGCCGCTAAAAATCGGCTTAAAATCCCTTCATGATCACGCCTTGATTGCATCGAGTCTAAATAGGACTAAAACAGTTACAAAATGCTTGCGCGCTATCGGCCTTCTGATACGGTGTCTGCCCAATTAGACCAAATAGGTCTAGTTTTTTTTGCGAAAAGGTAAACATGTTACGGATTACGAAAATTACGGACTACGGTTTCATACTGCTGGCCTACATGGCTAATCAGGATGAGAACTTGCTTCACAATGCAAAGGATCTTTCCGCATCGATCGATGTTCCGCTTCCTACGGTAAGTAAGGTGCTTAAAATTCTGACACAAGGCCGTATTCTTAAATCCCATCAGGGAAGCAAAGGCGGCTATTCGCTTAGCAAGCAAGCCAGTAAAATTACAGCAATCGACATCATAGAGGCCGTTGAGGGACCGGTAGCCATTACGGAATGCTCGACCGTTGAAGGATGCGACCGAGATTGTCCGGTGAGTACCAGCTGGCAACAGATTAATCATACGGTAATCGGTGCGTTGCGCGGCCTGACACTGGCCGATATGTCTAACGGCTAATGACTCGTTTTTAAATGTAACAAACACTGTATCGGAGCCGATGCAGAAGAAATTCCACACAGGATAATTATGAAGATTGAAGACGAAAAATCCTTCGATGAATTGACGGATAAGGAATACAAATACGGATTCGTTACCGATATCGAATCCGAGAGTCTGCCACCGGGCTTGAGTGAAGATATTGTCCGCGCAATCTCTAAGCGCAAAGAAGAGCCTGAATGGCTTACTGAATGGCGGGTGAAGGCGTATCACCACTGGTTAACACTTGAAGCGCCCACCTGGGCAAAAGTCGAGTTTCCACCGATTGATTACCAGGCACTCAGCTACTATTCCGCTCCGAAGCAAAAGATTGATGCCCCGAAGAGTTTGGATGATATCGACCCTGAGTTACTGGAGACCTACAAAAAACTAGGCATCCCCCTGGGTGAACAAGAGGTGTTGGCGGGTGTGGCCACCGTTGCCGTAGATGCGGTGTTCGATTCGGTTTCCGTGGCAACGACCTTTAAGGGCAAGCTGAATGATATGGGCATCATTTTTGGATCATTTTCCGATGCCGTGAAAGAGCATCCCGAATTGGTTAAACAGTATCTCGGAACCGTGGTTCCCTATAAGGATAACTACTACGCGACGCTCAACTCGGCCGTCTTTTCTGACGGATCATTCTGTTATATTCCAAAGGGCGTTCGGTGCCCGATGGAACTTTCCACCTACTTCCGCATCAATGCCGCCAACACCGGACAATTCGAACGGACGCTGTTGATTGCCGACGAAGGCGCATACGTTAGCTACCTCGAAGGATGCACCGCACCGATGCGCGATGAAAATCAATTGCACGCGGCCGTAGTTGAACTCGTTGCCCACAAAGATGCACAGATTAAATACTCCACCGTTCAGAACTGGTATCCCGGCGATAAAAACGGAAAGGGTGGTATTTACAACTTCGTTACGAAACGTGGGCATTGCCGCGGTGATAATTCCAAAATTTCGTGGACGCAGGTTGAAACCGGATCGGCGATCACCTGGAAATATCCGAGTTGTATCCTGAAGGGTGACAATTCAGTTGGTGAGTTTTATTCCGTTGCGGTCACGAACAACATGCAGCAGGCCGATACGGGCACTAAAATGATTCATATCGGGAAAAACACCAGCAGCACAATCATCAGCAAAGGAATCTCGGCTGGTAAAGCGCAGAACAGCTATCGTGGCTTGGTTCGGGTTCAAGAAACCGCAGAAAATGCGCGTAACTTTTCACAATGCGATTCCATGCTGATCGGCGATCAGTGCGGTGCGCACACGTTTCCGTATATTGAAGTCAACAACCCAACTGCACAGGTTGAGCACGAAGCAACCACCACGAAGATTGGAGAAGATCAGATTTTCTACTGCAACCAGCGCGGCCTCGAAACGGAAGAAGCGGTGAGTCTGATTGTGAATGGATTCTGTAAGCAGGTATTTAAAGAACTCCCGATGGAATTTGCCGTGGAAGCGCAGAAGTTGCTGGGCATCAGTCTGGAAGGTTCCGTAGGTTAATAATTTAGAAATTGGAGAATATAATGGCACTACTTGATATCAAAAACCTGCACGCTAATGTTGCAGGAAATAAAATTCTGAAAGGGATCAACCTATCCATTAATGCGGGCGAAGTTCATGCCATCATGGGTCCCAACGGATCGGGCAAGAGCACACTTTCAAATGTTCTGGCCGGAAACGAAGTCTATGAGAAGACGGAAGGGGAACTGCTCTTTGACGGGCAGAATCTGGATGACTTGGCCGCACACGAACGCGCTTGCGCCGGCCTGTTTCTGGCATTTCAATATCCGGTTGAAATTCCCGGCATCAGCAACATGTACTTCTTAAAGGCGGCGGTTAACGCTGGCCGTAAACACCGTGGCGAAGAGCAGTTGGATGCGATGGACTTTCTCGATCTCATCGAAGATAAAAAGAAGGTGGTTCAGATTCGCAACGACCTGTTGGAACGCGCTGTTAATTCAGGCTTCTCCGGGGGTGAAAAGAAACGGAACGAAATTTTCCAGATGGCGATGCTCGAGCCAAAATTGGGCATCCTTGATGAAACGGATTCAGGTCTCGACATCGATGCACTGCGTGTTGTTGCCGATGGGGTAAACGCGCTTCGCAGTCCGGACCGCGGGTTCCTGGTAATTACTCATTATCAACGACTGCTCGATTACATTGTTCCAGACTTTGTACACGTGATGGTTCATGGCCAGATTGTTAAATCGGGCGGCAAGGAACTGGCGCTGGAGCTTGAAAATGATGGCTATGCTTCCTGGGCCGGCGAAGAGGGGCCGTAATCATGGATTTTAACCAACAACGTGAACAAGCTGCGGCGGATTTTAAGGAACGCGGCTTCCCGACTACGAAGGAAGAGCTCTGGCGTTTTACCAATGTTTCTCCCGTAGCGGATAAGGAATTCTCCGATGAATGGAAAGCCAGTAATCTGGACTACCAGCCGTTGGGAAAAATCTGTGTCGTTTTCGAAAACGGAAAGCTGTCACTAGAAAAATCTAGTTTCGATAATTTGCCGCAAGGCGTTTGCATTGGTTCAATCATGGATCTGGTAGATCCGCGGATTGGAACGTTGGCTGATACACAAAGTGCATTTGTTGCAGCGAACACGGGCTATTTTTCCGACGGCGCGTTTATCGAAGTAGCCGATGATGTTGAAGTGGATGAGCCCATCCATTTGGTCTATCTGGCTGATGTGGACGGCGCGGCATTTCATACACGTAATTTTGTGTCCTGCGGGAAAAACTCCAAGATTACGGTTGTCGAAGAATACATCGGCTCAGAAGAATCAACCTACTGGACGAATTCCGTTACCGAAGTGTTTGTAGCAGATGGTGGCGACGTAGATCACTACAAGATTCAGTTAGAGGGTAAGGCATCGTATCACTTCCAGACCCTCGAAGGGCACGTTGGAGCAGATGCCGTTTTTAGTAATCACACGGTAACATTGGGATCGGTACTAGGCCGCAATGATATTCGCGGCAAGCTAATGGGCGAGGGCGGACTTGCCATTTGTAACGGACTATATCTGTTGAATGAAAAACAGCATTTCGATACACACATGTTCATGGATCATGCGGTGCCGAAGTGCAACAGCCACGAGCTTTATAAAGGCATTTTAGATGATAAATCACGGGCTGTTTTCTGTGGTCGGATTCTGGTTCAGAAGGATGCGCAAGTAACCGATGCTATCCAGTCGAATAAAAACCTATTACTCAAACGGGGCCCTAAAGTTCATTCCATGCCGCAGCTCGAAATTTATGCGGACGATGTGAAGTGTACCCATGGAGCTACGATCGGTGAGCTCGATGAAGTTGCTCTTTTCTACCTGCAGACGCGGGGTATTGATCCGGTTGCCGGACATGCCATGCTGACGTTTGCCTTTGCCAATGAAGTATTGGACGAAGTGAAGAACAAGGCCGTTAAATCTAAAATTGAACGGCTGGTTAATGCCTGGCTTGAAAGGGTAACCGCGTGAGTAACACCGCCCAGTATGATGTAGTTTCGATCCGAAATGACTTCCCCATCCTTGGACGGGAAATTCATGGAAAGCCATTGGTCTATCTCGACAACGGCGCGTCGGCCCAACGTCCTGTTCAGGTGATTAATGCGATTGCGGAACTCTACGAAAACAACTATTCCAACGTCCATCGCGGCGTACATACACTGAGTCAGGAGTCGACCAACCTCTATGATGATGCGCGCGTATCCGTCCGTGGATTCATTAATGCGTCCTGTGTACATGAGGTTGTTTTTACCAGTGGAACGACCGATTCAATTAACTTGGTTGCGCAATCCTACGCCCGTCCACGGTTGCAGAAGGGTGATGAAATTTTAATCACCCATATGGAACATCATTCTAATATTGTTCCGTGGCAGATCGTCTGTGAGCAGACCGGTGCAGAACTGAAAGTTGTTCCGATCTCCGACAAGGGCGAGTTGGAGATGGATCGCTTTGCCGAGCTGCTGTCTGAAAAAACAAAATTAGTTTCGGTGGTGCATGTTTCCAATGCACTAGGAACGGTTAATCCGATAAAAGAAATTATCGATGCTGCACACGCCATAGGAGTACCTGTTCTGGTCGACGGCGCGCAGGCGGTTCCGCATATCCCGGTTGATGTCCAAAAACTGGACGCCGACTTTTACGTATTTTCCGGACACAAGCTCTACGGTCCAACCGGCATCGGAGTCCTTTACGGAAAAGAAAAGTTACTTAACGAAATGCCGCCTTATAAGGGGGGTGGCGATATGATTCTTTCCGTCAGTTTTGAGGGAACCACGTACAATGCTTTGCCCTATAAATTTGAAGCAGGCACGCCCAATATTGCTGGTGTAATCGGGCTGGGTGCGGCGATCAATTATGTCCAGAAAATTGGACTGGGTGCCATTGCCGCGCATGAACATGGCCTGCTGGTTTATGCCACGTCGAAGCTGCAGGAAATCGAGGGTCTTCGAATCATAGGCGAAGCCGATCAAAAGGCAGGACTGATCTCGTTCGTGCTGGATGCGGTGCATCCCCACGATATTGGAACCATGCTTGATGCCGAGGGTGTTGCTGTTCGTGCGGGGCATCATTGTGCACAGCCTGTTATGGATCACTTTGGAGTGCCTGCTACAGCGCGCGCTTCTTTCGCCATGTACAACACCTTTAAGGAAATCGACGTTCTGGCTGCGGCCATCGTCAAAACCATAGGAATGTTTTCATAATGGAAAACCTACGCGATTTGTATCAGGAGGTCATTCTTGACCATAACAAAAGCCCCCGCAATTTTCGGAAGATGGAAGATCCGGACGGCTTTGCTCATGGCAACAATCCGTTGTGTGGCGACCAGATTGATGTCTATATTAAGTTGAAGGATGGCATCGTCGAAGATGTTTCATTCGATGGAAACGGTTGCGCGATTTGCACGTCTTCCGCTTCGATGATGACGCTGGCCATCAAAGGAAAAAGCGAAGAAGAAGCTAACGCACTGTTTGGCAGTTTCCATCACGCTTTGACAGAAGATGCGGAATATCCTGATGATGTTCCACTAGGTAAGTTGAAAGTACTGACGGGTGTTAAAGAATTTCCGGTGCGCGTCAAATGCGCGACGCTGGCGTGGCATACATTTGATGCCGCAATGAAAAAATTGAAAGGTGAAATAACCACGGAGTAAGTTCCCATGTTTGGAAGACCCAAAAAAGAGCGTAAGTCGCTCGAAGAAATCAACCCCGAATTATTCAAGCAGGTCGTTCGCTCGCTGCGTATGGTATTCGATCCGGAAATCCCGGTGAATGTATATGACCTTGGGCTGATTTATAACCTCGATATCGATGAGGATAATAAAGTGTACGTCCGCATCACCCTCACGACTCCGAATTGCCCTGAAGCCGAAAGAATCCCGGGCAACATTCAGAAGGCTGTTGAGGAAACAGAGGGCGTAGGAAAGGTGGATATTGAACTGGTTTTCGATCCTCCATGGAGTCGGGATAGTATGTCCACCGCAGCGCTGCTCGCATTAGGTTTAATTTAAGGAATAAATTGATGGTTACCGAACAACAGGTATTGGACGAACTCAGCAAGATTATCGATCCCGATTTTCAGCGCGATATTGTTTCTCTTGGTTTTGTGCAAGACATGAAAATTGAAGGCGGCACCGTTTCGTTCATTATTGAACTGACTACGCCTGCCTGTCCTTTAAGTCCCGTATTTCAGAAACAGGCCATCGACCTTGTTGGCGATCTGCCGGGCGTCGAAAAGGTGCTGCCGACCATGACGGCCCGTAAACGCGAAGATCGCGAAATCACGGCTGAAAAAAGCGGGCTGAAAGAAGTGAAATACATCTTGGCTATAAGCTCATGCAAGGGCGGAGTCGGCAAGTCTACGGTGGCCGCCATGTTGGCGAAGACCCTCGGCGCACGCGGCGCTAAAGTGGGACTGCTGGATGCTGATATCTACGGACCTTCCGTTCCGACCTTGTTCAATCTTCATGAACCGGGCGTTCAGGCGACCGCCGACAATCAATTTGTTCCCCACGATGTTGATGGCGTAAAGCTGATGTCATTCGGGTTTTTGATGGGCGATGGCCCTGCGGTTATTCGAGGCCCGATGGTTTCGCAATACATGACCCAGCTGCTGCACGGTGTTGCCTGGGGAGAACTGGATTATCTGATTATCGATATGCCTCCCGGCACGGGCGATATTCAGCTAACGATCTCCCAGGCTGTTCAGATTGATGCATCCGTTATTGTGACCACGCCGCATCAGCTGTCGCTGACCGATGTACGCAAGGGCATTATGATGTTCGATAAGGTGAATGTTCCTGTTCTCGGTGTTATCGAAAACATGGCCTACTTTATTTGCGATGGTTGCGACAAGAAGCATTACATTTTCGGGGAAGCCGGCGGAAAAACACTTGAAGAGCGTTTTGGCATAGAAACCATTGCGGAACTTCCAATGACTGGAAACCTGAGTGGATCGCTTGATGCTCTGACAGGCGGTGAAATTGCTGAAGAAACCACCGATATTGTCATCCGAACGCTTGGTAAAAAGATCCTCGAAAAAGTGAATCGCCCCGAAGTCGAATTTGACGCCAAAAAAATTATGATCAAATGGGCGGATGGCGAAATATCAACCCTTTCTAATGCCGCCTTGCGCCGCGCCTGCTCCTGCGCATTATGTGTCGACGAAATGACGCGTGCTCCATTACTTGATCCTGCGTCTGTTCCAATGGACATCCATGCGGAGAAGGTTGGTATTATTGGTAACTATGCCATTTTGGTCGACTGGTCGGACGGGCACAACACCGGCTTCTTCCCGTATACCACGATCCGTGAGCTTGCTGGGAAATCCGCGGCGGATTGCGGCTCGGACGCTTGCGGGTGTAAGGGAAAGGGAGAGCCTCCCGACCACCCTGTTGCCGTGGGCTAGCAAAAGGCCGGGATGTTGACGATTCCGGATAGAGCCTGATTTACGATTTTGAAACTGCGGGTTTAGGCAAGTTCAGGTGTTCTTTTATTTCTCAAGGATGCGGATGCCTTCGTGGACATCCGCTGGACTGTCCGGAAATTAGTCACAGCGTGTTTGAGTAATGAAATCAGGTGGAGTGGTTTTGGCCGAAAATTATATCGGTGGTAGACTGAAAAGTTGTAAAAGAGACCGATGAAAGTTAGGAAAATAGTCGGCTTTACGCAATTAAGGCACGGTGAATCCTCCGTTCAGTCCGAACGGGAAGGGGAATCTTAAAAATGACGGCGTGCGGAGAACTACGCAGCTTTTCTATAATACCACGAGATAACTCCGCCGAGTCGTTGTTCCCGTTTTACTTCGCCCTGATCAGTCGGTCTGAAATCCACATCAAGAACGTTGTTATTAATGTCAATTCCCTGATGAGGACGTTGGTTGTGGTAGTACTTCTCGATTAATGTGATCAAGATGATCCAGACTGAAGTAAATAAAGTGATTCAAACCTTCAGATTTAATTTTTCTAATATAACATTCTGCGAAAGAATTTACCGGAGGCGATCGCACCGGAGTCTTATGGACTTTCGCACTTTCGCTTTTCCAAATGGCATCGAAAAGTGTCGTAAATTTTGTGTCGCGATCACGAATCAAACCGGTCGCCTTAACGCCGATATCGTCCAACCACATGGGGGCATTACGAGCCTGCTGAAGAACCCACTCATCGCATGGATTGAAAGTCGGGGGACTCATGAAAACTTTTCGGCTACCGAGGTGGATAAATACCAAGACATAGGCATCAACCCTGCCTCTCCATGTAAGAACCGGTTTGCTGAAAAAATCGCAGGCAACCAAGGTCTCCATATGGGAACTAATAAATTGTTTCCAGTTACCGGACGAATTCTTTTTGCCTTGTCCGGAACCGGATAATGTCCCTCCCGTTTAAGAATATCCTGAATCGTCGTGCGCCCGATTCGGATGCCCAGATTTTTCAATTCACCCAGAATCTTCGAGTAGCCCCAACCAAGATTTTCTGTGGCCATTCTCATGACCAAGTTGATCGTAGCTTGCGGTGTTCCTGGGCGACCTCTTCGCTAAAATCGCGTAAGTTTCTATTTTCGTAACGCCGTCCCGGCGGACGCACCAGGGGGGGGGCTAATGGGGCGGAGGTTAAGTCTGTTTTCGCTCTTTTTGGCCGTACTTCTTCGCGAGTATTTCATACTCAACGCGCA
>JAZGFK010000113.1:0-16108 GCA_036479375.1 Pontiella sp. | reverse complement strand
GTTGTAACGTTTCATCCGTTCGAGCAGATCAATCATCAGTTCTTGCTCCAGGTCTGGGCGGTCGCTTTCTGTGAGACCGGCTTTGCCTATCAGCAATCGGGATTTGTTACGGATAAGGTTGGCGGCGTAGGTATCAATACCTTCATATGAATTCGAAGTTAACATTCCGAATCTCCTGTCATTGTCGAAGCGCCCGAATGACAGGACTGGAATAATTTCTCCGGGTGCGGTCGTGGTTTCGTGTTGAACACCAGACCTGTCATCCCGCTTTGGTGAAATTTCGTTTTAACGGTGAAATATCACCGCGCTCCGAGAGCCGAACTTTCGAGTTTTCTAAGGATTGGGGTAATTATGACGGGAAATTTTTCTTAACTTTTTTTCTGACCATCCGGTGAAATATCACCGGAAAACCCCAAAAACCAAAAAAGCCCCGATCCAAATTAATGGATCGAGGCTCTGTTAAATGTGGTTGTTATAAAAAAGCGGTTAGCAGCCGTCGACAGCTCCCTCCGGAAGAATCTTGAAGCGGCAATAATAGCAGCCTTGATCCCAAACAATGGGATCGTCTTCTATACGGAAAAAATTGCGGAGGCGTTTAGATAGCTCATGTTTTTGTTTTTTGAGAGCATGATCTGCCATTCTATTTTTCCAATCAATCTTGCCATTTGACTGAGCAAATCCATCAAGCCAGACCCATTGTTTGGTTGGTTTTTTGTCTTTTTGGCTCATCATGCCCATTTCGCCATAAGTGTACATATGAGTTTCTTCACCAGCCCAAATCGTAACCTTGTGATTATCGCGAAACTGAATTTTTATATCTTCCCACGTGGTACCGGGCGGTGTGGGGAAAAAAGTACAGTTACTTTCTTTCGACTGAGATGGCGTGATTCCCTCATCAAAACCAGATGAATTCCCCATCCTCGTCATCATTTTTTCAACGATCATATCTGCCATTTCCTCATCAGCATTATCCTCTCTGATTGTTTTTGAGGTGCCAACAGATCGTTCTTCTATTTCTCGGATACTATCAGTGTAAAGCTCTAGAAGTATTCTATCAGAAGGCAATAGATTTCGAAGGTGGTCGGCAATAACCCTTCTCAGTAAGGAGGATTTTGTATTGGTGCTTGCACTAATCCATTGCTTCAGATCATCCAACCCTTTTATCGCTATGGAGAAAAAGCATTTCAAAAAAACACGAACTAACTCTTCTTCCGATCTGGTTTTAAAAAATGTCTTCCAACGCTTCCCATCCAGCAGACCTTCATCACCACAACGTGATAAAGAGTAGTCATCGCTCCATTCCTCATAGTTTGCCATGTCCAAGAGTTCTTCGAGGATATCTATTTCTATGATTCCCCATAGATTGGATTCAATAGCAGGATTGAAACATGAAATACGCTTCCCTTTTTTACAGAGGTCAAAATAGTCAAAAAGCCAAGTAATAAATCGATGATCAAAAAGAATTGCTATACTTCGACAGGAAAACGTTACGGGCCAATTGCAGAGATTCTTGAATGGTTCTACCCAACAAACATGATTACTTATAGCCTCCAAGGGCATCTGGTCTCTTCTCAACAAGTCCAGGATTTCATCAATTTGCTCATTGTCAGAATCGTTTTCGGATTTAATGGATGGATCAAGATCAACTGATTGATTCGATAAAAAAGATAAAAGATCCGATTCAAATGCTTCCAATTCTCCGCCCGACGAAGTTTTCAACTTCCACAATATATCTCCAGCAACAGAAGCACTAACCACTTTTTTCTTTTCTGCTTCAAATTGACTATTAAGGTCAGAAAAAATTAACCGGTTCGATAAAGATCGATTGATTACTGCTTTAAGTTCCTCCACCGATATGCGGACATCTTTTTTTGCTCTAATAACGAGTAAATTATTCCTTTTAGCTATGTGACTACAGGAACCTTGTTCCTCGAGTTTACGAGATATGATTACAATTGATGGTTCAAATTCTTCCCCGTATCTCAGTTCCACAGCAATCTCTTGTTGTGTTTTATGCATTTCTCCCGAATAGAAGTAAAACGACTGGTTATCATCATCTAAAGAAGCAAAACAAGGAGTCGAGGAAACTTTCCCCCTGACAGCATTTGCAAATGACTCGGTTGCAACTAAATCAGTGCTCTGTAACTGTTGCAGGGTTTTGAACTTCACTTCGGCAACCTCTGATAGCTGTACTTTTTTACTATTCTTTCTCACTAAAAATCTCCTTACACCGATCCAATTTCACCATTCTGACGTTCATCAACCTGAATTATTGGTGATTGAATCAACTTTGCCATCTACCAAACTCGAAATCATACATGGTATTTATTTTTGAATGAATTTACGAATCCTTTTGTGAACCTCGCAGCATACCATTCTAGCCGAGTTGCACTCAGATATTGCTACGGTAATTTCCCCGATTTAGTTCTATTTCCCGACGTTTTCCCCGGGTTTCCGGTAGGTAACCGACATATCGACCGAAATTAAGGAGATTTGTATGCAGAACATAGAACTTGCCTCAGAAAATCCATTTTTAGCCCAAATAGAGAATTCATCCAGGCCTTCCGTCCAGCCGAATCCAGAGATCCACTGGGATGCAATTTCAGAAATTCTGGCCATTGCGGTGCTCAGAAACCGCTTCCGAAGGCAACATGCAGCAGATTAATGCAGCGATGAGCTGAGAAGGACTTGCTAAGTTTCGCGACAAGAGCGTGTGTGTCATGGAAACCAAGTCCAGAAACATAGAAGGAGGATTTCATGGATGAATTGAAACAACGAAATAATGACCGCTCTCGGGTGTCGGTACTGCGCCAGTTGGCAGCATTGGAGAAGATGAGCTCAGAACAGCTCCGGGAAAAATGGTTCGACCTATATGGCGAACAAGCCCCGAAATATAGAAAGGCGTTTTTACTCAAGCGGTTGGCTTACCGGATACAGGAGCTCTATTACGGTGGTCTGTCGGAACCCTCAAAAGAATGCCTGAAGCAGATAGCGGGGAAGGATCCGATTGCGACGGTAAAAGTTCCAGTCCCGGATGCCCGTAAACCGCATGACTCCATTTTGCCCGGAACGCGTTTCGTGCGCCTCTGGCATCAAAGGCAGTACGAGGTAATCGCCCGAGAAACCGGATTCGAATATGAGGGGCAAATATACCGGTCACTCAGTGCGGTGGCTCGGACAATTACGGGAACGCAATGGAATGGGAAAATCTTTTTCGGCGTGAAGCGAGACTACAGAGGGAAGAAGGAGACCAAAAATGCTGAATAATGTGAACACCCAACAGACTGGGAAAATGTTGCGATGCGCGATCTACACCCGTAAGAGTCATGAGGAAGGACTGGAACAGGAGTTCAATTCGCTGGATGCCCAACGTGAAGCAGGAGAAGCCTATATTGAGAGTCAAAAACTTCAGGGCTGGAGAGCGCTTCCCACGCGTTACGACGATGGCGGATTCTCAGGCGGTACCATGGAGCGTCCGGCGTTGAAACAACTACTCGCGGACATCGATGCCGGAAAGGTCGATTTGATCGTGGTCTACAAGATTGACCGGCTTTCGCGCTCATTACTTGATTTTATGAAAATGATTGAGGTGTTTAATGAGAAGGAGGTGAGCTTTGTATCGGTTACCCAGCATTTCAGCACCACCGACCCAACAGGGCGCATGTTTTTAGGCATCCTGATTACCTTTGCTCAGTACGAGCGTGAAGTGATCGGCGAACGTATCCGCGATAAGGTCGCAGCGGCCAAGCGGCGAGGTAAATATTGCGGCGGGGTTCCTCCGCTCGGGTATGACGTGGATCGGGAAAAGAAAAAGCTACTGGTTAACCCGGATGAGGCGCGATTGATACAGCGCATCTTTAAACGTTACGTTCAGCTCGGCTCCGCTCAGCAACTGGGCAAAGAGCTAAACGAACAGGGATATAAAACAAAGTCGTGGACGACTAAGAAAGGGATAGAACGAACTGGGACCGAATGGAACAACGGCCACATTTATCGCTTGCTGAATAATCGACTCTACCTCGGAGAGATTGCCTACAAAGGGAAAAACTATTCAGGGGAACATGATGCGTTGATTGATCAACAAGTCTGGGACCAAGCACAGGCTCTGCTCTCGGAAAATCAACTGGCAAAAAGGGTCAAGGCGCGAGTAAAAACCATATCGCCCTTAAGTGGGGTGATTCGATGCGGTCATTGCGATTGTGCCATGGGGATCACTTACACGATGAAGAAGGATCGCCGCTATTCATATTATATTTGCATCAAAGATGATAAGCGTCCGGTCAGCCAATGCCCGATTAAACGCGTTTCAAGCGGCGACATTGAAAAAGTGGTACTGGAGCAACTTGGCGCAGTATTTCGAACGCCTACGTTGGTGGCCAAAACCTACTTCACCGCCCGTAAAATGGAAAATGAAGAGCGGGATCGGCTGGATGCGCAACGGTTAAAGCTACAGGAACAGCTCCGCACCGCACAAAGGGAGGCATTGGCCCGAATGTCTGCGGACAGTACCGATTCCGGATCCTTCAACCAATTGATGGAAGCCAACCGTCACGTAGGCGAACTGAGCGATCAGCTTGCGGCCATCATTGCCCAATTGAATTTGATGAAGGAAGGAGCCATCACTGAAGCCGATGTTTCCGCTGCCTTTCAGAGCATTGAGGTCTTCTGGGAAGATCTTTTCCCGCTGGAACGCAATCGCCTAATCAGTTTGCTGGTGGATCGGATTGAGATTCGGGAGAGCGGCATTGATATGACATTGAAAACCAACGGTCTCACCGGTTTGGTTTCTGAACTGACAGGATTGGCCGAAGAAGTCGAAGGGAGGAACGCATGAGCAAGGCAACCATCACGGTGAACAAAAACGGAAACCTACATATTCACATCCCCATGTTTGTGAAAAGAAGTCATGGTCGGAAGGTGATTTATACGCCCCAAACGCTGGAGGGCGACAACGCCGATATGCCCGACGTCGTTCAATCTGCAGTGGTCCAATCGCTCGCTCGGGCCTTTTCGTGGGCTGAGTTACTGGAGAACGGTGAGATTAAATCCGTCTCCGAGTTGGCCCGGTCGCTTTACGTGGATAGTTCATACATCTCGCGTACGTTGAAACTCACCACGCTTGCGCCGGATATTGTGGAGGCCATACTCAACGGCGAAGAACCCGACGGTCTGTCGTTGTCAAAGCTCGTCCTTAGCTTCCCTGCCGATTGGGCAGAGCAACGAGCGCATTTTGGATTCACCTAAGACTTAAGTCTACGGCCATGAAAAAGCCCGAATAGCTTGAATGCTATTCGGGCTTTTTGCTGTCGGGAGCTCTTCTGCGGTCCGCCCAATGGGAAGGAAATTTAACAATCGTTACACTCGGGCTGGGCTATGAATCTTCCAGCTGGGGATTTGCAAACGACTTGTTTTGAGGATGTAACGGCGTTACGGAAATAATATTAACGGTTCTTCCTTCGGCAAGTCCGGATTAGGGTTCGAATGTTCGACCGAAATAAGTCACCGGATGACGCTCAAACACAACGGCCAAAAATGGCGTTTTGCATAAATGCCTGCGCTTAAAGGATGTCGATGTTCGGACGCGATTCGAACTCCGTCGAAAGATTCAGAGAAAGAGCGGAGAAACAGAGAATATATGCTCAAACAATGCGCAGAATAGTGCGCCGAGTCCGACTAGGTAGGAAATGTTAAAACGCTTAAAACCTCTGGTTATAGGGGGTAAACAGGGCGGAAACAAAAAAACTCCCTCTCGTTAGAGAGGGAGTTTTTCGCACCAAAATGGTGGAGATGGGGGGAATTGAACCCCCGTCCGAATAAGAGTCACAACAGCCTCTACGTGTGTAGTCGGGCATTAATAGATTCGCCGCCTCCGCTGCCACCCGTCAGAGCCACTTTGGTCGCTAGGATCCTGTTAGTTCTCGCTCCTCGCCCCGCATCCCCGGGTCCGGCGCCAGCTTGTTATCGTCGCCTCTATCCCCTAACAAGCTTCAGGGTAAAGACGTAGCGGAACTATGCCGCTAGTGCGTAACTTTCGTCAGCATTTATGTTTTTTGGGCTCCTTTTTACGAGGCCTGGAGTCCAACCTCGACACGCCACTGAAGCTTCAACTTACCCGTCGAAACCAGTCATCCCCATTGATGAGACGGACAGAGGGAACACCATAATCGCCCCAACGTCAATGCATGCGGCTATAAAGTTCCCCGATGGCCACCCATCAGGACATGGAGATCGGTATGAAGAGCGGCGGGATGAGGAAAGGTTGAGCCGCTTGGACCGGCAACATTCAAATCTTAATCAATTATAATATGTGGTGCCCAGGGCGGGACTCGAACCCGCACAGCCTAAGGCCGAGGGATTTTAAGTCCCTTGCGTCTACCAATTTCGCCACCTGGGCATATTATAAAGTCTCCTTCCTACCTGACGTTTCCGCCTTCGCGAAGCTCAGGTGGATCCGCCGCCGGGGTCTAGGCCCCGCAGGTGGAACGTCCGTTGCAGCTACCAATTTCGCCGCCGAACCGCTTTTCATCACTGAAAAGAGCGTAAACTTATAGCGGGAGGTTGTGCGCATGGCAACTACGTATCGATACGAAGGATCAACCCGCTAAACTGCAGCTAGTTCTTCAACTCAAATACACGGCTCGTGGATTTTTCGGCGCTCGGGAAATCAACTGGAATAGACTGTGTTACTTTTCCGGTTGCCGCCCATTCCGTACCGCGCGTAAACGAGATGATAAAACCGACGCCTTCGCAGGAGTAGTCGTCGGGCCCAAGCGTGGTGTGGAAAATTCGGCCTTTACCATAGTCGGCGACCATCAGGATAGGTTCATGACGATCTGTTGGCGCCTTTCCAGAGCGGTCTTTACCGGTTGCAAGGATCGTCATGTTTTCAGCCGGACCGCGCAGTTTAGCGTAGCACTCATCTTTCGCGGTTAGCCAAATCTTGGGCATGCCCTGCGTGATGGGATGCTCTGCACGAACGGTAATCGGAATTTCATGCTGCGGCCTCCCCATCCCCCAGCCCAATCATCTTGTTGTATTCCAACCAAGTTGGAAATGAGTTGTCCGCGGCATGCACCGACACGAAATCTCCACCGGCGGCCATGTAAGCTTCCAAAGCCTTTTGTGTGGCTTCCGGCCAGTCGGCCGCTTTCCAGCCGAAGTTGGAGATAACCACGTCATACTTCGAAAAGGGTGGGTTAAAACCGGGGTCTGTTTTTGGTTTTTTCAACGCTACCGTTTCGCCGACACCAGCAAGCGGCAAAAACTCTTTTTCGCGACCGCCTTTCCAGGTATAGCGGCTCCGGGCGATCTCAACTTCGAACAATCCGGTATCTTCCAGATACTGTTTCATCAGGATCGTGGACTTGGGCCAGACGGCGTGGTTATTCTGACCATCAATGATGAGAGCTTTCAGCTTCGCAGCCTCTGCAGCAGTTGTGAGCGAAAGTGCAATAAGACACAGAGTGTATAACCGTTTAGCTTTCATAGCTTCCCTTACGGTAGAATTCAGAAGTAAGCTTTAGAACATGAAGAAGGGTTACTTTACAAAAACAAAAAAGCGCGCCAATGGGCGCACTTCCAGTTCTCGAATTCCCTTGGATGCGGCCATGGACTTGAGTTTGAGGGGCATCTCCGCTGCACGGGGACGTGGAAATTCCGGGAAGTTTTGAAAAACTTCGGAAATTTCGCAGGATCGTACTGAAGGCGCTTTGTTTGGGCCTCAAAGTAGATAACCCCACCTATCATTCCGCATAACCAAAAAAAGCTCCTGATCAACACATGATCAGGAGCCTTTAAAGTGGAGCCGGCGGTCAGAGTCGAACTGACGACCAACGGATTACAAATCCGTTGCTCTGCCACTGAGCTACGCCGGCAGTCGTTTTCGTAGAGATATTTCCCTTTGAAAAACGAAGCGCGAATTATGCGAATATCCGTTCTGGAGTCAATCCCCTAAAGGCTATTTCTGCTTCACATGTGCAGAATTCATGCTCTTTGAATCGTTTTGGTTTTTTACTCTTACAGACCGCACCGGAATAGTACTCTTTTTATCTGTCGTTATTTCGAGGTCTGCATGCAGAAAAATACTGAAAAAACTTACCGTTGCTCTATTTGCGGCTATATCCATTATGGCATTACTGCGCCGGAAACCTGCCCTATCTGCGATGCAACTGCGGCGGATTTTAAAGAGATTGAAGCCGTGGTCCGGCCGGAGCGATGCGACCCGGGTAAAGAGCGGGTCGTGATTGTCGGCGCCGGAGTTGCCGGAGTTTCTGCCGCACAGGCGGTACGGGAACATGCTCCGGAGGCGGATATTATTCTCTTTTCGAGCGAAGTGGAGCTCCCGTATTACCGCATCAATCTGACGCGCATGCTTGCGGGCGGGTTCCCTGAAAAGAATATGCCGCTTCACCCGAAGGAATGGTATGCCGAACAGCATATCAACCTGATGCGTGGTGTTACGGTTGAGCGCCTTAATCTGACCGAGAAGTCCGTGCTGCTGAATGATGGAAATAGCGTTCAATTTGACAAGCTTATCGTGGCAACGGGTTCGCATCCGTTTATTCCGCCGATTCCCGGCGCCGGGCTTGACCACGTTTACACGGTTAGGACGCTCGAAGATGTGCGGCAGATTCTTTCCGTGGTGAAACCTGAATCCAAGGTGGTCTGTATCGGCGGCGGTATTCTTGGCCTCGAAACAGCGGGTGCGCTCGCGAAGCAACAGGCCAACGTGACGGTGTTGGAATCTTTTGAGTATCTGATGCCGGTTCAGCTCAATCCTGAAGGCAGCCGTGTGATGGAAAAACATCTCGGCACATTAGATGTGGAAGTGGTTACGCATGCCATCGTCGACTGTATTCTTGGGGATGGCCACGTTACGGGTGTACACCTTAAGAGAGGTCAACTTATCCCCGCCGATGTTGTGGTTATTACAACGGGCGACCGGGCGAATTCAGAATTGCTGGAACAAGCGGGGCTGACGGTGAAGAAAGGCGTGCTGGTTGATAATTTCCTGCGCACCACCAATCCGGATATTTATGCCGTTGGCGATGTGGCGGAACACGATGGTGTTCGTTATGGCGCATGGTCGCCCGCCATGTATATGGGAAAGATTGCCGGCATGAATGCGGCGGGGGTTCCGACCGAGTTCGGCGGCATTCCGCGGTCGCATATGCTCAAGGTCGTGGGCAAGCCCATGCTGAGTATCGGCACCATTTCTGCAACAGACGGAAGCTACCGTATGATTGAGGATCATGCAGATAACGGCTACCGCATGTTTATGCTACGTGATGGCCGCTTTGTCGGTTGTTTACTGATCGGAAAACTGAAACTGCTGAAGCCGGTACGAAAAGCCGTTCAGGCACGACTCGACTTGAAGAAACTGCTAAGTCCGGAAACGACAGTTGAAGAAATTGCGAAGCATCTCTTAAACCGTTAAAACCTGCGCAAGTTTTAGTTTCGCCTCATCTAGGCGTTGCAGCAGCATCTCATGAACAGCCGTACTGACCTCCCGAAACTCTTCGCGGCTGTCGATGAGCCGGTCGAGCTCGGTTTGCATGTGGTTAAAGTCGCAGTCGTCCACACTGCCGGCGGATGTGTGCCCAAACGGAGCGAGAAAATTATCCACTTTCGTGCCGCGGCTGATTCCAATGATTGGAACATGCAGTACGGAAGCTAAAATCAGCAGATGAAGCCGACTGCTGATTACCAGATCTAACTTGCCGGCAATGGCCAGGATTTCGCGTGGTGATCTCCTGCCCTCAATCACCACGGAGTGTTCACGATTTTCCATCCGTTCCCGCAGGCTCTCCATCAGTGGAGCATCGGTCGCGTGGTTCATTGGCAGGAAAACAATATGGTGGTCGCAGGCGACCAGCCGGTCGAGAAAGTCGACCAGCTCCTGCTTATGCACGATCTGGCGCTGGGCAGAAATACAAAGCCCGATTTTACGGGTACTCGACTCGAGAATTTTTCGCGCTTCGCGGGTTAGGGTAATCTGCTCCCAAGGCAAGGGTTCGAGCAATTCGGCCGAGTCGGCTCCGACCATCGCATTCGGCACGTCGCCGCAGGCATGCACTACCGCCAGCGTTTCAGGATCGCGAAGTACCACGAGATCGCAACGGTTCAGCTCTTCGGCAATCTTCTTACGGGCCCGTACTTCGGCCTTCTTTTCGTATCGGTCGATAAAATCAAGTCTATTCAGGGTCAGCCATGAAAACAGGGTGAGCAACACATGCCGCTTTCCGGGTTGGACGCGATAGATGAACGAATTTAATTCGTCGTTCATACCAACTCCCCACACCACGGTTTTGGTGCCGACCCGATGCGCAATGCCGAGCATGCCCAGCGGAATTTCAGGATAGTCAGAAAGACCGGTGGCACCCGCCCACATAAAAACATCGGCTTTGGCGATGCATTCTTCCATCTGCGCTTGACTGTATGATGGCTGAAAACCGAAGAGCGAAACGGTATCAACGTCGAGCCGCTCAGCCGTTTCTTCCTGCTGGTCAGTACTTACCGTGATCTGCGCCGCAGGGCAGACTTCACGTATGAGTCCAACGACGCATTCCAGGATCGCCTCGTCGCCGACATTATTGCGTCCAAAGGGAACGCCGCCTATTAAGATGTCGACCGGTTGCATGCCGAGTTTATGCCACGCAGATCGGGCTTTTAATAGCCCGCTTTCCAACATATTGTCCTGCCCATGGAAAATTATCCGAACATTAGAAATCTCATACTGGCCAGTGCCTCACCAAGACGACGCGAGTTGCTCAGTTTGCTGGGAATCGATTTCAACATTATCATTCCCGATATTGATGAAATGCATCAATCGAATGAAGCGCCCCGCGCCTTTGCTGAGCGTTTGGCCGCTGAAAAATCCGCTGCGGTTTCCGCCGAGTCAGACTCGGTCTTGATTGCGGCGGATACAATCGTGGTTCACCGCGACACGATTCTCGGGAAACCGGTCGATGAGGAAGACGCCTATGCAATGCTTTCGAGTCTTTCGGGCGATACACATGAAGTTGTCACGGGTGTATGCGTCAGACGCGGAGAAAAAAACGCAGTCTTTTCCGTGTCGACGGAAGTAATGTTTCGGAAACTGGAGAAATCCGAGATCGAAATATACATTGCCTCAGGAGATCCAATGGACAAGGCCGGAGCCTATGCGATTCAGGGCGGAGCCGCGCATTTCGTGCGCTCCATCAACGGCTCCTACACCAATGTGGTCGGTCTGCCACTTTGCGAATTGCACCAGACTTTTCTTTCCTTTTAATTTTGGCACTAATCTAGCTGATGATAACCCGACTTTTAGATAGGATTAATCATGAACAGATGGAACGCGACTATTCTCAGGAAAGCCGTTCCTCCCGCATTTATGCTGGGGGGAACTACTTCTGTATACGCGACTTCGTGGTCTGTTTTTACTGAAGAATTAAGCCATCTGGCTTCTGCTACGGTTATCATTACACTGCTTGCTTCAACCGTATTACTCCTTCTGGGCGTTTTATTCCGGTTGCGACAGTTGCGCATTAAGCTGGAACAAAAATCCGATGCATTGGGGAAAAGCGAACAGCATATCCGGCTCATGGGAGACAATCTACCGAATGTGACCATCTTCCAGCTAACGTATACACGTGGTGGAGTTTTTAAATTTACCTATCTTAGCAAGGGCTACGAACGGGCATTGGGGTTTGATCGGGATTGGGCCGTTGCCGATGCCCGGATTGTATTCGACCATGTTTATGAGGAAGACGTCCCTCTTCTTCAGGACGCTTTTGAGCGGGGCAGAAAAACCCTTGAACCCGCGGATGTTGAAATTCGCATGCTCGATGTTTCCGGAAAACTCAAATGGCTCTATGTCAGTGCAGTACCACACGTGGAGCAAAACGCGCTGGTCTGGGATGGATTCATGCAGGACATCTCGGTTAGCAGGAATATGGAGGATGCACTCATCGAGGAAAATCGGAACTTCCAGAATCTCTTCGAAACCATCGACGACCTTCTTTTAGTTTGCGATATGAACGGGAAACTCATTCACACCAATCCTTCCGTCAAAATGCGACTGGGCTTCACCGCGGAAGACCTCGATGATATGAGCATCTTCGAGCTGTATGACGAAGACCAGCGCGCTGAAATTTATCAGGTGATTGCCCGGATGCAGTCGGAGCAGTCCACGACCTGCGGCCTCCCGCTGCATATGAAACGCGGAGGCATTATTCCCGTCGAAATGAATGTCTTCCAGGGCTCGTGGAAAAATAAAAAAGCTATTTTCGGGGTCGCCCGCGACATTGCCGGCCGCCAACGGGTGGAAGGTGCACTACGCGAATCGCAGCAGATGCTTCAGCTTATCATGGATACGATTCCCATGTCCGTATTCTGGAAGGACAAAGACTCTATCTATTTAGGATGCAACAAAACCTTTATCCGCGAGTGCGGTCTCGAACGCGTTGAAGACGTTGTAGGGAAAACCCCGTTCGACCTGTTCATACCCATGACGGCCCCGGATGTAATTGAACGCGACCAACGTGTGATCAGCAACAACCAACCCCTCTTCAACCTGCTTGAATCGCACACCCGAACCGACGGCAGTATCGGCTGGCGCGAAATCAGTAAAATCCCGTTACGCGATGACGATGGTCGCGCAGTCGGCGTACTTGGCGTCTGGCGCGATGTAACCGAAAAAAACCGGGCCGAAGATCGCCTGAAGAAGACCCTTGAAGATATGGAACGGTTCAACCAGTTAATGCGCGGACGCGAACGACGAACATTGGAGCTAAAAGCGGAAATAAATAATTTACTCACATCGCAGAATAAGCCCAAAAAATACAGGACAACCACAGACGATCGGCATGCGCCGTGAGACCACCAGAATACATCGCCCCTTTAACATCGAAAAAAACCTGACCCATCGTATGCATCCAGACAAACCCATTACTAAAAAGCCAAAAATCAGCAACGCCCTGGGGCGCGTGTTCGCCGCAATGTGTGCGCTGGCTGCAACCATGTTGGCTGGAGCAATCTATATCTTCTCAAAGACCGCAGGCGATAATTTGCCTCTCATGATCGGCATTGCGGTTATCGGCATTATTACGCTTAGCTATATGCTCGGGCGATTGATCGGCACTCATCTGGAGAACGATGAGTATGATCGCAACCGGGATATGCACGACACGCTCGAGGAGATAGAAGAACTGATGAAGGCCGATGACTTTCTTGAATCCGAAGCGCTCGATTCAAAAAAACAGAACAATACGCTGCAGGACGTTCTGGAAGAAGCGGATCGTTCTAATGAAAAACTGAAGCATGAAATTGCTGCTCGCGAACGTGCGGAAACCAATGCCGCTCAAGCTCGAAACAACATGGAACTTATTCTACATGGGGGCGACCTTGGTTACTGGGACTGGGATATTCCGAATAATACCCATACCTACAACACGCGCTTTTCATCTATTTTGGGGTATCTCTTCAACGACCTCCCTACTGATCTGGAATGGCGAGATCAGCATATTCATCCTGACGATCTAAAAAACGTTCAGCGGATCTTAAAAATGCATCTGGAAGAAAAAGTCGATACCTATACGTGCGAATATCGGGTGCACCGCGGGAATAATGACTGGATCTGGGTACTTGATCGAGGGCGGGTAATCGAACGGAAAACGGATCGGGCTGCGTTGAGGATGGTAGGCACACTACTCGAAATTACGGACCGAAAAGAATACGAACTGGAAATGAAAGAAGCCAATCGCCTGCTCGATAAGCGCAGCTGCGAACTGGAAGAAAATCAGCAACTGATCATGGGCATGATGGAAGATGCCAACGATGCCCGCGCCAGTCTTGAACAAGCCAACTGCCAGCTTCTGGTTGCCCGCGAAAAGGCCGAAAAGGCCACCCGCGCCAAATCTGATTTCCTCGCCAGTATGAGCCATGAGATCAGAACCCCGATGAACGGGATCATCGGCACCGCCAGCTTGCTTAACGACACCCTGCTTAACAACGAGCAACGCGAATATCTTCGTGTTGTGCAAACGTCCGGTGATGCATTGCTCACCCTGCTCAACGATATTCTCGATTTTTCAAAGATTGAAGCCGGCAAACTGAATATTGAAACCCAACCATTTGATTTCCGCGAACTATGTGAACATATTATTGAACTGCTCATGCCTACTGCGCTGGAAAAAGGCATTGACTTGATTCTACGGTTCTCGCCCGAAACGCCTTCGTTCATTGTCGGTGATTCGGGCCGCATCCGTCAGGTCATTATGAACCTTGTGAGCAATGCCCTTAAGTTCACGCGCGATGGCTATGTCTATCTTGACATTAACTCTGTTGCGGGAACCGATGCGGAAACCACCATCAACGTTTCTATCACCGACACCGGCATCGGGGTTTCGCGGGAAGAGCTTCCCCAGCTATTCCAGAAGTTTTCCCAAGGTGACTCCTCGACCACACGTGAGTATGGCGGAACGGGTCTAGGCCTGGCCATCTGCAAGCAGCTGGTGAGTTTGATGGGCGGAAAAATCGGAATGGAGAGCGAACTGGGAAAAGGGTCCAAATTCTGGTTCAGACTTAACCTGCCCGTGGCCCAACGTTCAGCAACAGCTACCATAGACAAACGGCAGTTCAATAGCGAGCGCGTCCTCATTATCGACGAAAAGAAGATTATGGGACAGGCACTCTCGGAATGGCTAACTCATTGGGGGCTCGCGGTTGAAATTACGGATTCCATAAATCACGCGGCAGACCAAATTCGGAGCAATAGCTATGCGATCGTTTTCATGGAGGAATATCTCGCATACGAGGCGGACCATCCGTTCTTTAATAATCCTGAATTCGAATACCTAAACCTGTTTATCATTTGCTCGGCCACCAACTGTGATTACCGATCGCTGGATCATGCGGGGCTGACCACCCATCTGGTTAAGCCCATCCGGTTAACCAATCTTTTAACTAAAACCGCCGATGCACTGGGTTATGCCGTGGATATTGGCGCACTATATCCTGCCCGGACCTCCGATGCACATCCGACCGTAGAGCGGTCCTCGCTCGAATCAATTGGATCGCGCAGAATACTGGTGACCGAAGACAACGTCGTTAACCAAACCGTAGCCAAGCGCATGCTGGTTAAGGGCGGGTTTGAGGTTGATGTGGCTGAAAACGGAGAACAGGCGCTACTGAAGATCACGAGCGGAACGCAGTATGATTTAATCTTCATGGATTGCCAGATGCCGCGCATGGATGGCTACGAAGCTTCGCGTCAAATCCGCAAGTTTGAGGAGGCCTCTCCTAAAAATGGCCGAGTGCCGATTATCGCTCTCACTGCAAATGCCATGCAGGGCGACCGCGAAAAATGCCTCGATGCGGGCATGGACGATTATATCGCCAAGCCGGTGAAAAAGGATGCGATTTTTGAGATGCTGCGCCGGCACCTTAGCGAGATAAAAGATTATTCAGGCAGGTAGCACGTCTTGCAACGGCGGGAATCACTGCCTCGGGCCTTACAGAAATATTCTTCCGCATTCGCCTGCCAGTTGGCGTTGAAGTTCGGGCACTTTTCCGTGTACTCCGCAAAACGCACAAAACGCTGTAGGATATGATCGGGAATGGTGTGCTCCATTGAGCAGGCAAACTCCTCCGCTTCCGAGGCTTCAATCCCCAGAACCTGTGTGAAGAAATGTAATAACGCTTCATGCTTAACGGCAATACGCCCGGCCACCTCGCGGCCCTCCGGGGTGAGCGTCACCGAAGCATATGGGGCATAATTGATCAGCCCTTTTTCAGCCAACGCCTTCAGAGCACCCGTCACGGAAGCCGCCCGCACATTCATGCGTTCGGCAATCGCCTTGGGGCGCACTTTCGCCTCCTCTCTTGAGATAAAGAAAATCATCTCCAGATAGTCTTCTAGGCTGGCGCTCAGTTCCCGGGTGCTCATGTTTCATTTAATAACAGACTCGCCCTTGCAACCTCAAACCAACTTGCGGGTTATTTGGGTAGACTGTAAATTAAAATGCCCAGTTTGGAAATCGAGTGCCCCATGCCAGAATGAACCTTTCTTCAATTCACTACAAACGAGGATAGGAGCATCGGCATGGAGCAAGAGAAAGGTAGCACC
>JAZGFK010000112.1:0-2632 GCA_036479375.1 Pontiella sp. | reverse complement strand
GTCCTATTTTTACACCGGGAGTGGCGAATTGAGCACCGGTTTCAGCAATGGCAAGATCGCAGGCGGCGACAAGCTGGCATCCTGCTGCGATTGCAACGCCGTGAACCTGAGCAATGACGGGCTGGGGCAGTGCGCAAAGAGCCTGCATCATTTCGGCGCATTTCGAAAAGATTTTGTGAAAATGGTGAATATCGAAATCGGTTCCGACCATTTCATTGAGGTCGTGTCCTGCACAGAAAACCGGGCCGTTGCCCCTTATTACGACTACACGGATATCCAGATTCTGCGCAACAAGGCTGAGCTTATCCAGCATGTCATTCATTAATTCCAAAGAGAGTACATTCCGCTTTTCAGGGTGATTTAATGTAAGCCAGCCGATGGGTCCATCCTCTTCAAGCAGCACAGGTTCCATACTCATCCTCCTTTAGTTAGCTTTTGGTGTCCACTTTCTTTGGGTAAGTTCTCGCCTTTCTTTATTGAGATGCTATGATTCATTCCATTCCTCCTCGTATTCTCCCTATTCCAAAAGATTCTTATACAGTATCGTTTGGCTTACAAGGGTTGGTTCATTTGCTTGAAGATTGCTTCCTTCTGCTCGTGCGTTGCCCTGCTCAATTCAACGGATAAGCCGTATGTTGCCTCAATGCTTTCCATTTTCAGTTGTTCCACAATGGCATCCGTGAATTCATTGAGCGGCGCACCGAATGTATGCAGCCCTTTGCCCCCGAGATCGGTATCAACAGCGGGCGGAATGATTTCGACGACGGTGATCGGAGTGCCGGCCAGTTGATGTCGCAGCGAAAGCGTAAACGAATGTAGCGCGGCTTTTGTCGCACAATAGACTGGCACGTTTGCCAGTGGCACAAAGGAAAGCCCCGACGTGACATTAATGATTGCAGGCCGTTCCTGTTGAAGAAGATGGGGGATAAAGAGGATTGAAAGGTGGATTGGGGCTTCAAGATTGATCGCAACCTCTTCACCCAGAGTTTCCCAAGCAGGTTTCTGTTGCAGTAGAATACGTTGTTGAATCCCCGCATTGTTGATGAGCATATTCAACCCCGGGTATGTTTCTGTTACCCAGGTAAACAACGCCGTGCGTTCAGCCGGGTTGGCCACGTTGCACACGCGGATATGAAGTTGCGGATATTTCGATTGGGCCTCTTTTAATTTATCTTCACGGCGACCGCAGATGATGACGCTACTTCCAGCTTGAATAAACCGCTCCGCAAGTGCAAATCCAATCCCGGACGCACCGCCCGTGATGAGCACCGTATTTGCCTTGAATTCCATGCGTGCCTCCTGTTAAATGTTTAAAACAACATAAAAAACGGTTACGTGTTTCTCGTATAACGTTGGTTTGCCCTTGCCATAAGTATCAAAATGTATGTGATTGACCTTAAAACCGTCTTTTTAGCAAACTATCTAAAAAATAACTGCGTTTATCTGTGTCCAACTTCGTTTTTCATCAGGTTTCTGCGAAGGTGCTTTTCATTGATCTGTATTTTAATGTCATCAGGGTCTCCGAAATAAATGCAGTGAGCCAGACAAACATTGTCGGCACAAGCGGGTATGAGTCCGTTGTCCACCCTGTGATGACAAAGGTTACACTTCTTTGCCACGTCTTTTTGTGTATCAAAGGAAATGGCATGATAAGGGCAGGCATCCAAACAAAGCTGGCAGCCGGTGCATGTTTCCTCGTCCAGGATCACAATACCGTCATCCCTTTGTACAATGGCTTCTTCAGGACAACTTTTCACACATGCGGGCTCATCGCAGTGAATACAGACATTTGACTGAAATATTACATCCGTTTTATCGTCAACGGCGTTGCAACCCTCTTCAAAGACGGCGATCAATTTGACCCCTTCGGGAGCTTCATTTTCCTGCTTGCAGGCCACTTCGCAGGTTTTGCATCCCCAGCAGGATATGTGATCTATGATCAGTGCATATTTCTTCATTATCGGTTTCCTTTACGATTTCTCAGGATAAATCTTGCACAGGAGTGTTCTAACGTTGGTGGCACCCATGGCCGGGTCGCATGTTTCATAGGCATTATCTGTCAGAATATTAATGTTGGATTCGTCCCAGCCGTGAAGCGGATCTTTCTTCTCGGGAAACCACCAGCCATGTTCCGCAGAAACGATTCTCGGGTCCATGCCGGCGAAAAATTTTGCCCGTTGTCTGACCTTGCCCCGGAGCGATTCAATGATGACCCAATCCCCCTCAAGGATGCCCTCTTTTTCGGCTGTTTCGGGGTGTATCTCAACGATTGGGTCCCTGTGAAGTTCTCTGAGCCAGGGCAACTGGCGGTTTTCGCTGTGAAAAAAGCCGGGCTGTCTCCTTCCCGTGATTAGGATATATGGAAGTTCTTTGAATAATTCCGGTGTACTGTAGGGGCTTTCAGGGGGCTCTCGAAACTGTGGAAGGGGATCATAATTCCATTTTTCCAGCAGAGTGGAATATAGTTCAAACTTTCTGGTGGGGGTGGAAAAGCCGTTCTCTTTGTATTTCTCATACTTCAATTCTCCCCTGATGTATTCCATGGTTTTAAATTCCTGCCAGGTGATACCCATGGGTTCAAGGATGTAATCGAGTCCGTCCTCAAAATTCTTCCACCAGTGTTCCCCCTGAC
>JAZGFK010000111.1:0-8517 GCA_036479375.1 Pontiella sp. | reverse complement strand
CTCGAAGCGTTGCCAACAATGAAACAGGCAGTGGCCGTCGACTGGACGCCTGCGCGCTGGAAAACGATCCGCGAATCCGCCTGCGAGTAATCCTGTCAAGGCGGACCCCGAACAGCCGCATACGCTGTAAGAATTCGATAACAACGCCCATCGCCACTAAACCAAACAAGCCGGGGATGAATAACACGGGGCGCAGCGCCAGCACAAAGGTGACCGACAGCGTGAAATATCCTGAAAAGTGAATAATCTTATCCAGCGGCACCTGCTTACCACTGACCAGACTTTCCATAAAAGCCAACGCAACTCCGATCATTCCGAACAACAGCAGCAAAAACCGAGTCCGCGGACCAATATCAAAAATTGATTTTGATACCAGTGCCAGCTGGTAATCATTCACCATCCCATCCTTTACCTTATATCCCATTTCCTGCTCTCCATTCTAAAATTATATTCTTAGTATATCCGAGAGACACTGCGCCGCGGAGCATTGTCTCCATCATTTCTACGGTTTCAAACGCTTGGATTGAATTCTCCACCTGTCTAGTATCGCGCTTAGCGAACGTTACTTTGTACACATCAACATCGTTTTAACGGGGAGAAAGAGGATGTAGAATACCTATACACGTAGAAGCTCATTGCAAACCACCGCCATTGCCGGAACGGTTGCCGGACTGAGTGCAATGGCGGCCCATTCCGCGCCGGGAAACAAAATCAAGGTGGCACTCGTCGGTTGCGGCGGCCGAGGAAAAGCCGATCTCAAGAATTTCCTTGCGGCCTGTAAAATCTTAGGCTTAACGTGCGAGGTTGTGGCTCTGGCCGATGCTTTTGAAGGCGCCGTTAAGGATGCCTCAGAAAAGTTCAACGGAGCGGACGACCGTTGTCATGTTGGATTTGATGCCTATCACAAGGTGGCCGGATCAGATGCGGAGTACGTATTATTGGTCACCCCTCCTATTTTCCGGCCGCTGCATCTGGAAGCCATGCTGAATGCGGGCAAAAATGTGTTTGTTGAAAAGCCCGTTGCCGTTGATGCCCCCGGCTGCCGCAAGGTGATTGAACTCGGCGAAGTCGCGAAGTCCAAAGGGCTGGGGATTTCAGCGGGTATGCAATGCCGCCATGCAGCGAAATATCTCAAAAACAAAGCCTTGGTTGACGCGGGCGCTATCGGCGAAACGACTGAAGTGAATCCCGAGCAAATTGCTAAAGACAAGAAGGGTAAACCCAGTTGTAGGCGACTTAATCTGACTGACGGCTCTAAAAAACCGCTTGGCGAATGGAACCAAATGCGGATCGTTGCCAACGGCTCCGGGATTGAGGTGTTTGTTAATGGCACGCTGGTTAATAAGGGTTGGAATTCTTCTGTAACGGAGGGCGCGATTTGCCTGCAGGCCGAAAAGGCGAATATTCAGTTCCGCAATATACGGATCAAAGAATGAATAACGTTTGCAGTTCCGCCTTCAGGCGGAACTGCGAACCTCTTCACCTATAGCGGTCGTGCCAGAGGTGCTTGAACCACATGCGCCCAGTGGAAATAATAAACAGTATACCGGCAATCACAACAGAGAGAGAGCCAGAATCAGGTTCGCTCTGTCGTGCGCCGAAATATCGCCGGGATCGCGATGCCCTTCGTAGAAAAATAAAAGCCCTAAACCAAATGCGATAAGCGCAGCATAAAGGAACCCCTTCTGGGGTTCATTTTATGCATTGGTACTTTTCCGTGATTCGGAATGGGCATTCGGTTTCCTTCGGGATTCAGCAATACTGCTTAAGCATGGTCCGCATGTCCTCCCGACGCACGGGCTTGGATAGATAGCCATCCATGCCATGCTCCAGAAACCGTTCACGATCGCCTTTCATGGCATGAGCGGTGATCGCCACAATAGGGGTGCGGTGCTCCTCCCCTTCCTGTCCACGGATCATGACGGTCGCCTTGAGTCCGTCCAGCACCGGCATTTGAATATCCATAAAAATCATGTCATAGCGGGGGCGCTCATCCTCCGGCAATGACAGCTTGAGCGCGTTAAGTGCTTCGCGCCCGTTTTCCGCTACGTCGACTCGGCACCCCATCTTTTCAAGCATTTTCACCGCCACACGCTGGTTTAGCTTATTGTCTTCGACGAGCAATACATCGAGTCCGAGGCTTTCTTCCTCAGATGGCACCTCAACAATGGGCGTTTCCTTATCCGCCGTGTCTTCCATGTTTACACTTATGTTAAAACGGAACTCGGAACCTTTACCGGGCTCACTTCCCACGGTTAAGCGTCCACCCAATTGTTCGACCATTTTTTTGGAAATCGCCAGCCCCAGTCCGGTGCCTCCAAATGCGCGGGTATGAGATCCGTCGGCCTGCGTGAATTCGTGAAAAATAATTTCCTGCGCATCTTCCGAGATGCCAATGCCTGTATCCGTCACGCGGAAAGCCAGTGTGCATTCGTTCCCCGTTCTTTCCAGACATTGAACCCCTACTTCAACATGCCCTTTTTGCGTAAACTTAACCGCATTGGCCATCAAATTGATCAGCACCTGCCGCAGACTGCCTTCGTCGGTACACACCAAGGGGAGGTCATCGGCACAGTCGACCTTCAGCTCGAGTCCCTTCTCGATTACCGAAGGCGTAAAGAAGGTGTGTAGCTCGTTAAGCACTTTTTCAACATCCACGGTGTCGATGTTGAGGTTGAACTTACCCATTTCAATACGGGACAAATCGAGAATGTTATTGATGATTTTGAGCAGATTTTCGGATGATGCTGAAATGGTGTCCGTATATTCGCGCTGCTCCACAGACAGCTCGGTGTCTTTCATGAGTTGGGCCATACCCATAACCCCGTTCATCGGCGTCCGGATTTCATGGCTCATGTTGGCGAGGAATTCGCTTTTGCTGCGGCTGGCTTTTTCGGCGTCTTCTTTCGCAATACGCAGCGCGGTTTCCAGCTCCTCGCGTTCGATCCGTCTGCTTTCCAACTCGCGGATCATGTGGTTTACGCCCCGACTCAGCTCACCGAGCTCATCCGCCGACGCCTCGCGGCGTACCCGAACGGAATAGTCCCCTTGTTCAACGGCCGCAAGGCAGGAAGCAACATCACGCAGCCGCGGCGATGTCATGAAGCGAACCAGCGTTGCACAACTCAAACTCAACACAAAAATGCAGCCCGTGAATCCTAATAAAAACCAACTGGCAACCACGTTCTTATGCCGCTTCATGTTCCCTGTATCGACGAGCAAATGGAGCCGGCCAGTCGTTCCGTTGGCCAGACATAATGGTGCGGTTAGATGTACCAGGTCGGCCCCCGCAACATCAACATTACTTGCGGCAATACCCCAATGCGTTACAACCTCTCCATCCAGTATCTGGTTCTTGGAAATCTCCGCATAGCGCTCCCCTTCTTTCATCCGGTCGGAGCCATACGAAATGCGCCCTTCGGAGCCCTCAATAAAGGCCTCGAAAACGTCGGTGCCCATTAGCGTTGTAATTACATCAACATCCCGTACAGAGGCATGCGGAAGAATCCCGTCGTCCAGCAACGTAGCGGGAAGGTGGGCCGATGAATAAAAATCCTTCTCAATCCCATCAAAAAACTTCTGGATGTAATAAATGCCCAGACTGGAGAGCAGCACGGAGGCGAGCATAAAGATCGAAAGGCTCAGTTTGAACGCCAGCGACTGAAAGAAGCGCCCCATCCATTTATTAGAGTCCTTAATTTCCATGGCTTCACTATAAACATTTGATAATCGATAACAACGCCAAACAAACCGTGTTCGCTTTTTGATGCGCGTGGTGTACGGTAGCCCCCGATTTAGAGACAATCCAGCGGGTAATTAAGGATTTAGCAACAGACCGATTTACGATGAAAGAGCGAACGATCAACCCCAATTGCTGGATCTATGAACTGCCCGGCGGATTCGAAGTTCTGGCTGGAAAGACTGAAGCCGACAATGACATTCTCAGCCTTAAAACCGCTCAGGCCAACGATCTATGGTTCCATGCCCGCAGTCTGCCCGGTAGTCATGTGATTCTGCGCCATCCCGAAGGCGAAAAATCCGATAATTCAACCATCAAGCAGGCGGCCGCCATCGCCGCCTGGCATTCAAAGGCCCGCAATGCCGGAACCGTTCCCGTCTGCTATACTGAAGCGAAGCATGTAGGCAAACCGCGCGGTGCCAAGCTGGGAAGCGTTACCATCAAACGCGAGAAAATCGTTAAGGTTCGCCCTGCTCTACCGATCGATTGACGGGTCTATAAAGTCGGGGCTTCGACCGGTTTATATTCCGCACTTCCGAACCCGAGGATGAGCAAAAAGAGCATGGGCAGGAAAATCAATCCGATCGCGGTACCCGTTCCTCGGCCAAAGTTCTTTGCCAACTCGATCATCACGAGTATGCCAACCACCAGATTCACGAAAGGGATAAACATCAGCAGGATCCACCAGGTCGGCTTTCCAGCTATATTAATCAGCATGCAGGTATTATAGATGGGGATAATGGCTGCCCAGCCCGGCTTTCCAGCCTTTTCAAACAGCTTCCACAAACCGATAATTACCACGGCCAGAAGTACCAGCTCAACCACAAGAAATCCTATCGAGTATCCAATACTCTCTTCATACATGTCTTTTTCTCCTTTAGTTGGGTAAACGTATTTAATCCACCGAATTGGTAATCCACAGCGCAAAAAAAGGATCGGAAAAGATCCATAGCTTTGAGCTCATCCAGATCAGTCCCTTCGATTCCAGCGCTTCGATTCCGCGTTTTACCGATGCATGCGAAGTGGTTCCGCTGAGCTGTAGAAATTCGTTCGAGGCATACATCTCTCCCCGATACCGGGCGAGCCCCATGGCAATCTTCTGCTGATTATCCGTCAGCATATTCCACATGCCTTCATAGCCCGAGGCACGTTCATACAGTACCCGTTTCAGCGTTTCGCCAAACCGCTCCGCCGTGACCTGCTCCCCCTCTTCCAGATCATTCCAGAGGTGGTAGCATACGTCCTGCACATCACCGGGAATGGAATGCGAAAGATCAAAAATCGGGACCCAGAGCTTTGGATCGACCGAACGATCGGTTTCGGAAAACTTGGCTTCCAGCCACGCAATGAAGGTATCATGCTCGAGGCTGCCCACCTCCATGAGTGCCGCCGACTTGAAGAACGGACTGCGCTGGGCATAGAAAATTTCCATCAGCCGGTTCTGATTGCTTCCGGCAAAAATATATTGCACTTGCGGCTGCGCCTGAATCTCGGAGCGGAGTGCTCCCAGAAACTGGTCGGAATCCGGCAGGTCGAGCAACGACTGGAATTCATCGAAGAATACCACGACCGGGTTTTTCTTGTGCAGGTCGGGCATCACCCGAAGCAGATCCTCCACACTCGACAGCGCCTCCGGACTTTTCCACTGCAGCCCGACCCCGGCCACGTTGAAGCCACTGAGCATCGGCAGCTTCTTGCTGAACGGCTCCAGCGCACGGGCAATTTTTTCAACCGCCTTGGCCTCGGTCTTCACTCCCCAGAAATCAACTCGCACAAACTGGCACTTCACCTTCTGGAAGGTATTGACCACCAATGAAGATTTACCGGTTCTGCGCGGACCCCGGATCAGTACATTACGGCCGGCCTTATGGTATTTCAGAAGCTCTTCACTCTCTTTTCGGGGCATATAATCCACCCCATCGACTATTCCATCTATTTTGAACGGGTTCATGTCCGATTTTGTATCAAACAAAACCGGAGGCGTCAACCCTCTGAAACATCCGTTTTTGCATCATACAAAACCGGAGGCATTTATTGTACATCCTGCGAAGCGCAGTTTGCGTAATCCCCCATTGACCCGGACGGGCATAAAGAATTACCTTCCCCGAACAAACTTTAGTGGAGAATGAAATATGCTTACGTTCAAGATTATTAGGAAAATTGGAAAAATGCTACGCGGTGGTGCGGGTAAGAAGGAAATCTTTCTGGGAGCACTCTGCGGTGTACTGATCGGCTTTAACCCCGTTGCAGGCCTCACACTGGCGCTTGCCATTCTGATTACCCTGCTGCTCAACGCCAATATCGGCTTCACCCTGCTGGGTGCGGCACTCGGTAAGCTACTCAGCCTGATCCTTGCGCCGATCACCTTCCACACCGGCTACTTCCTCATCCACAGCATGGGACTCGAAGGTCTTTTCACGAAACTGGCCAACGCGCCGGTTACCGCTCTGATGGATCTGAACGTCTATTCCATGATCGGCGGCCTCCCGTTTGCCATCATCGTTGGCCTTCTGTTCGGTAAATTCATCAGCGCAACCGTCAACAAGATCCGCGAGCAGATGGTCAAGGCCGGCGGGCACGACAAAGTCGGCAAGGTAACCGGAAACAAGTTTTCCCGCTTCCTTATGTGGCTTGTCTTCGGCAAACAGAAAATCTCCACCGCCGACGTGCTCGCCAAAGAATCGCCCTTCCTGCGTAAATCCGGCCTCATTCTCGTCGGCAGCGTTGTGGTGATCGGCCTCGTCCTTCAATTCTTCCTGCTCGACTGCATCCTGAAAAAGGGACTGCAGTCCGCCATCAGCGCCGAAACCGGTGCCGAAGTAAATATTGGGAAAGCCAATCTCTCCCTTGCTGGCGGCAAACTCGAAATCGAAGACCTGCAAATCACCGACCCCGACAAGCTCACACACAACATGATCCAGCTCGACACCCTCGCAGCTGACGTCAGCGTCGGCGACCTGCTACGTTCCAGCTATTCCATCGACCTGCTTTCCGGCAGCACACTCAAACGCGATATCCTCCGTGATAAACCCGGTGCATTAACGGTTAAGGACGAGGCAAAAGAAAAAGCCAAGGACGAGGCGAAAGCGGCGAAGGAAGCGGAGAAAGCCGCCGAGCCCGGAAAAGTCCTCGACGACTACTTCGCCCAGGCCAAGAACTGGAAAAAGTATGGCGATAAAGCTTACGAATACCTGAAGAAATACCAGGACAATGCCGAAGCAAAAGCCAAAGGCGAAAAGCCTAGACCTTCCAAAGAAGCTGCCCTGGCCGATGCCAAAAAACTCGGCTACCTGAAAGCCTCCGCCGACCTCGTATCCAACCGCCCGACATGGCTCATCCGCGAAATCAAGATCGACAACGTCCTACTCGGCAGTGATTTTCCGGCACAGACCATTCAGGGCTCGGAAGTTTCCAGCCATCCCGCTTTGAATGGCCAGGCCACTACACTCGTCATGACCCCCGAAGGCTCCACCGAGCCCACAGCCAAAATCGTGCTGCGTTTCGACGATCCCGCAGCCGCCAACCAGCTGATCGCCAACGTGAAGAATGTTTCTATTGGCGATATGATCAAAACCGGTGACAGCCTGAAAATTGAAGACGGCAAAGCCGATATTTCGATCAACGGCACATTTACCGTCGATTCCCTCGACGCACCATTCACGATTCTCGTTCGCGATCTCAAGACCGACAACAGCACGCTCAACAATCTGAAACAGATCGAGCTCCCCGGAAAACTTTATGGATCACTGCTGTCGCCGCGCGTCAAAGTCGAGCTCGGTGACAACCTCAAAAATGCCGCCGTCGATGCCGCCAAGCAACAGGCCAAAGACGAAGCCAAAAAAGCTGCTGAAAAGGAAATGAACAAAGCCCTCGAAAGCGACGAAGCCAAAGAGATCAAAGGCAAAGCCTCAGATGCCCTGAAGAAACTATTTTAGGTTCTGTAGAGACAGAAGAAATGATGAGGCCAGAAGGATCGCATTAAAATATCGGCAGCCTGTCCTTCCAAGAAATGCTATCCAGATTTACCCGTCTTATTTCTTTCGGGTTTGCAGGAGGCGGCGATAACGCGTCATCCTTAATGTTTACCAGTTCGACGGCCTCCAAGCGGTATGAATTGCGAGTTGGTTTCATTTTAAAAGCTGCGGGTTTGATATCTCCACTACATAAAAATCGGTAGGTTTCATGCACTTCCGGAAGCGTCATTTTCGATCCAAAATAGACCGTTGTTAGTTGTGCCGGACTGTATTCTTCAAATCAAAACACTTTAGCAAAAACTCGCCATTCTGCTTCATATTCCCAATGTTTGGATTTTGTTCTTAGGGTTTTCATAACCTCTGCGTCGTCCAAATCGCCCTCCTTCCATAATCGGTAAAAATCTATAGTCGGAAAATTGTCATCATAATCGATATCAACAGCAGTTGAGAAAGGCTTGTCGGCCGTATCAAATTCGAGGCAAAAACCATGATGCCCGTTGGTGTAATGAGCCCACATGAGAAAAGAATCGGTGGATTTGGGGTGGTGTTCTGAAAAACAGGAAATGCCTAGTTTATTGGTGATTTCTCTACATTTATCCTGAGTGGATCTAGGTTCACTGCTCAAGTACTCAAGCACCCTGTCGTCATCCCAGGAGGGAGAATCGGGTTCGATTTCTTGATAGAGCAACACACTTTCTGTAATTTCAAATAGGCGCATCAGTCAGCCTTCATTTTCAAGTAGGCCTTTTCGGCCGATTCCCATTCTTCGCTTACTTCCATTAAAATTGCACTCACGAGTCTCAG
>JAZGFK010000110.1:0-2398 GCA_036479375.1 Pontiella sp. | reverse complement strand
GGATCAATCGATACCCCCGCAAGATACTGAATTTTAAAACCGCAGAAGAGTTGTTCATTCAGGAGATCGCGGCATGAGATGCATCGGGCTTAGAAAAGTTGGGCATTTTAATTTACAGTCTACCGGGCTGAAAAAAGGATTCTTTACCTCACCTGTGCCGGATACCACAAGGAAGCAGAGGCCGAGGCCGTTCGCTTAAGCGAAGCGTATGGAATATCGTTATCAAAACTGAATGCCATTCGTTTCTACGCCGTTGGCAATATAAGCGATTATCTAACGTGTATTTCTGATGCAGGTGATCCGCATGCCGATTTTCAGTCATTCATTCTCCAGAACCGAATTTCCGATGCGGACATCAGACTCTCCAAAGACGAACACCACGAATGGCAGGAACACCTGATTCTGTATTGCGCCGCGATGAATCAGGGAGAACCCGATATCGCTGAACGCCATATAGCCAAAGCCATTGTAGAAGTCGGGGACGCTACTTTTGAACAGGCCGGCATAACCAGGCTCTTATCCGACACCACTCAACCATCAGTCGAATCGATTAAAAATATGGAGATCAAAGCAGCGGACAAAGCACTCCTGTGCGTAGCCTTGGGATTCCGCTTTCCGGCCGATTGCGAGTCGTTCAACTCGCTATCCCGAACATACAACTTTTATCCCACCTACCCGCAGCTGTTCATCAAGAAGTGGAGCAATCCAAAAATTGCCCTGACCCACTTGAAACCTGCCGCCTGACCGGTTTATTTTTTCTTCCCAGCTTTCTGCGGAGGCGGATCATTTGGAACCGCATATTGCTTCTTCAATTGATCCAGCTCCTTCTCGAGCGCCTGAATCCGGGCCTTGTTTTCGGGATTGGCATAGAGGTTCTTCACTTCCGCAGGATCGTTCTGCAGATCATACAGCTCCCACTCCTCGGCATTCGGTACATCTGTGCCATAGAACTTGATCAGCTTCCAGCGGCCGTCAAATACGCCCTCGTGCCTGCGTACGCTGTGAGCGCCCGGATATTCATAGTAGTATCGCGCCAGTCCTTCGGGGTTTCGCCCTTCAGTAACGGAACCAGGCTTTTCCCCTGCATATCGTCGGGGATCGGGGCATCGGCCAGATCAAGGAAGGTTTCCGCGAAGTCGATATTCTGTACCAGATCAGAATTGACCGAAGCCGGTTTTATTTTTTCCGGCCAGCGGGCAACAAGAGGAGTACGGAAGGATTCTTCATACATAAACCGCTTATCGAACCAGCCATGCTCTCCCATGTAGAATCCTTGATCAGCCGAGTACATAACAATCGTATTTTCTGACAAACCCTGCTCTTCCAAAGATTGCAGAACCCGTCCCACACTTTCGTCCACCACCCAGGTGCAACGCATGAAGTCCTTCATATAGGTCTGATATTTCCACTTAACCAGCTCTTTGCCTTCCGGCTTATTTTCTGCAAACCATGTTGCGCGCTCGGCATAGCGGGGATGCTTCACCCATTTTCCCTTCACCTTCAGGTCATTGACCAGATTCATATGGCGATCGATTTCCATCGTCTGCCCGTGAGCCGCTTCGCCATGATTCTCATAACGATCGAAAAGATTGTCCGGTTCCGGAATCTCTATTTCTTCATGTGCCGGTCGGCCGGATCCCAGTTGCGGTGCGGAGCCTTATGATGAACCATCAGCATAAACGGTTTACTTGCATCCCGTTCATTCTCCAGCCAGTTCAACGCGCGTTCCGTGATTACATCGGTGTCGTACCGGCCTTTATAATGCGTATTACCCTCCTCTGTAATAAAATCAGGATCATGATATTTCCCCTGCCCCGGCAGCACTTCCCAATAATCAAAACCCTGCATTTTTCCATCGAGGTGGATTTTCCCGACCAGCACGGTTTGGTAGCCGTTTTTCTGGAGAATTTTCTGAAACTGCTGTTGGTCGTGATCAAATATATTCGCTCTCGTGTTATCGTATTTTCCGTTCATATGGCTGTGTTTTCCGGTTAGCAGCGTAGCCCGTCTGGGAGCGCAGATCGAATTACCGACATAGGCGCGGTCAAACCGCATACCGTCGCGCGCCAGACTATCAATATTTGGGGAAGGATTAAGCGACTGCAAACGCCCACCATAGGCACCAATGGTCTGATACGAGTGGTCGTCAGAAAATATTCAAACGATGTTGGGACGCTCAGCTATTAAACTCCCTGCCAGCACCAATCCAATAACTACACTCTTAATCAACGTTTTCATCTGCATCTCCTTTTCCTAACACTGGAAGTTCCATGTAGGTAGACTGTAAATTAAAATGCCCAACTTTTCTAAGCCCGATGCATCTCATGCCGCGATCTCCTGAATGAACAACTCTTCTGCGGTTTTAAAATTCAGTATCTTGCGGGGGTATCGATTGATC
>JAZGFK010000109.1:0-27862 GCA_036479375.1 Pontiella sp. | reverse complement strand
TTGGCTGGTGGGGCAACCTGGGCCACCCCAACGGTTCTCCAAATCAGGCTATAAACGTGGCAAAATCCCGCATCATGCTGGGCATCTATCTGGACGACAAGGCTCTGTTTCAGTCGGGCTACGATCATCTATTTAACACCATGTACAACCCCAGAAACATAAACCCTGGACTGGGCAAGGCAGAGATTCCGTGGCCGACCTCTTCGCCGATAGATAAAGACGATCCCATGTCTCTCTTTTCCCTCTCCATCGACTACGACGGCGAGCACACTGAGATCAGCCGCAGTCCCGCACCCAACAGCGGCCATGTGCGCATGGACGTCGAGGCATTAAACAATATCTCCGAGTCCCTGTTCCATCAGGGCTACGACATGTACGACATGAAAATTAAGTACCGCACGTCCGCCTCCAGTCCGTGGATAACCGATGCCAAACCCCGCTATCTGCTGAATGCGGACTGGATGGTTGACGCAGCGGATCCGGGCGTACGGATGAAACTCCACCCCAGCAGAGACATAGTGGTTGTCGACTACCTGAAACCTGTCTGTGAAGCCATATACAACCACTATAAATACCGCAGTAGCGGCGGCTACGACATTTCTAAGCTGGAAGCGTATGTCATGGCCAAAAGAGCAGCAGGAAACAACGGACTGGACACTCTGCTTCATGCCGATCTGGATAAAGGTCTGCAAAGGACCGTAGTAGTAGGCACCGTTATCGGTGTGGACTTCGGTCAGACCGCTCCAAACAACGGCGTAGGCAACATATTCAACGGCGCAGATACCGGTATGTCCGGGAGCATTGCCGCAGGTTCCGTAGTCGATATGAACAACGGCGTGGTTGATGGCGTATCCTTCACATGGTCCGGAGCCCAGTACAACAGCAATGCCACAGCCGACAGCACGGATCTCCCCGGCCAGCCAGCCATCTACAACGACTCGAATTTGACCGATTTCCTGCTCAACAAGCAAGGCACCACGATAACGCTTACATTTTCGGGGTTGGATGACTCCTTGATCTACAACCTCAATATTGGCGGGGGATTCACGGCATTCAGAAATAATGGAGACACGCTTTATGCCGCTGGCGGGAAGAGTTTTACGAACAAGCATGACGACGGGGCGTTGGCGTGGGGCAATCTCAATGGGCTCACCACCGATGGTTCCTCACGCCTGGTCATCACGGTAAGTGATGCTCCAGGGAAAGTTGATGAATTCGCGCTGGTGTCGGCTCTGACGCTCACCGCCGTTTCCACCGTTATCAGTGTGGACCTTGGCCAGACCGCTCCAACCACCGGCGCACGCAACATCTACAACGACTCGAATTTTACCGATTTTACGGTGTGTGATAAAGACCGTAGTCCGTATTACGATGTTGTGAAAATAGTGCTAACAAGGTGACCAGACAGGTCTTCCAGTCTATCTGTTCAGCACTAAACTAAAGAAAGGAAAATCTATGCACAAAAAATCAATAGTTATTGCAGGGGTATTTGTGGCATTTTTTTCGCTGAATACCTTTTCCGACATCAAGATTGCTTGCGTTGGCGACAGTATCACGGCGGGTTTAGGCCTACCCAAAGAGAAACGCGCAACGCATTCCTATCCCGCTGTTCTCACCAACCTGCTGGGGGATGGATATGACGTGAAAAACATGGGTGCATCATCGCGCACCCTCTTGCGAGTTGATAAAAAGGCTTGGGTAAAAACCGGCTATCCGGCGAAACTCAACGTGTTAAAGCCGGATATCATCATCGTGAAGCTTGGCACCAACGATTCCAAACTTGAACACTGGAAGAACAAAGCGAACTTCGAATCCGATTTCAACGAACTCATTGAAGAGTTCCGGCAGATAAATTCTGCGGCAAAGATTTATCTTTGCCTCCCCGTTCCCGCATTTGCTCGAAAAACAGGTAGACTTAGCAACGGATCCGGGATTAGTGGTACGCGAATTTTGAACGAAGTAATTCCGCTGATTAAAAAAGTGGCCGAGGAGCAGAGGCTTCCATTAATCGATCTGAACACGCCCTTCGTGAGTCATCCTGAATATTTTCCAGACGGGGTTCATCCCAACGAAGAAGGTGCAGCAGCCATTGCGCAGGTTGTTTTCAAAAGTATTCGCCCGGCGGTTGTTGAGGGGGAAGGGGATTGGCCAGGGAAACGCTCTTCGTTTCATTCTTTTAACCAATATAATTTTGTGATGGAGGGGCTGAAGTGCCGCGTTGTTGTTCCAAATGAGGTGGCCGCTGGCAAGCCGTGGATCTGGCGTGCCCGGTTTTTCGGGCACGAGCCGCAAGTTGATATTGCTTTGTTAAAGAAAGGGTTTCATGTGGCGTATGTCGATGTTTCCAATCTGTTTGGTTCCCCGGAGGCCGTGGATCGCTGGAATACCTTCTACACCTATTTAACGGAAAACCATGGATTAGATTCTAAAGTGGTTCTCGAGGGTATGTCCCGTGGCGGGTTGATTGTCTACAACTGGGCGGTTCGGAATCCAGACCGGGTGCATTGTATCTATGCGGACGCACCGGTTTGCGATTTCAAAAGTTGGCCAGCGGGAGAAGGAGAGGGGAAAAGGCGTAACAAAGTTTGGCAGCAATGCCTGCAGGCCTATGGATTCAACGAAAAACAGGCTCTTGCCTGGAAAGGGAACCCCGTGGATTCCCTCCAACCGCTGGCGGAGGCGGGGGTTCCGCTGCTGCACGTTGTGGGCGATGCGGACAAGGTGGTCCCGGTGGCCGAAAACACCGCGATTATTGAAGCTCGCTACAAGAAGCTGGACGGGCGGATTATGGTTATTCACAAGGAAGGCGTTGGGCATCATCCCCATAGCCTTGAAGATCCGAATCCCATTGTTGATTTCATTGCAACGTATGGAAATTTAGCCGCATTGGGAATAGCCGAGAATAGATGAAAATAAAATCACTGATTCAAACATTGATGCCCTGCCTGATGCTCGGGCAGGCCGCTCTCGCAACAGAAGCGAGTTTTGCCCTTCGGAATCGCTATCTTGAACGGGAGCTTTCCGTGGTCGACGGGGTGTTGACTACCACGCAAATCAGGAACAAGTTGGCGAACATCGCGCAGAAACCGATCGGCGGGTCGGAATTCCGCCTTCGGATTTCTGAAGGAACGGATAAAACAGGTACGGATGTGATTTTGACCGCCGCGGATTTTAAAGTCCTAAAACTGAAGCGCACATCGACTGGCGCGGTGGCTCAGCTCGAAAGTAAAGCACACGGATTGAGGGTTGCCGTACATTATTTCCTGGAACCGGACGAACCGGTATTGCGCAAGCAATTGGAAATCACGGCCGACCGTCCGGTTACACTGGAACGGATCGATATCGACAGCCTTGCTCTCAATGATGTCTACCAGCCTTATCAGCAGAAGGCGATTACGGCTAGGCAACCGAGGAACTGGAAACCAGGTCTGGGGCAGCCGCTGTTCACCTCCAAGAGCGCATGGTTCATGGGGACCGAATTTCCGGCTTCGTTCAACTATGTGGAGAATGGACAGTATTATTGCGGCTACCTTTACGGACATGAGCTTAAAGCCGGGGAAATATTGAAAACCTATCCGGCAGTGCTCGGGGTCGGGGATGATGCCGCGTATATCACCGAGGCTTTTCAAGATTACATCAATAATATTCGGGTTCGGGCGCTGCGGCTGCAGACGCAGTACAACAGCTGGTTTGATTTCGGACGCAGTGTCTCTGGCGAAAGCTTTGCAAGGAGCGTCGAAAAGGTGAACAACGAACTGTGCGTCAAGAGGGGTGTGAAGCCGCTGAAGGCGTACGTGATTGACGACGGTTGGCAGGATTCGAAGGCGAACTCCGACTGGTCGAGCCAAGTATGGACGGTGAACAGTAAATTCGATTCGGATTTCAGCCAGTCGTTCAAGCTGATGCAGAACACCGGCTCCAACCTTGGTCTGTGGTTGAGTCCCGGTTGTAATTTCGGAGCACGGAAGATTGTTCCAACGCTACGTGAAATGGGCATGGGTGGCCTGAAAAACTATATGTCGCTCGCGAATTCTACCTACATGGATATGCTGGAAGAACGCATGGTTGGCCTGACCGAGCTGGGCGTGACCTACTTTAAACTGGATGGCCTGTTCGGGCATCTTAATACGCGCGACTTCGACCTGAACGGCACCGCGCGCGGCGTGCCGGCGATGCCTCAGCTTGGAACCGCCGAAATGGCCTCGGACGATCCTGCGCTCAACGATTCAAAATATGATGAAGCGAAAATGTATTACCTGACGGTTGGTACCGAACGTCTGATGAGAATTTTCGATAAAATGGCGAGAGCAAATCCGGAGGTCTACATTGTCATTTCCAACGGCGCCTGGTTGAGCCCGTGGTGGCTGATGCATGTCGATGCCGTGTGGATGATCAATGCGGGCGATGCGGCCAAGGGCGCTGACCGCACCTCGGAATTGGTCTACCGTGACGGCGTCTATTATGAAATCTGGAAACAAGAAAATACACAGTTTCCGATGAACGCGCTTTTCAACCATGAGCCGAAAAAAAAGACGACGGGCGAGAGCAGGAAAACCTTTCGCGACTATCTGTTCATGAATCTGTCGCGCGGTACTGGGTTTATTGAACTCTACCTCAAAACCGAAAAACTTTCGGAGGCGGACTGGGATGTGCTGGCCGAAGGGATGACGTGGGCGGAAACCGCTTTCCCGGCCTTCCGACGCGTGCGCATGCACGGTGGCGATCCTCGCAAAAATGAAGTCTATGGCTACAGCGCCTGGAACAAGACGCAGGGCTATGTCTCGTTTCATAATCCGGGAGATGGAGCAAAGGAATACCGGATTACGCTTAATCGATCATTGGGCGTTATTCCCGGCAGCGGCCCGTTCAAGGTGTACTCGTCGCTACCTGGCAGTCTCAAAGGATTGGAGAAAACCTACCGCTTTGGCGACACGATTAGCGTTACTTTGCAATCCAAAGAAATCCGGTTGTTTGATTTCATTGAAAGGGACGGACGTTTCACAAAAACCACAAAAAGGATATAATCATGAAAAAAATTATAATTTGCGTTGCCGTGTTCTTTGTGAGTAGCAGCTTTTTATTGGCTGTCGGCGAGGCGAAACGCACCAACTTCATTCAAATTCTTACCGATGACCAGGGCTGGGGAGATCTCAAATCCTTTGGTCATGACCGCATCCTTTCTCCAAATATCGACCGGTTGGCCAAAGAGGGGCTCAAGTTCACGAGCTGCTACTCTTCGGATGCCGTCTGTTCCCCCTCGCGCTCGTCGATCATCACCGGTCGCACGCCCTTCCGCAACGGAGTCTACCGCTGGATACGCCCGAGTTCGATCGTCCATCTGCCTGCGAAGGAGGTCACCTTGCCGCAACTCCTGCGCAAGGCGGGCTATCAGACGTCGCACTTCGGCAAGTGGCATCTGAGCTGGTATGCGGAAAAGCGAGAGAAGAGCAAGGGCTACTATGATTTCGTGCTGGGTTCGCCCGACCAGCCGAGCATGGGCGACTACGGCTATGATTACTGGCTGGCCACCGGCAACGTGGCGCGGCCCAACCACAAGACCCCGGTCAACTTCTTTCTCAACGGCAAGCCGCTGGGCGAAACGAAGGGATTCTCGGCCCAGATCGTCGCCAAACAAATCGAGCATTGGATGAACCATGTGCGCAAACCAGGAGAGCCTTTCTTCATGACGGTTTGGTTCCACGAACCACACGGCCCGATCAACAGCGACCCGATCTTCCTTGCCCGCTACTCTGACAAGATTAAGGACCCGGCTCTCAAGCAATACTTCGCCAACATCACCCAGATCGATGAGGCGGTGGGGGCTATCGTGGATTGCTTGAAAAAGAACAACGTCTATGATGACACCCTGATTTGGTACACCAGTGATAACGGCCCAGAGGGCGACGGATACGGAAGCTACAATACCAAGGACAGTCCCTCCGGTAACAGTCGCTACCGAGGCACGACCGGCGGGTTGCGCGGACGGAAGCGTCATACCTACGAAGGCGGCGTCCGCGTGCCAGGTATCATCTCGTGGCCCGCCGGACTCAAGGCCGCTGGGGTGCTGCCCGGCAATGTCGTGGCCACGCCCATCATTGGCTCGGATGTGTTCCCTACGATGCTCGAACTCGCCGGACTTGAGCCGCCAAAGGACGTGGTGCTCGACGGCGCGTCCATCGTGCCGCTGCTCCAAGGCGGGACGCTCGAACGCGCCCGCCCGCTCTACTGGCGCAACCTGAGCCCCTTGGCCATTGCCATCCGACGCGGCGACTGGAAGATTGCCGGAAACTCCCAGCGCACGAAATTCGAACTTTACAACCTTCACGACGACCCGCGCGAAACCACGAACCTTGCCCCTTACCATCCCGAACTCTTCGAGAAGATGAAAAAGGAACTCATCGCCTACGACAAGGAAGTACTCGCTGAAGGGCCGGATTGGTGGAAGAGTGAAGAGGATCTGAAGAAAAACATCCCGGTAAAGTGAGAGCCCGCGAAACACCCGAATCGAAAGAAACTGGAAAAATACCTATGAAAATACCTATGAAATTCGCTGTTGTCGCTGTCTTGCAGATTGTAGCGGGGGCGAGTGCTCTTGCCGCCGAAGACATCAATCTGAAAGCCGGAGACTTGTCCATCACCCTGAATGACAAAGGGCAGATCGTGCGTCTTTCCGACGACAGAAGTGAGATGCCAGATTTCATCCACCCGACCCGCTTCACCTCCCTGATGAAGGTGAAGCGCTACTCCGGTGAGAAGCACATGGAACCGGTCGCCTGTAAAGTGATCGGGGAAGATAACGGGACAACTCGTCTTGTCTTGCGCTACGACAAGGAAACCTCGGCCACCGTGGCGATCACTCCGAAGCAGGGATGGTTCCGCATGGAACTGGTCGCCGCCGGAGGGTTGGCGGATATCGACGAAATTAGTTGGGGGCCGATCAACACTCGTTGCGAAGGACCGGTTGGCGCATTTTTTGGGCTGGTGCGCAGCGACGATACCACGCTCGGCATGATGAGTTTGGAACCCAATACGGATGGGTTGAATGTCCCTTATACTGAGGCCTCCTTCTGGCTTCCCTGGCAGGAGGGTGGTTCCTATCTGCAGCTCGTTTCTCAGGATCATACGCGATCTCGTATTCTCAAGGGGGGTACGCGCAGCTCGGATCCTGCCCCAGAGATTACGCCTGTTGGTTCGGCTGTGGCACTTTATAGTAGTCCCAAAGGCCGCGAACTCGATATCGTCGAGAAAATCGTGGTGGCCGAAAAGCTCCCCCACCCGAAACACAAGGGCGTCTGGTCAAAGCGTTCGCCGGAAATCCTGCGCCCCGGAATCTGGGGGAAGTTCAACTCCAAGAACATCGACCAATACTTCGACCTCACTGCCGATTTACACGGAGGTGAGATATGTGGGTTTCACACTATGTTCGGAAACTGGGGGCATTTCGAGATTGATCCTAAACTTTACCCCAAGGGGATGGATGACATTCGTTCTGCTGTTAAACAGGGACAAAAGAAAGGTATTGGTCTGTCGATGTATACACTCACGAACTTCGTCCAATCGCGCAGTATACCCGAACCATTCATTTTTCCAATTCCGCATCCCGATTTCGAAACATATGACCTAGAGAGTACGCTTCGAACGGCTATTGACATCGAGACGACTCAAATCACCTTGGCCAAATCTAGTGAATTAGTGCAGATCCTCAAAAAGCTTACTCGGCCGACGACCTCACCCAGCCAGAGGGCTTTGCTATGGATAGATGACGAATTCATTCATGCAACAAAATTCCACGTCGATGGTAATACCGTGATTCTAGGAGATTGCGAACGAGGGCATATGATGACCACACCAGCGACTCATTCAGCCAAGGCTCGTGTCCGTATTCTCTACTTTGCGGGATACAGGAGCGTCTTTCCTGGCACTCTTGCGCTGAATGAGAAGGTGGCCCACAACATTGGTCGTGTTACTCGTGAGGGCGGATTTTCGAAAGTGACCTTCGACGGGCACGAGAGCGCGCTTCAGACAGGACACGGCGCCTATGCGATGAACCGAACCTGCAAGATCGTCTACGACGCCAATATCGGTCGCGATCTCACCGTGACTGGCAGCCGCATCACCAACTACTGTTGGCACATGCTCAGCTACATCAGTTGGGGCGAGCATGATATGCACAAAGGATTCCGCGGGTCCATGCTCGACTATCGCCTGCGCCGGCAGGACCAGCTCAGCCGCGCGTTGATGCCCCACAAGATGGGCCAGCACTACCCGACCAAGGCGAGTCTTGAAGACATGAACTGGCTCTGTGGTCTGGCCACCGGATGGGACTCGGGCTTGGAACTCTCCATCAAACCTGATGAATTCAAAAAGAACCCGGATCACAGCGCCATCCTGAAAGCTGTGACTCTCTGGGAAAAGGCTCGCCTCTCCGGGAAACTTACCGACGATCAGAAAATGCGCCTCCGCCAAGTCGATTGCGTCTATGACATCAAGCAGAATCCGGACGGTGGTTTTTCCATCGCCCTGAAAAAACGCTGGCGGCACGAGGGCGTGAAAATTCTACCGCCCTCGACGATCACCTTTGAAGAACCGGACCAATGCCGTGTCGAGCCATCAAGCATCGACTTGGGCTGGCTCCACTGTCCGCTGGTCGCCGTTTCCGCCGCCCTCTCCGACGACATCGTGGTCGCCAGCGACACGGAGACGGGCATCAAGGTTTTCTACCCCGGGCCGGACGCCTCCGGACGTGAACGCCAGGCTTTCCAATGCGTACTTCGCGTCCCTGCCGCCGCCGCAACAGGCATCCTCAACCCGCGTCTGGGCGCCAATGGGAAGACCTTTGTGGTTCCCACGGAAATCAAGCCGGGGCAGTATCTGGCCTTCACGGCGGATCTGGCCATCGTCCATCTTTACGGAGCCGACCATAGGCTGATTCGCGACATTCATATTCGCCACCTCAACGACCTGCCCGGCGTGCCCCGTGGTAAGTCCTTTGATGTTGAAATGTTCCTTCCCTCCGCAGAGAAGGGAACCCCGAGCAAAGCACGTATCAATCTCTATGCCTTCCAGCCCATCTTAAAAAAGGAGAAACGAAAATGAAACGGACACTAAGACTTGCGATTATACTAACATTATGCACGCTTTCCAGCATAGTACAGGCACAAGGGAAGAATCCCAGCCAAGGCGCCGCGATCCCGGATTCCTCCATGATGCCCATCCACGAGCCGATCGAGTGGACCGATATCTGGGTCACCAACGCCGACAAGGACGATCTGCCTCGCGTCCTCTTTGTGGGTGACTCGATTGTGAAAGGCTACTTTCGGGCGGCGGAGAAGGGCCTCGATGGGAAAGCCAACTGCGCCCGTCTGGCAACTTCGGCATTTATCTCACACGAGGATTTTATCGGAAACCTGGAAACCCTTCTCAAGCGATACTCCTGGGACGTCATCCACATCAACAATGGTCTGCACGGCTGGGACTACACCGAGCAACAATATCGTGACGGCTTTCCGGCACTGGCGGCGCTCTTGAAAACCCACGCCAAAGACGCGACGATCGTCTGGGCTCTTACCACCCCCCTGCGGGAGCGAGATAATCTTGCCCGGATTCGCATGGAATCAACCGCGCGGGTTCGCAATAGAAATGAAATCGCCGCCGCGTTCGCCAAAAAACAGGGATGGAGGATATCGGACCTGTTTTCCCTATCCATCGATCATGCCGACCACCATCGCGGGGATGGCACCCATTTCAGTCCGAAAGGCATTGCGGCTCAGGGGGAGTTTGTGGCGGCGGTGACCGGCAAGGCGCTCGCTGACAGGGCGCGAAGAAATAAAGATCGGAACGCGGCTGCTTCCGCCCGGGAATATCACGTCTCTCCGAAGGGCGACGACGCCAACCCGGGGACCAGGGAAAAACCCTTCGCATCCCCGCATCACGCCAGAGACCAGGTCCGCAAATACAAGAAGGCCCATCCAGCGGGAGATGTCACCGTCTGGTTCGGCGGCGGGACCTACCCGCTGACCGAAACGCTGGTTTTCACGCTGGAGGATTCGGGCAGCAAAACGCAGACCATCACCTATGCCGCCCTTCCGGGCGAAACGCCCGTTCTGAGTGCCGCTGTTCCGGTCGGAGGGTGGAAGCTTCTGAAGAATCCGCCGGAGGACCTTCCGCAGGCCGCGCATGGAAAGGTGTGGGTTGCGGACACCTCGTTCCTCCGCAAGATCAAGGCGAACCAGAGTCCCTCGCCGACGGTCGCTACCCAGATGGACCGGGTCGGGCGGGTGCTCACGCTTTATGGCACCGGCCGAGCTCTGCCCCGTGCCAGTGGCCCGTGGTTTTCGGTGCACAAGGTGCCGGAGGGCTCGGAGCCCGCCGACCGCACCTTTGGGTTTCCCGAGGCTGTGCTCCAGAACTGGGCGGATCTCTCGGAGGCGGAATTCACGGTGATCCCCGCCCGGCGGTGGATCAGCAACACGTTGCCGCTTGAATCGGTGGACGAGGTGCAGCACATCGCCCGCACGGCGGCGACCCCCACCTACTCGCTCCAGCCGCACGGAACCGTCTCCAAAGGCAAAGATGCCCGGATCGAGAACTCCCTCGCGTTGCTTGATGAACCGGGCGAGTGGATGCATGACAGCCGGACCGACACACTCTATCTCTGGCCACCCAACGGCGGAGAGCCGAGCCATATCACGGCACCCGTCCTCACCGAGCTGATCCGCGTCGAGGGCAAGACCGACTACGCCGGGCCAATCGACACCCCGGTGAGGGGACTCGTCTTCCGCGGCCTGACCCTGATGCAGGGCGAACGTTTCCGCTGGCAGGGCCGCACTGGCTGGGGCGTGCAGCACGATTGGGAGCGTTTCGACAGCCCGAGCGCGATGATGCGCCTGCGCGGCGCGGAAGACTGCGCCATCGAGGACTGCACCTTCACCACTGCCGGCGCCAGCGGCCTGCGCCTCGACCTGCATTGTCAGAAGATCCGGGTGATCGGAAATCGGCTTTGCGATCTGGGAGGCGTCGGAATCTTCCTCGGCGGATACGGGCCGGGCACCAAGGATGTTAACCGCGACAACCGCGTGGAAAACAACCTCGTCCACCACATCGGTCAGATCTACCACGGTTCTCCGGGCATCTTCGTTTGGCAAAGCGGTCACAACCGCGTGGCGAACAACGAACTGCACGATCTTCCCTATGCGGGCATCTGCGTCACCGGGCGCATTGTTTGGGGCGATAGCGGTCGGGAGGAGTGTGCCCAGACCATCCGCTGGGACGAGGTCAAGGCCAATCGGGATACCTGGGAATTTTCGGGCCGGGCGGCATCGTGGGCCGAGCGTGAGAAGTTCCTGCATTCGCGTATCAACCTGGTTCTTCGCAACGACATCCACGCCGTGATGCAACGCTGCGGCGACGGAAACTGCATCTACATTTCCGGCGCGGGCGGCGGCAACCGCGTCGTCGAAAACTACTGCCACGACTCCCAGAGCATGACGATGAACTCGACGATCCGCTGCGACGACGACCAGAACGACACCCTCATTACCCGCAACATCATTTTCCGCAATGCCGGTGATGGAGAGGGCTTTCTGAGCAAAGGCAAAAATGATTTTGTCGAGAACCTCATCATCGACATGCAGTCTAACAATGACCGCCACCGCGGATACCTCCGCTTCTACGGAGGAATCGTGGAGGGCTCGGTTTACGAGCACAATATCTTCTATTCGAGGAGGGCGGGGCAGACTGTTCTCCTTGAGAATCCGGCCCTGAAGGACACCCCGGGGACCAAACTCCGGGATAGCAAGGCAGACTACAACCTCTTCTGGTGCACCGAAGACCCCCAATGGGGCGCGGACTACCTCGCGGAGCAGCAGGACTTCGGCATCGAAACACACAGTATCGCCGTAGACCCGATGTTCGAGGACATCGACGGTGGAGATTTCCGCTTCAAGCCGGATTCCCCGGCACTCGGACTCGGAATCAAACAGCCGATCTCGGTCCGGGAGGTCGGTCCGCGCGAACCGCACCGCGCCAAATTCAAAGGAATGCGCAAACCTGCTTCGCTCGGGAAGGTCGACGTGCGGCCCGATGCCAAGTAGTTCATATCGGATTTGAAGAATCACCGTCGACATCTACCGAGCCGTTACTTTTAACTTCAACAATCCATCGGAACAGGATCCATTCCTCATGCTTATAAAATTCATCGTTATCTTTTCATTCTCTGCCCTTCCTCTTGCCATGGCCCAGCAACCGGAGCCTCCTTCGCCTCCTTCGTCCGGGGATTTCTGGCAACTTCAATCGAAGCTTGTTCCTTTCCGTTTACCGCTTCCCGCGAAATCCGTTAACTACCTCGACCTCGATAACGATGGCGATCCCGATGTGCTGCGTGCCATGATCGGGGAAACGCCCATCCAGTGGATCGACGACGATGACGACATGAAACACGGTGACATCGCGGGCGACATGGACAGCGATTGCCTGATGATCGACCGCGACCGCGACGGCACCTACGGCGGAGAGCATGATCTAAGCATCGATTGGGGCGACGAGGACGGCGACGGCATGGCGGATCTGCAAGTCATCGCCGACAACCGTGGATGGAACGCCAAACGAAAAATGTGGGGCGGCAGCCACTACTTTGTTTTTCTTGATACCGACCACGACGGCGTGCTCAATTACGTGGACTGGCGCAGCCAGACGCTGGAGGCCTGGGATCATGCGGGAAGGTGCGATTTTTTCCCGGACTACAACGGAAAAAGCATCTTTATGAAAGCGCACAAGGGTGTCTCTGACATCAAGGACCTCCGCTACAACTGGGAAAATCCCTTTCTCTTTTTCGATCCCGACCAGGATGGCTTCACGGAGATGACCATCCGCTTTGTCGATGAAGGGAAACGCCTTCCGAAATCGAACTCCAAAGAAAAACAAAAACCCTCATTCCAATACACCGGGCAGGTCACCGGAGTCTACATGGGTATTGACCTGGATAACGACTCTCGCTCCGAGAACGAACAGGATTTCGACATGAGCCTCCGGTTCCTGGGAAATGGCTTCGATTACAGCTCGCACGTCCACCCGTTCAAGAGCCTTCGCGGGCTTCCTGCTAGTGACAAGTTCTTCAGCGACCCACGGGTTAGGCAGTTGTCTGAGTTGATCTATGTGGCTCACGAAAAGGCCTACCCGCTGATATTCCAGGGCGAGTGGCGGAGTTGTGATTTTGTGTTTGATGAAGACGACGACTGCCAACGCTGGGAGCGCGTGGACTTTTACGATCCGCTCGACCCCTTTAAAGTGGGAGCGAAAAATGGCGGACTCGATAACAATCCACAAGCCGATGTCTCCGGCGACCGGGGCGAATGGGACAAGGACTTCTCCGGCAAAGGCAACCTCTACATCTCCCCGATGGATGGGCGCCTTCATCTGCATGGCGCGGAGCTGGGCTACTGGCGCATCGACCAGTTCGCCCATTATTTCCAAGGCTGGCAGGGGTGGCGTGGGCCCAGTGGCGTTCCGGGCCAGATCGCCCCCGATGAACCGACCGCCTTTGCCACCGTCAAGTACACGGACACCGATGCCAATGGTTTCATGGATAAGGTGGAATACGATCTCAATGGCGATCAAGAATACGAAGAGGTCGTTAGTCTGAAAGATCTTGGCATCGATGACAAAGCACCACTTCACATCACCAGAAACATGAATTACGCTGATTATCGGAAGTTGAATCAAACCATGGCATGTGGACTCTGGAGCAATGCCGAGGATGCTCTGAAAGTGGCCAAAAAATACCGCCTCAACACCGCTTGGTATGCCTTCCTTATGCACCCGAAAACCATTCAGGAGAAATACTCCCATGGCTACTGGCTGAGTTTCTACATCTACAAAGACCTAAACGCCTATTTCAACCAGCAGAGGAAACCCCAGAAAATCACCCAGCTCCAGAAAGCCTACTACGGATCAAATTGGAAGCTGATGATGGACTGAATGATTTCCCGCCCTCTCACTCCGCCGGAAAGCGCCCGCTCCGGCGGAATCCGATCGAAGGGAGAAAAAGCAAATTCCTTGGCATCAACCCAGACAATAACATGAACCGATTCATTGGAAAACATCTCCCGCGGCTCATGGCGGTCGTTCGCTACGGCAGCCAATCCGTGAAGATTTCGCTTTCTGGTGGAAAGGCCGAGCAACTTGACGGAAGTTTAAAATCATTCAAAAACTAAGGACATGATGAAACGTAAAACCTATATGAAAACCCCCAAACTTTTCACCCTCATCTTCGGGATCACGCTGATTTCCCTCCACGGACTTGCGGCACCGCCTCAACTCAGCGTCACGGCAAGCAAAAACACAGGCAGACAGGGCGATGAAATTGTTTTTTCATGGGACGTCGAGTCCAACGGAAACAAAATCAAGCTGGTGAGAGTCCGCATGGACGGGGCCATTGAAAAATGGGAAAGTCCGCACACATGGACGGCCCTTCCCGGAACGCATGTCCTCTACATCGAAGTAAGATGGGACGCCCCCAATCGTGAGCAACCCGCTTCACCAGCAGACAAAAAGGGGAAGCCCGAGGGGCCGCCGATGCTAAATGCCTACCAGCTTGTCGAAATCCAAGGGACGAAAGCAGACTTCACCCACCCGGGACTTTACAGCTCAAGACTTGAGTTGAATGCCATGCATCGCTATGCCAACCAAGAGCAAGCTCACCCCATCAAGAGCGCCATTCCCAGTTTTCTGGAATGCGGAAGCGGTTCGCGCGCCACTAGTCAAGTCCCCTATACCAGTCTCGATTGGAAACCCCATCCTGTCAAAATCGTGTATCCGAAAACGGACGACAAAGCACGCCTCTTCGACGACGGGCGCGCCGTCTATGCTCATGCCCTGCTCTGGGCGATCACCCACAAGCAGGCCCACGCCGACAAGGCCATCGAAATCCTCAATGCCTGGGGATCGACCTTCGAAGACATCCAGACCAAAAATGGCGATATTTACAAAAGCCTCTTTGGCTCATGGACGGCGAACCACTGGGTCGCAGGCGCGGAGATCATACGGACCTACAAAAATCAGGGGCAACATGCGGGGTGGAAGCCCGAGGATGTGGCCCGCTTTATGAAAATGTGCCGTGTGTTCGAACGCCTCATGCTGGAGTGGCAGGGGGGAGCGAATGTGAATGGCTTGCAAAACCAGCGCCTCGCCGTGGCCCGGACCCGACTGGCACTGGGGGTTTTCATGGATGACCAGGATCTCTTTGATATGGGAACAAAAATTCTCTTCGACGACCTCAACTCACAGAAAAAAACCATCGAGCGCCACGGGCACCCCGTCAACCTCGTCGCGCTCACCATCGCCGCAGATGGCGAAATCATGGAGTTCAATCGAGATGGTCCCCACGGTCGCGGATCGCTAAATGCCCTCGTCACCGCCGCCGAAATTCTCCGCCACCAGCAGGTGCCCGAAAAATACGATCTCTACAATTTGAAATTCGATGACGACAAAATGCCGCGCCTCCTCATCGGCTCGGAATACGCCGCAAAGAGCCACCTCCACGGCCCGGTGGATCTCACCTGGGTGAAGAACTTTAAAAACACGGGCCCGGGAAGCCATACCGAGATGGTCGTCAACTACTACAAATACATATTGCAGGACAGGTATAAGCTCCCGTTCACAGAGGAGGTCAATCTGAAAAGCCGCCCGCAGGGGGGCACCACCTACATCATCCCGTGGACAACCCTCACGCACGGGTTTGATGTGTATCGTCGAAAATAAAGGGAACTCAAAATGAGAAAAAACAAATTGCCGCAAATGAAAAATCGAGTCAGCAGTATGCTGGTGGTGCTTGGCGCACTCACCGTGCTCACATCTCCGTGTCTTGCCGCGAAATCATCAACCCCCAATATCATCTACATCCTCGCCGATGACATGGGCTACGGCGATGTCAGCATCCTGAACAAGAGGGACCAGAAAATCCCGACACCCAACATCGACCGCCTCGGCAAGGAAGGCATGATCTTCACTGACGCCCATTCCGGCTCCGCCGTGTGCACCCCTACACGCTACGGAATCCTGACAGGGCGTTACGCCTGGCGCACTCGGCTCAAGGGCGGCGTGCTGTACGGGTACGACCACCACCTGATCGAGACGGGCCGCATGACGGTGGCCTCTCAGCTCAAAAAGCACGGATACACCACCGCCGCCTTCGGCAAGTGGCATCTCGGCATGGATTACCCGCCGAAGAAAGGAGTCGTGCAGAAGAGCAACGACAAAACTACCGAAATCGATTGGCGTGGAAACATCAAGAACGGACCGGTTTCCAATGGGTTTGATGAATTCTTCGGGATCACGGCCTCGCTGGACATGGACCCCTACATCTATATCCACAACGACCGCTTTGTCGGGGAAGCCACCGAGTTTTCCCCGAAAAAATCGCATTGCCGCGCAGGCCCCATCGCCCCCGGATTCAAAATGGAAGAGGTGTTGCCGACCATCACGGACAAGACGGTCGAGTTCATTGGCAGGCAAACGACAGAGAAACCCTTCTTCATCTACATGCCGCTCACTGCGCCCCACACGCCCATCATTCCCGCAGCCAGGTTCCGGGGGAAGAACAGTCTCGGTTCCTACGGGGATTTCTGCGAACAGGTCGATTGGTGCGTTGGCGAAGTGCTCAAGGCTCTGGAGCAAAAGGGGCTGGCCGAAAACACTTTGCTCGTTTTCACCTCCGACAACGGATGCGCCCCCTATGTCGGCGTGAAGGAGATGGAGAAGAAGGGGCATTTCCCGAGCTACATCTACCGTGGCTACAAGGCCGACATCTTCGAAGGTGGCCACCGAATTCCCTTCCTGGTGCGCTGGCCCGCAAAGATCAATCCCGGCAGCGTCAGCGATGAAGTCGTTTGCCTGACGGATCTGCTGGCCACCTGCGCCGCGATTACAGGAGATTCCTTGCCCGACAACGCGGGCGAGGATAGCTACAGCATCCTCCCAGCCCTGCTTGGAAAAAGTTCGGAAAAACCGATCCGCGAGGCCACAGTACATCATTCCATCAGCGGGAATTTTGCGATCCGCCAAGGTAAATGGAAGCTGGAAATGTGCCGAGGCTCCGGTGGCTGGGGATCCCCAAAGGAAAAAGAGGCCAAAAACCTTGGCCTTCCTCCCATCCAGCTCTATGATATGAACGTGGATGAAAAAGAATGCCAGAATGTTTACAAGCAGCACCCGGAGGTCGTTGAAAAACTCAAGAAACTCTTAGCCCAATACATCACCAAGGGTCGCAGCACTCCGGGAGCCCCCCAGCCCTACGTGAAAAGGGAAAACTGGCATCAGACCCAATGGATGCAGGAATGACCCCGACGGTAGCCACGGGTAGCGAAAAGTGAAGAGGGTGAAGCACTTTTCCGAGGAAAAACTAGCCGCCTTCGAGGTGTTGGAACGTTTCGATCCGGAGAATTTGGATAAAAAAGGACAGATTAATGAAAACTAAAAACAACAAAATATCACGTCGCCATATGTTGCAGGTCGCCGCAGGGACTACGGCCACAATGGGACTGGCCGACGTTGAGGAAGCCAACGGTCAGGAATTAATAAAACAACGGTCTAGTAGCAAAAAAGCAATCAAAAATGGGCGACTTAAACAGTCGGTTTGCCATTGGTGCTTTACTTCCGATTGTTCTGTTCAGCCGATGTCGCTCGACCGTTTGGCGGGCGAATCGGCCGCGATGGGATTGAAATCAATCGAACTTGTTGATCCAGAGCATTGGGGAACGCTCAAAAAACATGGCTTGATTTGTGCGATGGCTGGCAGCCATGGGTTTGTCAAAGGGTTTAACGATAAAAACAATCATGCAATGTGTATCGATAAAATAAAAAAAGCTATTGATGCCTGTGCTGACGCCGGATATCCGAATGTTATTACATTTTCAGGTTTTCGAAACAATATTCCTGACGATGTCGGATTGGAAAACACGGTCGAGGGATTGAAAAAGGTTATCGGGTATGCTGAAAAGAAAAAAATAAATCTAGTGATGGAAGTGCTGAACAGCAGGGTTGATATTCCGATGAAAGGCCATCCCGGATATATGGGCGACACGGTCGAGTGGGTTGGAGAAGTCTGCAAACGAATCTCATCGCCGCGAATGCTCATGCTATTCGATATCTATCACGTCCAAATTATGCAGGGCGATATCATCACCCGCATACGAAAATGGAAAGATTACATCGGGCACTATCATGTAGCGGGAGTGCCGGGTCGAAATGAAATGGACGATAACCAGGAGGTGAATTATCCGGCCATTATGCGGGAGATCGTTAAAACCGGTTTCACGGGCTATGTTGGACAAGAGTTTATTCCAACACGCGAACCACTCCGCGAACTTTATAAGGCTGTGCAACTGTGCGACGTTTAGGATTGCTTAGGGTCGTGAGAACTAGGGATCAGAATCCTACAGCATAAACAGGGAGTTATATTTATGATTAAGTTTATTACATGCATTGCATTTGCTTTTCTCGTTTCAACCAATTCAGCATTAGCTTCTGCTCAGAATTACCAGCTTTTTTCACAGAACCGACAAATAAAAATTGAAATTCAGGTGGACGGGGATATTCGTTTTTCGGTCTATTTTAATAATAAACCGATTATCACCAATTCATCAATATTCCTGTCAGTTGAAGGATGTGATCAACAAGCGATCATTACGGGTGAAATAGTGACCCGTACAGTGTCAGATACGTTAACTCCTGTGCTTCCGGCAAAAAATTCCAAGGTTGTTGATAAATACAACGAGTTGTCTATCCCGTTTAATACACATTATACTCTTGTGTTCCGGGCTTATGATGGGGGGGTTGCTTATCGGTTTCAAACCCAGTTTGAAGATGAGATAACGGTTTTGCAGGAAAAAGGTGAGTTTAATTTTTATGAAGATTATCCCGTGTATTTTTCAGAAGAGGAGGATGCTTTTTATTCTCAGGGTGAGCGGAATTATACTTATAAAAAGCTGAGCGAATTAAACAAAGAATTCCTCGGATTTTTACCGGCTCTGGTTGCCCCCCCCCAGGGACCTAAAATTTTGATCACAGAGTCAGATCTTTTTGATTATCCGGGGATGTGGCTTAAACCAACGGGCAGCAAACAGCTAAAAGCGGTCTTTCCCTTTCATGTTGCTCAAGTGAAACGTGAAAAGAGTGGAGTGAATTCTGTTGTTGAAAGGGATAATTATCTCGCGAAAACAAAGGGTACGCGTAATTTCCCTTGGCGGATTTTTATCATTGCTGAAGAAGATATTGATCTTCTTGAAAACGAGATGGTGTTCTGTTTGTCTCAGCCGAACAAAATTAAAAATACATCATGGATAAAACCGGGGAAAATTGCCTGGGAGTGGTGGAACCACATCAATGTAACCGGTGTCGATTTCAAAGTTGGCCTCAATACAGAAACGTATGAGTATTTTATCGATTTTGCGACTGAGTATGGATTGGACTACGTTGTTCTGGATGCGGGCTGGTACACAGTCGGAAATATATTTGATCTGAATCCTGATATTGATATGGATAGATTGACCGCCTACGCTGGGGAAAAGAAAGTCGGGTTAATCCTGCGGGTGATTTGGCGTGATGTTGATGATCAGCATGAAAAGGCGTTTGCTCAATTTGAAAAATGGGGGATCGCCGGATTGAAGGTGGATCAAATGCGGCGTGACGATCAGGATATGGTCAATTATTATTGGAGAGTGGCACGCCAGGCCGCGGAACATAAGATTTTAATCAATTTTCATGGAAATTACAAACCCGCTGGATTGCATAGAACTTATCCAAATGTTATTACGCGCGAAGGGGTAAAAGGATTGGAGTGGGTAAAGTGGAGTGGCGATATTACGCCCGAGCACAATGTAACCATACCCTTTATCAGAATGGTTGCCGGTCCCATGGATTATACACCCGGGGCGATGATAAACGTCGCTGAAAAGGATTTCCGGATTATGGACAGCAAACCCATGAGCATGGGGACGAGGGCGCATCAAATGGCCATGTATGTTATTTATGAAAGTCCGCAATCAACCCTTTCAGACACTCCGGTTCATTATCGTCAAGAGCCCCTGTGTGCAAAATTTATGGCTGATACGCCGGAGATTTGGGATGAAACAATTGCTTTAGATGGAAAGGTGGGCGTTTACATCGCAATGGCTCGGCGAAAAGGCGATATCTGGTATGCAGGTGCCATGGCAGGTAAAAAAGGAAAAGACTTAGAGATTGATTTTTCATTCCTGGCGGAGGGGACGCATGAAATTGAAGTCTTTAAAGACGGAGTCAATACAGACCGAAACATGAGTGACTATATTAGGGAGATCATGCCAGTTACAAATAAAACTAAATTACAGATTAGGCTTGCCCCTGGCGGAGGATGGGTGGCCAGGATAAAACGTGGAAATCCAAGTGATTGAACTGGGGCAGGGCTGCTACAAGGACTTTACATTCGGTGCCAATCCGGCGGAGCCGAGCATGGAATACTATGGCTACTACCATTGGTTTGTCACCGGAAATGTGGCGCGCTCGTCGCACAAAACCCCGGCAAACTTTTTTCTGAAGGGAAAGTCGGTCGGGCCGGTGAAGGGCTTTTTCGCCCTGCTGTTTTGAGTTGTGTCATGGAAATTCAGGCCTCCGGTATGGATGAATGCGAACAATGAGCCTAACTCAAGCGATCTGTAGTTATGCATAAATAAAAACATGAAAACAAAAAATAACTCCATTCATCTATCCGGGAGTAACTACTCCAGCTCCTATGGGTGCATTCCTCGGCATTACCGATTTGCTGGCTCCCTGCTGTCACTGGTTGTCATGACCATGGTATTTGGATGCTTGAAGTGCTTCGCCCAGCCTTCTGTTAAAACATCCGACCGGAAACCCAATTTTATTATCTTTCTAACGGATGATCAGGGGTACAACGATGTCGGCTGTTTTGGTTCGCCTAATATCCGAACTCCGAATTTTGACCGTCTTGCGATCGAGGGCATAAGGCTAACTTCGAATTATGTGGGCGCACCAGTCTGCGGTCCCAGCCGGGCGGCACTCATGACGGGTTCGTATCCCATCCGTATTGCCGAGCCCAAGAATCAAAAAAGACTCCATACTGACGTGCACAAAAAAGAAATAATGATTCCTGAAATCTTGAAAACACAGGGATACGCCACCGCGCTGATCGGAAAGTGGCATGTAGGAGGTTCACCCAATGACCAGGGTTTTGATTATTTTTTCGGCACGCCCAAATATAATGGGTTCACTAGGTTGATTGAGCAGAGTAGCTTCAGAGCTTCTGTCATGCGAAATGATGAGGTGGTAATAAAGCGCGTGGGGCAAAAGGAAATGGATCAGTTGACGACCTTGTATACCGAAGAGGCGCTTCGGTTTATAGAGTCACAAAAAGATCAGCCCTTCTTTCTTTTTCTCTCTCACAATATGCCGCACGTTCCGCTTGGGGTTTCTGATAAATTCCGTGGAAAATCGAAGGCGGGGCTCTATGGGGATGTTGTAGAAGAGTTGGATTGGAGTCTTGGCCAAGTGATGGGTAAACTGAAAGAGCTTGATCTTGATGAAAATACGTTTGTCGTTTTTCTTTCCGATAACGGGCCTTGGATCGAAAAGAAAACCGGTGATCACGCCGGACATGCCGACCCGTTACGCGGTGCGAAGATGCAATCGTGGGAAGGTGGCCCGCGTGTGCCTTGTATTATGCGGTGGCCCGGACATATTCCCGCCGGTCAAACCTGCGATCATATCACAACGGCGATGGATCTTTTTCCTATGTTTACAGCACTGGCGGGGGGGGCACTTCCTACAGATAGGATCATTGATGGTAAAAACATTTACCCCCTTGTTTCTGGCGAGTCAAAGGAGAGTCTGCATGAGGCGTACTTTTTCTACTGTTATACTCATCTTCATGGTGTTCGCAGCGGCCGCTGGAAGCTGGTTTTGCCACGACCTGCCAAGCCCGATTGGATGAGCTGGTGGGCGAGAATGATTGATGAAGTAGATGAGGTGCAGCTTTTTGATTTAAAAAACGATATGGGTGAAACGACGAACGTAGCTGAGATGCATCCGGAAACCGTTAAGCAATTGATGAAGTTGATCGAGGCTGCACGCGAAGAACTTGGAGATTGCGACCGTATTGGAAGGGGCGCACGGTTCTTCGACCCAGAATCAAAGCGGCCTGACATAGAAAAATACGAGTCTTGGCGCACTCAACACAATGAACTTTTCAGCAATCAAAAACATTTATAGGGCACCCAAGATCCGGTTCTATCAAAATTTCCATAAAAATGCCGGTAGCTATAAAGCACACAGAACGGGATGCCCGAAGTGGATCGAAAAAGGGCTTTTGGTGGGGATGGTTTCTGTGTCGGCTCAAGTTTGATTGTTGTTTTTGAGCCCGGTTATAGTCGACTAGGCACAGCGGGGCGGATGGTGCGCAAGGCCGCGAGTGGAACTTGTAGGTGCGTTTGGAGTAGAACCAGTGAATGAGTTTGAGTAAATCGTTTTTCAAATGGAGCCGTTCGTTTTGCAGAACGGTAATAAACTTTAGGAGATATATATGAAAACATGGAGTCAAAAGGCAGTTGTAGGGATGGGTTCGCTATTCGTTTTTTCAGCGGTTTGTTTTGGTGCTGCGGAAATCGATTTAAAATCCCCGAGTGGGAAGGTAATTGTAACCCTCTCTTTAGCCGATGGAACTCCGCAGTGGGAGCTGAATTATAACGATCGGAAGATCCTGAAACCTTCACGTATCGGGGTTGTGCTGGATGAGGCCTATCAAGGTGGTTTTTCGGTGGTGGGTAAAAAGAAAGCCACATCGGACAATACATGGAATCCCGTGTGGGGCCGTTTCTCCGAGGTGCGTAATCACTACAACGAACTCATTTGGCAACTCAAGGAAAAGCAGGGTGCGAAACGGCGGATCGATGTGATTGTCCGTGCCTACGATGCCGGGGTGGCGTTGCGCTATAAATTATATGGTGAAGGGCAGGCCATGTTGATGGCCGACGAAACCCATTTTTCTTTTACTGGCGACTACACCTGCTGGAGTGCCAACGGAGAGCAACCCAATATCGGTCCGGTAAAGTTGAGCGAATATAAAGGGCATCAGTTTCCGCTCACGGTTCAGGTGGCCAAAGAGTGCTACGCATCGATTCTGGAAGCGGCGATTTTTGATCACGCATTCGGCCAGCCGAAACGGGTTGGATCGACCGAGTTTCGATTTGTCTTCAACGACAAGAATGGAAACGGCGGCACCCTATCACTTCCCGCAGAAACCTCCTGGCGCGTGGTTCTGTTGGGCGAAAACCCCGGCGAACTGCTCACTGGGAATGTGATGCTCAACCTGAATCCACCTAGCGCGATGGAAGACAACTCTTGGGTGAAACCGGGGCTGGCTCTGTGGGACTGGCGTGCATGGGGCGGGAAAACCGAGGATGGATTTGTCTACAACCTGGACATGGCCTCGTGGCGGCGCATGATCGATTTTGCCTCGAGGCATGGGATTGAATATCTGGTACTCGATGCCAACTGGTATGGCCACGAGTCTGACAGCCAGTCCAACCCGATGACGAGTCGTGACTATATGGTCTATCAGCCGGATCACACCCAACCAGATATGGCAACAAAGGCGGCACCGGAAAATTGGGACGATCCCATCGATGTGCCCGCCCTCATTAAATATGGCCAAGAACGTAACGTTGGCGTGATTCTCTACATCAACGATGTGGCCCGCAACAATTATGATTTTAACGAAACGCTGGCGACCTACCGGAAATGGGGTGCGGCGGGCATCAAATATGGATTCATGAAACGCAATGGGCAGGATAAAGTTTTGACGACCCGCGAAATTGTCCGGCAGTGCGCCGAAAACCAGTTGATCTGCGATTTTCACGACGGCCCCGTGCCGCCGTCCGGCGACCGCCGCACCTATCCGAACTATGTTGCGCGCGAGTTTTGCCATGCACAGGCGGATGGTACGCGCTCTTTCATGCCCGGAACCTTCTGTACAACCGTGTTCTGCAACATGCTGGCCGGTCCGCTGGATATGTGCAACGGGTTCATGACGCTGACCGATCTGGAAAAGGAGCGCCCGAAGGTTTTCAAGCCAATCAACTCCACCGTGGTGGCCGAAGCGGCCCGCGTGTTGATTACCTTCTCAGGCCTCTCCTATCTTCCCGACACACCGGAGTCGTATGAAAAAAAGGCGGACTTATTCGAGTTTATTGCCCGGTTGCCGATGACGTGGGATGAAACCCGAATCCTCAACGGCGACATTGGCCATCATATTACCACCGCGCGCCGTTCCGGACGCACGTGGTACATTGCTTCCTGCGCCAACGAGGAGGGGGCCGAACTGCCGATCAATTTTAACTTTCTGGAGGAGGGCGTCACGTATGAAGCTACACTCTACGAAGACACCGAAGAGACCCATTTCGTGACGAATAAAGAAAGCTACCGGATTCGGACGACCTCGTTGAAAAAGGGGGATCGGATTTCAGCTCGCCTCGCTCCGGGCGGCGGACATTGCATGATTGTAGAACCAAGGTGAAGAAACGCATGCGTCTTTTCGGAGTCCCCCTTGACAGGATTACTCGCGGGTGATTTCGCGGTTTGATTTCCAGCGGGTGGGTGTCCAGTTGGCTATTTCGAATTGATTCATGGTCGGCAAAGCCATAAGAACTTCGCGAAGATAGTTGGCTGGGTTGATATCGAGCTTTCGGCAGGTCTCGATAAGGCTGTAGATAATGGCACTGGTCTGGCCGGATTCGGGGCTGCCGAAGAAGTGGAAGTTCTTTTCCCCGACCTCATAGGCAAGCCGGCCAAAGCCTGATAATTTGTCAGGCATGGATACGAATGAAAATACTACGCCGGGGCGGGCTTCATACGTATATAATTTTCGTTGTTGATTCGATTCCTCCAGAGCCTTGCAATGCTGGACGCATTAACAACTCCGCCATCTTTTCCGATTCAATTGCTTTTTTCATACGCCAACTGTACTCCGAAAAACTAGAAAATAAATCGCAACATATTTCCAGTGAATGATTTATGTGGTCGGCGAAAAAAATTACAAACCCATAGACCTGCTCAACGCCTCCTATTCGAGTCTTTCTCGACCCTCGCCTCCCTCGGAAGCCTCCTGGAACAAGCCCTAGACGATTTCAGAACCCATCCATCACGCTTTTTTAAGCCGTTTTTAACCCCGTTGCGTAAACTCAGTTGTTTTTCGACTTTTCATTGCTTTGTGTTACGAAAACGTCCTATCCAATTCCCAAACTATCAGCTCAATTACGCTCGTTCCTATTCCGTTTTTTCATCAATTTCGTGTGCGACACCTTTCCGCATAGACCATATGTAAGTTTTTCTGGATAACTACCAACTAAGCATCGGAATTTGCCAATGTTGGATATTGTTTTCTGTCGGAACTATTGGGCTGCGTTTTCCCCACTCTCGTAGCTTTACCCGGCTCACCAAACAGAAGTAAATCCTGACTCCACGAACCATCTTTATTGTTGGCACGGGCACACAAATAGAAGTCGAGCAATCCGTCATTGTTCAGGTCTGCTGCTTCCACATCCCAACCCGAACCTTTAACCGATGGCGGGAAAATAAGTGAAGTTGAATTTGTAAAATATCCGCATCCGTCATTTAAATACACCCCATATAATTCGCCACTAACCTTACCATCTGAATTTGCCGTAATAATATCAGGAAATCCATCGTTATTCACATCATACATTCCGCCATCCCATGTTCGTGAGTTGTCTTTGGGTATCCGGCTGACTGTTTCATCAGTAAAATTACCCTTGCCATCGTTTATAAACAGTCGGGTTTGTTTATCTCCACCAGTATTGAAAAAGGCAATATCGAGGTCTCCGTCAACATCCACATCGCCAAGGCATACTTCGCGTGTTACTTCGCGTACGCCTTTTCTAATATTTAACCGGTGCGACTCATCGGTAAATGTACCATCTCCCTTATTAAAATACATTCGGTTCTCATCTTCGTTGGCAACTACCAAATCAGGAAACCCATCACCATTTACATCGCCCATAATCAAATCCTGAGTGTTGTCTTTCATCATAGGAATCCGCTTTTCCGTTTCGTCGGTGAAGTTGCCTTTACCATCGTTTATTAAAAACCGATTGATTCCTTCGCTGTCTTTGGCAATTGAGCTACCGATAATTATATCAGGCGACCCATCGAGATTGAGGTCTTCAACAAATACAGCATTCGACCTGTCGTGAATAAAAATACGCTCGTTTGCAGGTGTGAAATTCCCATTGCCATCACCAAAATATAGCTCATTGATGTTAGTGTCTTCGGCTACAAAAAGTATATCGACATGACCATCACCATTAAAATCGGCAATGCCAATATCTTCGCTATCCTCCACCCTGTCGGTCAGGGCATGGCTGTGTGTAAAGTTTCCTTTACCATCGTTGAGTAGCAGTAAATTTTTACCTCCTTCAACGGCAATAACCACATCAAGATCGCCATCTTCATCAGCATCTAGAAATTCGGAGTCCATGCTATGCACATTAAGGTCTTGAGGCAGGTTGGTTTTTGTTACATTCTTATAATAATACTCCTGAGAAAATGCTGTACTTACGAATAATGAAGTAATAAGAGTAATTTTCTTCATGAGTTTGTTGATTTTGTTGTGCTGCAAAAACATATTTCAATCCTAATTGATAGGAAATCACTTTTTGGCGATTGGGGCACGCGCCCAAAAAGATCGTTTTAAACGAGCGACTTCATAGGAAGAAGGGTAGTGGAAAGTAGGGTTTTTGTCAAGGTTTTGCGGGCAGATGAAAAACGTAGGTAGCACGTTTCATGCGGCCAGATTTAGTTTTGCTTCGCGACGTCGGTGCTCCCAGTATCCATCGTAGGTGTTGCCGAGGACGGCGCTACGGCTGGCTTTTCCAAGGCCGCGAAAGCGGGCTTCGCGCAGCAGGTTCGCGGTGAATTCCGCGGCCGGATCGAAGCTTGCAACGTAGAGTGGTAGAGTTCGTATCCCGCAAGGGGTTGCCCTCCTTGTCGGTGGTGTGCGAGGTAAAAATGCATCCGAGCTTGAGTTCCCTTGTAATGGAGGAGCCATCGGCCTGCTTCCCTTTGCGGCCTTGAGTTTCCTCCTTGCGCATGGGCACTCCCGTTCCATCGTACGAGATATACATGGTGGGAACCTTCTCGCCGCGCGGCTCTTCCCGACCGGGCGACCATTCGGCGATGGCCGGGGCGATTTTCTGAGCGACGGCGCGGATCTGCGAAGTGGGAACCTCGGCGCCCGCGTACTCCAGTTCCACCGCCGCCAACATAGGTTTCATCGACCTCAACCGTTCCTGTCAATCTGTCGCGCCCTGGACGAACCATTGCGCGACGCAGTTTGTGGAGCCAATTCCATGCGGTATTGTAACTTCCGAGGCCAAGAGCCCTTTGAAGCCCGAGGGCACTGGTTCCATATTTTTGACTGGTCACAAACCACATGGCGAGAAACCAGATTCGAAGAGGCTTATGCGTTCGGTGAAACAGCGTTCCAGCTGTAATGGAGGTTTGTTTCTTGCATTTTACGCACAAAAAAAGCCCTCGCCCCATTAATGAAGGTGATTCCGGGTGAAAGCCGCAACCAGGACAGATAAAGCCCGCTGGCCATCGGAGTTTGCTGATAAACCCAAGGCACGCGTCTTCATTGGAGAACCATTCGTTGAACTCTTGAAATGTTGCTGGTTAGTATGCGTCTTTTCGGTCACCCCATAGGCAACGCTTGGGAAAGCTGATAACTTTCTATGCATGGATACACATGTCATTAAATTGGATCGGCAGGGGAATGCACGACGTACTGCCGAAGTTCGCC
>JAZGFK010000108.1:0-14517 GCA_036479375.1 Pontiella sp. | reverse complement strand
TTTTTGTCTTTGTTTTTTCATACCCTCCGAGTGGAGGATTTAGACGGCACATACCAGCCTTTTTATTTAAATGCTATGGGATGACAGTGAAACAGTTTCAAGAAGTCACCACGGCAAAAAAAGCATGAAGTTTTCTGGTTGCTGGAAAGCGCTTATAATTTTGAGCCGAAATAATAGTGGTTGGATTTCGTGCGGGTGCTACCTTTTGCGTGTGATTAAAAAACAACAGGAGATAGGGCATGGATAATCCAATAGACTTCAAACCGCCGAAGGTGCAGTTGAACCTGCCGCTTTTAACATCGATACCCATATTGCTGACCGGTGTGATCATCGCGGGAGTGGTCTTTTTCTGGTTCTTTTGCCGGATCGAACCGGGCGCTGGCGAGATCGCGGTGCTGATTCGCAAGACCGGTGAAAACCTTCCGTCCGGCCAGGTGATAGCGCTGGAGGAAAAGCAAAAGGGCATCCAGTTGGATGTGCTTTCCGAAGGGCGTTACTTCAGAAATCCCTACACCTGGAGCTGGAAAATCCAACGCATTCTCGACGTGCCGGCCGGTAAACTGGGCGTAATGACCCGCCTCTATGGCGCGGAACTTCCGCCCGGTGAAATCATTGCGGGCGATGGTCAGCGTGGAATTGTGCAGGAAATTCTTCGACCGGGTAAATACCGCATTAATCCCTATGCCTACAACGTGGCGCTGTTCGATGCCATTAATATTCGCCCCGGTCATGTGGGCGTAATGAATGCGCTGACGGGTAAAGATGTACTTAACAGCGAGGTGCCGGAAAAGGACCGCAATACCTTTATGGTGGAAGCCGGGCTCAAAGGCGTACTTTCGCGCGTATTGGATCCGGGCACCTATTACCTGAATCCCTATATCTTCAACACCGTCGAAGTTAACCTGCAGAGTCAGCGTTTCGAAATGTCGGGTAAGGATGTGATCAATTTCCTGACGCTGGACGGTTTCACCGTTACGGTTGAAGGCACCATCGAGTTTGGTATCGAACGCGACGAGGCCGCCTTCCTTGCACATCGCGTCGGCGATATGGACGACATCATCAAAAAACTGATTCTGCCGCGTGCCCGCGGATTTAGCCGTATTGAAGGCAGTAAGCATCCGGCGGTGAATTTCATTGTCGGCGAAACACGCCAGAAATTTCAGGATGATCTCGAAGCTCATTTGCGGGCTAAATCATCAGGGTGGGGCGTCGATATTAAATCGGTGCTCGTCCGCAAGGTGATCCCCCCGGACGAAATCGCCAGTATTACCCGCGATAGAGAGTTGGCTGTGCAGGATGCCGCGAAATATGAGCAGCAGATTGTTCAGGCCAAATCGAAGGCTGAGCTGACGAAGCAGGAAATGCTTGCCATTCAGAACCGTGAAAAGGTTGAGGCCGACACCAAGCGCATTCGCGCCGTCATCGATGCCGAGCAGGATCAGAGCGTTCGCCTGATTTCTGCACAGAAGGAACTCGATGTCGCCAAGGTCGAATACGAAGCCGCTTTATTCCAGGCCGAGGCGGTCATTTTAATGGCCGACGGTGAAAAGGATGCTATCAAGGCGAAGAACGAAGCCGAAGCGGCCGTGCTTGGAAATCAAGTCTCGGCTCTTGGCGGTGGCGCTAATTTTGCTCGCTATACGCTCTACGAAAAGATAGCCCCGAATATCCTGACTGTCCTGAGTTCCGATTCGGATGAAGGCGTGGGTGGAATCTTCAGCACATTCGCTCCGGCGAAAGGAGGTGCAAAATGAAAAAAATAATTTCAGCAGTAATCGGAATCATCATTATATTAGGTGCTTTGCAGTTCATGTGGCTATGGGGTTTCTGCCGCTTCTATGTCGGGCCGAACGAAATGGCCATTATCACCGCCAAGAACGGCGATGTCCTCGACCCGGGGCAGATTCTGGCACGAGAAGGACAGAAGGGGATCCGCGAAGAACCTTTGGGCGAAGGACGGCATTTCCTCAATCCGATCTTCTATGAACGGAAAATTGTTCCCGTCACCATCATCGAACCCGGCAAGGTTGGCATCGTAACGTCCAAAGTCGGAGAAAGGCTTCCTGCAGGCGAATTCATTGCCGAGCGCGGGCAGAAAGGGATCTGGCGCAGTGTGCTGGGCCCGGGGAAATACCGGATGAACACGTTTGGCTACAACATTGAAATTGTCGATGCCATCAGTATTCCGATCGGCTATGCCGGCGTCATTACCTCGCTTTCGGGAGATCAGGCCCCGAGCGGCCAGTTTGCCAAAAACAAGCAGAAGGGGGTCCGCAAGGATGTACTTCAGCCGGGGCTTTATTATGTCAATTCCAAGGAATATAAGGTCGATGTCCTTGAAGTTGGCATCAATCAGGTTTCTCTGCTGGGTGAAGGCGGCAGCAAGGTGGTTACCAAAGCGCGGCAGCTCGGGCAGAGCCAAGCCTTGAATATGCTGCAGGCCAATGTGCTGCAGAAACAGGAAGAAAAGCGCGCGGACTATTTCAGCCGGAGTCGTAAATCCTCGTCTGTATCGCCCTCAAGGCGCGGACAACCCGTGGACTTTAAGGCGGGGAAACGCGTTCGCGAAGCGGATCACTCGGCGATGGGAGAAGGCGAAATGAACCTGATGGAACTTGTCAGCTTCCCCTCGCGCGACGGATTCGAGATCAGCCTGGATATGACCGTTGAATTCGAGCTGGACCCAAGTGAGATCGCGGGCATCTATCGGCGCTATGGAGATCTACCTGCAGTTGTGGATAAAATTATTATGCCGCAGATTACGTCTATCTCCCGCAACAAGGGGTCGGAGTATCGCGCCAAAGACTTCATCGTGGGCGAAGGGCGTGAAAAGTTCCAGAACGATCTCACGGTTTCACTGGAACAGACGCTGGGTGCCAAGGGCATCAAGGTTTACAACGCGTTGATCCGGCATGTGGAAGTGCCCGACGAAATTCGTGCGCCCATTCAACAGGCCAGTGTGGCGATTGAGCAGGACCTTACTAATAAGGAGCGGCAGAACACCGCCCGGAAGGAAGCTGAGTTGAATACCGAGCTTTCCTTGATCGCCCAGCGTGGGGAACAGGTCATACAGGAGACCGAAAAGCTCAAGGCCGAGATTGCCGCTGACCTGGATAAACAGGTCGCCACCATCCAGGCGGAAACGCTGAAAAAGGCGGCGGAAATCAAAAAGCTGACGGCTGCCATCGCGGCAGACAAGATTCGTGTACTCGGAGAAGCTCAGGCTGCTTTCACCGAAAAAGTTGAAGGTGAGAAGGCGAACGGTCTGCAGCTCAAGACCGCGGTATTCGGTGATTCGCTGGCTTATGCGCAGTGGCGCTTTGCCGATACGCTTAATCCCAGGGTGAAACTGAACATCATTCACGCGGGAGAAGGCACGCTCTGGACCGATCTGGAAAAAACTGGTTTCGCAGAGCTGGGCGGTGCTCAGCAGTTGAAACAGAAGAAATAAAAAGGATGCGGATCGGCTTGAACAGCAACGGGCTTATCCGCATTCTGCATTTTTGAAACGAAACGCCTAAATTAAGGAGAACATCATGGCAAAAGCAGCAGCACGACATATTTTGGTATCCACAGAAGAAGCCTGCAACGATCTGAAAACCCAGATTGCCGGCGGAGCGGATTTTGCGGCACTCGCGGCAGAACATTCCAGCTGCCCATCAGGAAAAGAGGGCGGAGCTCTCGGTACGTTCGGACCGGGGCAGATGGTTAAGGAATTCGACGACGTTGTTTTCAGTGCGCCGGTTGGCGAAGTTCAGGGTCCGGTTAAAACCCAGTTCGGCTATCACCTCGTGGAAGTCACGCATCGCGCTGACTGAGTACTAAACAGTTCCATTCGTACGAAGCGAAGCAGGACCCTTGGTCTGCGTTGATGCCCTGTAGCTTGCTGCGGGGCGTTTCATTAAACAACATACTGGAGAACATTATGGCATCAGCTGCAGCCCGACATATTTTGGTGGAAACAGAGAAGAAATGCGCGGACATTAAAAAGAAGCTCGATAAGGGCGTGGCTTTTGCGAAAATGGCGAAGGCGCACTCGACGTGCCCATCGGGCAAGAAGGGCGGGGCTCTTGGAACGTTTAAGCCGGGACAGATGGTGAAGGAATTCGATGCAGTCGTTTTCAGTGCTCCGGTCGGCGTAGTGCAGGGCCCGATCAAGACGGAATTCGGCTACCACCTGGTGGAAGTCACGAAACGCGCGGATTAATTGATTTCGCGCAAAGGCGCAAAGAAAAGAAGTTTTTAAAATTGAGCGCCGATGCGACTTGAGCGAGAGAAACAAGCGGGCGCGAGATCCGCTAATAGTGCGGTTTAGCGCTTCTCGGGAGGAACGAGTCCGAACTTCCGGTAGGCCAGTGCGGTTGCAATGCGGCCCTGTGGCGTTCGCTGGAGAAAGCCCTCCTGAATCAGGTAGGGTTCGTAGACTTCTTCAATCGTATCGGACTCTTCGCCAACGGCAACCGACATGGAGCTGAGCCCAACCGGGCCACCACCAAACTTTTCGATCATGCACGTGAGAATGCGTTTATCCATTTCCTCCAGCCCATCATCATCAATATCCAGCAGGTTCAGGGCCTGGTCGGCCAGTTCGCGGGTAATGATGTTGTCGGCCTTTACCTGGGCATAGTCACGCGCCCGACGAAGCAGATTGTTGGCAATACGGGGTGTTCCGCGCGAACGCGATGCAATTTCCATGGCGCCATCCTCTTCCAGTTCCACGTTCAAAATCCTGGCCGATCGTTTGATGATAATGGCAAGGGTATCGGCATCGTAGTAGTCGAGTCGGTTAACCAATCCAAAGCGCGAGCGCATCGGTGCCGAGAGCATTCCTGCGCGGGTGGTGGCCCCAATCAGGGTAAAAGGCTGAATATTGAGCCTTACGGAGCGGGCGTTGGGGCCTTGATCGATCACAATATCAATCACGAAATCTTCCATAGCAGAATAGAGGTATTCCTCTACAGACCGTTGCATGCGGTGAATTTCATCGATAAACAGCACATCGCCGCGTTCCAGACTGGTGAGTAAACCCGCGAGGTCCGACGGTTTGTCGATGACCGGCCCGGAGGTGCATTTGATGCCCGCATCCATGGCCTCGGCCAGAATGTAGGAAAGTGTGGTTTTCCCCAGACCGGGAGGACCGGAGAGTAAAACATGATCCAGCACGTCGTCGCGTTCCCGAGCAGCCTGAACGAACAGTTCGAGCCGTTCGCGGATTTTATCCTGCCCCGTAAAATCCTCAAAACGCGCCGGCCGCAGTTTCTGTTCGAACTCTTTGTCTGGTGTAATGATTTCGTTGTTCATTTTGTTAGTGCCATTCTGATGAGGTCTTCAACTGTCATTTCGGGAGTAAGTTTTTTGGCGACGCCGGTAATCAGTTTGGTGGCGTCTTCGGGTTTTTGCCCTAGGGCAGTCAGGGCAAGGGCAGCATCGCGCAAGCGGTTGTCGCCCGGGAGGGATTTGCTGGATGCAAATGCATCAAGCTGTTCGCCTTGGTCGAACTTGTCGCGTAGCTCAACAATAATTCGTTCGGCGGTCTTCTTCCCGATGCCTGAAATGGAGGAAATGCGTTTTACATCGCCATTGATTAATGCGCTTTTCAGTTCTCTAACGGGCAGTCCGCTTAATGCACTGACGGCCAATTTAGGCCCAACGCCACTGATGGTGAGCAGCCGCCGGAACATTTCGCGTTCATCATCGGTACAGAAACCAAACAGCTTTTGGGAGGCATCGGTGATGTGGTGGTAGGTCAGAATGCGGCAGTTTTCGCCTTCAAGGGGGAGTTGATCGTAGCTACTGAGCGGTATGGTGACCTCGTATCCGACCCCACCTACATTCATTATAATGTGCGCCAGTTGCTTGCTGTCCAATTTGCCTTCGAGAAATGTAATCATAGTTCAGCATGTTGCCTAAAGCGGGCGGGGGAATACAGTCCTTTTTCCAAGGATCGGATAACGGGCTTCCAACCCATGGAAAAATGGGGCCTGCAGCTATCAATCATTGGAAGAGGTAAAGATTGCTTTTTGAGTAAAAAGAGATATGTTCGCGCCTCATTTTGCATTTCGGAGAAAAACGCATGGCTCAAGAAATTAGAAATATCGCGATTATTGCCCACGTTGACCACGGTAAAACCACGCTGGTTGATGAAATTATTAAACAGGCGCATTTATTCCGCGATAACGAAGAAATGCAGGACTGCATGCTCGACAGCAACGATCTCGAACGCGAGCGCGGTATTACGATTCTTTCGAAAAATATCAGCGTCGTTTACAAGGGTGTGAAGATCAATGTTATCGATACCCCTGGTCATAGTGATTTTGGTGGACAGGTCGAACGTGTATTGAATCTGGCCGATGGCGTATTGCTGCTGGTCGATGCCGCGGAAGGGCCCATGCCGCAAACCCGTTTCGTTTTGGATAAAGCACTGGAGCTCAATCTCAAGCCGCTCGTGGTCATCAACAAGATCGATAAGCCTGACGCACGTCCCGATACCATCCACGACAAGGTATTCGACCTTTTTGTTGAGCTGGATGCCAACGACGATCAGCTCGATTTTCCAATGATGTATTGCAGCGGAAAAGATGGGTGGGCAGATGCTACACTCGATGGACCCCGCGATTCCATCATGCCGCTCATGGATGCGGTTCTGGAGCATATTCCTGCTCCTGAAGTACGCGAAGGTCCTGTACAAATGCAGGTAACCTCGCTCGACTATAACGACTATGTGGGCCGTATCGGCGTCGGGCGCGTTTATCGCGGCAACCTCAATACCACCACTCCATTGATGCGAATCCACCGCGATGGCAAAGAAGTTAAGGCGCAGATTAAGCAACTTTACACCTTTGAAGGACTCTCCCGGGTTGAAGTGGACGAAGTTCCTTGCGGAGATCTGTGTGCGATTGTCGGGATTCCCGATATCGACATTGGCGACTGCATTACCGATTTTGAAACCCCCGAAGCGCTGCCGCCCATCAGCATTGACAAACCGACTCTTTCGATGTCCTTCACCGTCAATGATTCTCCCTTCTTTGGACAAGATGGAAAGTATGTGACCAGCCGTCATTTGCGCGAACGTCTCCTGAAGGAAACCGAGCGCGATGTGGCGTTGCACGTGGACGCCACCTCTGGCGATGTCTTCCGGGTCAGTGGGCGCGGAGTTTTGCACCTTTCAATTCTGATCGAGACCATGCGCCGTGAAGGATTTGAAATGTGCGTGTCTCAGCCGCAGGTTATTTTCCTGGAAAACCACGGGAAGAAAGAAGAGCCGATTGAAATCCTTCATATTGATGTTCCGGATGAATATGCCGGAAAAGCCATCGAACTGGCTGGAACCCGTAGGGGCGAAATGGTTGATATGGAACAACACGGACTTCGTAAAATGATTCGTTTCCAGATTCCTACCCGCGGTCTGATCGGCCTGCGAAGCAAGATGCTCACGGCAACGGCCGGCGAAGCCATTGTTTCGCACCGTTTCCTGCATTACGAACCCTATAAAGGTCCAATCCAGCAGCGTAACAATGGGGTACTTATTTCACAGGGTAATGGCCCTACCGTGGCATTTGCCATCGACGCCCTGCAGTTGCGCGGAACCTTTTTCGTGACCCCGGGCGAAGATTGCTACGAAGGCATGATTTTGGCCGAGCACTGCATCGATAAGGATCTGGTGGTCAACATTCAGAAAGCCAAGCAGATGTCCAACGTCCGTGCTTCCGGCACCGACCGCGCCATGAAAATTGCTCCTGCACAGGTCAAGAGTCTCGAAGAGTCGCTCGAATACATTGCTTCCGACGAGCTGGTCGAAATTACGCCGAATAACATTCGCTTGCGCAAAAAGCTGCTAACGGAAAATGATCGGAAGCGTGCTGGGCGCCAGAAAATCGACGGGTAGGTTGAAGTTGAAATCCGCCATCCGGCGGATTCTTATTGATTATTCAACAACACGTTATACGTTCAAGCTGAGTTTACTCGGAACGCCGCTGTGGATAGTCATAGGTATCGTGGGATGCCTGCTAGCCGAATGAGTCGGGACAGGCATAGAGACGCCGAAGTAACAGAGAGATAGCAAAATGGACACGAGACTCTACGTAGGAAACCTTTCCTATAATTCCATCGAAGGCGATATCGAAGAACTGTTCACGCAGGCCGGTACCGTTGTCAAATGCGAGCTTATGCTCGACAAGTTTACTAGTCGCTCGCGCGGTTTTGCCTTTGTAGATATGGAAACGGCCGAGGAAGCCAACAAGGCGGTTGAACTACTAAACGAGCGCGATCTCGACGGTCGCAGCCTGCGCGTCAATATTGCCAAACCCCGCGAAGAGCGCCCTCCTCGAACCTAAGCAATTATCTCGGAGAGATATAGCCCGTGCAGTTGTGCACGGGCTTTTTTATGTTTAGCCGCAGGTGATGCCTTCCCATAGAATCCAGGGTCCGCCGCATCCGGCCTCGACCCCTTCCTTGTGGTATTTCCCGCAGCCACCCCATTTATTGTGGGGTTCGCCCTGATCCGGGGTGCCATCGGCTTCGATGGTGCTCTTGGCAATAATGGAATTGAGCAGGCGCGGAACTGGATCGGAGAGTTCCACATGTCCGCCCTGCGGCCCCAAAAACAGAGTTCCGGTGCGTTTGCCGTCTTTCACTTCTTCGAGATATTCCGTTCCGGCGGTCAACCCCATGCCTTTCGGGTCTTCCATGCCGCCGTGTGCATGCTCGGCAATGTAGCCCTCGCCGCAAAGTTCAGCCAACTCATCCAGTGTTTTATCGCCTGCGGTAAAGTAGGTATTGGTCTGGCGCGGCATAAGCGGCCGTTTCCAGCTCTCACGTTTACCATTCGATTGACGAGCTGATGGTCCGTTGATATCGCCGACGAGCGAGGAGATCAGATCATTCATCGGCGAAGAAAGGATTCCTTCATCCAGAATAACCTGCGGGCGGGCGATGAATCCTTCGTCGTCGAAGAAATGTGTTCCGTTCACCCCCCACTGCGTCTTTCCCATTTGGAAAACACCGGCGTTGTTGATGATCGATGCCTGCTTATTACCAACCAGAACGCCTTTTTTCCGCAGGCCCGGCGCACAACTGCGCCCGAGACGGCAGGTGTCGCCTTCCTGTGTATGGCCAAACGCTTCATGGGCTATCACGCCGGTTACATCCGGGCCCGTGATAATCCGATAGCGTCCCGGCTGGATACGTTCTGCATTTTCAACTTTAACCGCGGTTTCAACCAGTCGTTTGATCAACGCTTCATCAATCGATGCACCGGCTTCAGCACCGGCCATTCCGCCGACAATATCGCGGACGGTTTTACCTGATGGAGTAACAACATAAAGATAGTACAGGCTGGAGAACAGCGTTTGCGACATCATGCGGGTGCGGTCGACAAACAGGCGGCTCTTCGCTTTCCGGCGAAGCATGCAACCTGTTGAAGCGAGTTGTTCGCCCCCTTCTTTTTCGAGGGCCTCTTTTAGGATACGGGCGCGCTGCATGGTTTCTGATTTACTCGTTGATTCGGTGAACGACGGATCGTAGGCCGTACCGAAATGTACGGGGGAATCCGGCTTCGGCAGTCCGCCACTTCCTGCTGCGAGAATTTGTTCCCGGATGGGTTCCGCAAACGTTTCGAGCGGTTCATCTGCCCAGTTGATCGGAGTATAGACTGGGGGATTCGCCTGCGAATCGAGAAAAGCAAGGGCTTCGGATTTCAACGCCGCCGCTTCCTTGATCAATGAGGCTTCATCAAAGTTATTGGTGGCGTATTCAAAATTTCGGTGACCCGCAAGTATGCGCAGAACCAGTCCCCGGTCGGAGTTCAATCCGCTTGCCTCGGTCTGGCTTACATGACTCTGAAACTGGTCAAGATCTTCCAGCGAGGCAAACGCATAGAGACGATCCTCCGCGCCGGATTCAAGTGCGGAAACCAGTTTAGAGAGCAGGGGATAAAAGGCGGTGAGTTCTTCATTCAAGGGATAGGGGGTTGTACTCATTAGTTTTCTCCTTTGGTCTGGCCGGCAATGCTGACGCCGCGGGTGATGAGCATGGCATCGGGACCACGGTAACCAAGTGGTGGTGCATAACTGCTTTTGGGAACATTGACGTTGCCGAGGGTTGATGAGAATTTGCAGTCGATAAAGTTTTCTTTCAGATTACCCGAAACCACACCGCCTTTGACCAGCGTTACGGTTCCGTCGGCAGCCATATGACGACCCAGTTTAATTTCCGAACTCCACGTCAGTTTTCGCGAATCGATCAGCAGCGAAGAAAATTTGATGACTTCAACATAGTTCATTCCTTCAAGCGAATCCCTGGAAAGTGTTCCGGGTTCAACAATTAGATTCCCGCTGATCCCATTCGCTTCCAAGCCAAGGTACTGTCCAAACCGATTGCCGATTATGCGATTAGTTACTTCATTATTTTCAATCAGCATGCCGCCTTTCGCCGGCAGGCCATCAGCGGCATAGGCTGAGGAAAGTACCATGCAGGTAATGGTCGGATCCAGTTGGAGACTCAGCGTATCGCCATATCCTCCGCCCAATCGATCTCCGGTATTCATGAACGGGAGTTTAAGATATTCGTTAACACAGTTCAGTTGTTCGAGTACGGCATCGAGCATTTGAGACAGGGCTTCTTTATCAATCAGTATCGAAGCGTTATCGGTCGTTTCCGGCTCTTCACTTTCGCCTAATACGGAAACCTGTAATGCACAATCAGCGATGAATCCGGCCACATTCAGGTCATCAACCGTCACGGACGTAGCATGCTCATGAACCTCTTTATCATTGTCCTGCCCGGCTTTTTCCATTGCGGTTTCAAGATAGAGTTCGCTCAACTCAGTTTCATAAGACAGCCCCTCTGAATTAATCACCGAGGTGGTTATATAATTCACGAAGAGCTCGGCCGAATTGATCCGGCAGCCGGCTGTTGTGGCAAAGGCCGTCCGGAACTGGTCTTCGATTTGTAATGCGACGCCTTCGGGGTTATCACGAACGGCTGGATCGCAGGTTTCAACAGATGGTGGTTCAACGATTGGTGCCTTCGCAAGTTTCCACGCTTTGTTCTGGCTTCCGCCTGCAAGGGTAATCGCCTCCTTCAGTTGCTGGTCGATAGGATGGTAAGGGGCCAAGTCGAGCATGGCGGTGCCGACCATTCCTTCTTCTTTGGATGGGGTGTAAACGGAAAGCTTGAAGGATTCGCTATCCACCCGCCGGCTCTGATGGCAGCTCAGCGATTCGCCATCCGGCGATGCATATAGCCGTTGCAGACTGCGGGATACGGTGGTCGTAAGGCTCCATGCCTGGAGACTTCCGGCTTCGACCGATGCCTCAAGCTGCCGGGTTATCTGATTTAGAAAAGTTTGTTCTGTCATAGATCTCCTGAATAATTGAGGGAAACGATGCCCTTCTCTAAAACCGTTGTCCAAATAAAACAAGCAACGATACATGCCGAAGCCAAAACTTGGGCGAAAAGGTCGACAACTGGCGGGCGTCGACTTTAACGTCCAGCCAATGAAAATGATTCAACAGGTAGTTTGGGACTGGAACGGAACGCTGTGGGACGATGCGGTTCTATGTACCGAAATCAATAACAACATGCTCCGCAGAAGAAACCTGCCGTTGATCTCGGTGGATGATTACCGGGACAAGCTGGTGTTTCCCATTTCGGATTATTATTCCCGGATCGGTTTTGATTGCGAAGCGGAGACCTACGAGGCGCTGGCCCGTGAATATATCGGGGAATATGAGCGGTTGCGTTTTGACTGTCCCCTGCGCGCGGGGGCGATCAGCTTGCTCGATGATCTACGGGAGCGGCAGATTCCGCAGGCCGTGCTCTCCGCCTACGAACATAATGCCTTGGTGGAGGCGCTGACCTATTACGACCTGATGGATTACTTTTCCGATGTGATCGGGCTGAACGATATTTATGCTGAGGGCAAGGTGGCCAACGGGTTGAAATATATCAAACAGCTCAACATGGATCCCGGAACCGTCCTGTTTATCGGCGACACCATTCACGATTTTGAGGTGGCACAGGCGATGGGCGTGCAATGTGTGCTTATATCCGGCGGCCATAACAGCAAAGTCCGTCTGGAAACCTGCGGTGTACCGGTTCTCGATTCGCTAAGTGAGGTTCAGCGATATATTCAAAATTAATTCAAATAAGAGAAAGTTCTAGTCTGTGCTTCCGCTTTTTCCAGTCCGGCATGGACTTCTCAAGTAGCTCGTAGAAAGCGGGGCTATGGTTGTGGTGTGTGAGGTGACACAGTTCGTGCGTGACGACATAATCAATGCATTCTTTCGGAGCGCGAATCAGGTCAGCATTCAGTGTTAAGCGACCTTTGGCAGAAAGGCTGCCCCATCGGGATTTCATCTTGCGAATCTGTATGTCAGGTCTGGTGAGACCCAGTTTATTAAATTTGGGCCAGCAGCGTTCAAACGCAGCATGAAACTGTATCGCGGCTTTTTCGGCATACCACTGATCCAGTAAGGGCATTATGGTTTTAGGCGATGAAGATCCATTCGAGGGAACGAGGAAATAACCTCGAACTAATTTAACTCCGCATGGTTCAGCTTGGAGGATCTTCAATCGGTACTGTCGCCCAAGATAGAGGTGCGTTTCCCCTCCAACATATTTTCGGGCTGGAGTACGTGGATCAAATTGCCGGAAGTAATCCAGTTGTTTGCTCATCCATCGGCTTCGGCGCAGCATGCGTTTCTCGATTTCACAAATGTCAGTTCTAGCAGGAGCCTTAACCAAAATATGCAGGTCAGGATAGACTTCGATTTGAAGGGATTTCCGAGCCGCATACACGACATCGAAGCGGATCGTTCTGCTACCGTATTTAATGCGGTGTTGCATGGCGCTTATTTCCTGGAACGGCTGCGTGCGATGCGCATCGTGCTCTCAATCAGCTCATCCATTTGGTCAAGGGTCAGGTCGATGTCTTTTGTATCGCGCACTTCATCAAATAGATAATCGTCAATTTCATTAATCGCAAGTTTCTGGGCGTCGTCATCATCCCAGAAGTGAACCAACACAAGATGGGGGGCCAGTATGTTCCGTATCGCGGTCGCGGTTTCAGCCGCTAGTACACAGTCATTAATTTACTGTCGGGTATAGTTTTTTGAGTTTAATGCGGGCATCACTGGTTTTGAACCGCCAGTTCATCGGAGATGCATTGTTGTTTCTCACTTTTTGCCACTGATCAACTTCTCGCTCAATGGTTGAAGTATTCATGATACGTCTGTTCAGGCATTGCCGTCCTAAAATACTGAGTTCAATTTCAGCCATATTCAGCCAACTGCCATGCTTGGGGGTGTAGCAAATTTCAAGCCGATCAAGTATGCGTCTGGCCTCTTCTGGCTCAAAGGCCTTGTAAAGGGAGGCTCCACAGTGGGTGTTGAGGTTATCCATAACCAGTAGGATTTTAGGGGCATCAGAATAGATCTCATCCACCAAGGTGCGAACCTGTTCCGCCCAGTCGATTGCGGTGCGGCGGCGGGTGATATCAACGAAGCGTTTACCGGTGAGCGGTTCGAAGAACATGAAAATATTGCAGGTGCCGTTGCGCTCGTATTCGGTATCGAACTGTTCGGGTTTTCCCGGTTCCGCCGGAATGGGAGCGCGAACTTCTTTGAGCAGTTGCTTGCTGCTTTCATCCATACAGATCACCGGCAGGTCTGGATCGTAAGGCTTCTGGTAGACCGCCAGCACCGCCTCCATGTTGCAGACGAATTCAGCATTGGATTTGGGAGGAATGCACCATTCCTTCTTTTGCCAGGGGTTGATTTCGTTTTTTTAAAACCCGTCGGACGGCTTCATGGGAGATCGCGTCAACATACTCGAGTTCTACCATGCGATCGGCCAACAAACGCAACGTCCACCGTACCCGGCCTTCCGGCGGCTCAGAGCAGGTAAGAAAAATCAATTTGGCCTCCTGTTTCCCGTCAAGCTTACGCTTTCGTCCGGCCCCTTTCGCGCGTTCGAGGCAGTTCACAAACCCTCTGCTACACAAGCGCTCCCTCAGGCGCTCAACCGTTCGGATGCTAACTTCAAACGTTTCAGCGATCTCTTTGTCTTTCCACGCCGGGCCTCCCTCGCCCTCGTCCGCCTTGAGAAGCATCTGAGCATTAAGCCGCTTGTAAGCCGCCGCCTTTCCTTTGCGGACAACAGACTGGAGCTTTCCGCGCTCTTCAGCGTTTAATTGAACGCGATACTTAGGCTTCATTTATGGCTCCCGGTTGAGTTTTTCATCCGGCGCCGCGTCATTCGAAGCACCTCAAGGGTTTCGACCTCCCATTCAACGGTCTCACCTTTTTCAAAGTTCATCGCTTCGGCCAATGCATTTGGAAAGTTTACGTACCACTGCTTTTTCCGCCCGTCATCTAATCAGTGACTGTGTACTAGTACGGTTGACGCTGGGTTTAGTGATGTTTCCGCATGGCGCACAAAAACTGTTGGGATGGTTCGGCGGGTATGGATTTACCGGTACGATGAGTTTCTTTACCGAACAAATGGGCATCCCGTATG
>JAZGFK010000107.1:0-4773 GCA_036479375.1 Pontiella sp. | reverse complement strand
GAGAGCGACCGTCCCGGGAGTGGTACGCGCTTCATCACCGACAATCCATCAAGAATCCTGCATTCCGAAACGCAATACGCAGTAAGTCGTAGGAAAAATACGCAGTAAGCAGTACGTAATGCGAAATCACGCCTCACAGTTCAATCGTCACGCACGTCACCGCATTCTGTAGATCAGAACACTGCCGATACCCCAGAAGGTGATGACGGAGGACCATGCGCCGACCCAGGGAAGGATGACCATCTGTTTCGCGAGGTATTCCATTGTGAATTGAACAAAGTAGAAACCAAAGAACAGACTGATGGCCATCAAGATGCCGGAGAGTGCGCCTTTGCGTCCGGTGTGGGCGCCGACGGGGATACCGATGATGGTGGCGATTATGCAGATGAAGGGCATGGTGAGCTTGTGGTGAAAATCGACTTCGTATTTGTTGATTGTTTCAGGCGATAGAAACTGGTGGGTCTTGATGTATTTCCAGAGCTCGAGTGAGGATTGGTGTTCGGCGTCTTTGGCCTCGCCCATGAAATCCTCTGGAATTTCAGGTAGGTTTCGCATTTCCAGCGTTTGAAAGGTTTCGGGGGCTCCGGCCAGATTGTTGTTTTCGTCGAAGCGTTGGATGGTGCCATCTTCGAACCACCAGCGACGATCAAGCCAATGGCCTTTTTTTGCGGTAATTTTTGCTTTGTCGGATCCATCTGGACGACGTTGCCGCAGGGTGATTCCTTTCATGGTGAATGTGCGGGTGTCGAAGCCTTCGATATACCAGGTGTGCCCGACGGCTGGATTCCGGAAGGGGATATTTTCAAAGTAGACATCATCGGAAGCATGCTTTTGGCTTTCAAGTAGCTGGTAAGCTCGGTAGGCAAATTTTGGTCCGGTATATTCGTTCACAACGGCGGTGAAGAGAAAGCATAGGAAGCCCATCAGCATGTAGGGGCGTATAATGCGGTAAATGCTTACCCCGCTGGCGCGCATGGCAATGATCTCGCTGTGTCGTGTGAGCATGGAAAGGCTGTAGAGCGTGGCCAGCATCAGGCAAATGGGCACAATGAAGATGATCATCGAGGGGAGCTGTAGGCTGTAGTATTTCAACATCATTAGCGGGGAGGCCTTGGATTCAAGAAAATCGCTGGCATTGTCCATGAGGTCGGCAATGATAAATAGAAGCGTGAAGGCCAGCAGCAGGTAGAGCAGCGGCATCAGCAGGTTCATAAACAGGTGTCGTACGAGAATCTTCATAGAAATAGTTGAAATACGGTAGCGATAAAACAGAAGCACGGCAAGCGTTGAAAACTGCTCGGGGCAGGTGTAAGGTTTTTGTGATTAGCGAAGCCTTGATTTCGTAAGTCAGCAATATGAACTCAAAAGCAAAAATTAGGAATTCAACATGGCCCCTACAGGAACTATTGGTGAAAGTCGCGTTCACGATCCGGTTACGATTGTTATTTTTGGAGCGTCGGGCGATCTGACTCATCGGAAGCTGATCCCGGCACTCTATATTGCTTATTCAAAGGGGCTTCTTCCTGAAAAGTTCACCATCGTTGGGTTTGCCCGCCGTGAATATGATGACGAGATCTATCGCGGAATGATGGTTGACTCCATTACGAAATTTTCCAGATTGCCAGCCGAGGACGAAATTATCGGTCGGTTTGTGCAGCACATCCGCTATCACAAGGGCGATATTTCCTCGATGGACGCCTATAGTGAACTGAAGGAAAAGTTCATGGACGTGGACGCTTATCCGGAGAACCATTTATTTTATCTCTCCATTATTCCTTCGTTGTTCGAGACTGCGGTTCGATCGCTTAAGGAAGCGGGGTTGGTTTCCTTGCCCGGTTCCAGTCACTGGACGCGCGTGGTCATTGAAAAACCCTTTGGTCGGGATCTTGAGAGTGCGCGGACCCTGAATGGTGAACTCCTTCGCCATCTCGACGAAACACAGATATACCGCATTGACCATTATCTAGGAAAAGAGACGGTTCAGAATATTCTGTCGTTCCGTTTTGCGAACACGATATTCGAGCCGGTCTTTAATCGCAGTTACATTGACCATATCCAGATTACGGCCTCGGAAACGGTGGGGATGGAAATGGGGCGGGGCGGGTATTACGATGAATATGGCGCGCTTCGCGACATGGTTACGAATCACCTCTTGCAGCTGCTCTGTCTCGTCACCATGGAACCACCGGGCGATTTGTCGGCCGATGCGATTCGTAATGAAAAAGTAAAAGTACTCAATGCGGCGAAGCTCGATATTCGTAAGGATATCACCGATGCGGTTTGCCGGGGTCAGTATGGAAGCGGAGTTGATGCCGAGGGTAATCCGATAAAGGGATATCTACAGGAAGATCGCATCGACCCGAATTCAGACACCGAAACCTTTGCTGCATTGCGTCTTTCCATCGATAACTGGCGTTGGGCGGGCGTTCCGATTTTATTGCGTACGGGCAAGGCCATGGCCAAGAAAACCACCGAAATCGCTGTGCAGTTTAAAGTGCCGCCGCTTCAGCTCTTTCAGCAGGTGGAATGCGAGGACGATGTCTGCGATCTTACGCATGTTCGACCCAACACATTAATTTTCCAGATTCAGCCTAACGAAGGAATTTTCCTTAAAGTAGGAACGAAGCGACCGGGCATGCGATTTGTGGTGGAAGACGTGAAAATGGATTTTTCCTATTCGGGAACTTCGTTGCCGGAAGCCTATGAGCGGCTGCTGCTGGATACCCTGCATGGCGACTCGACGCTATTCACCCGTTCCGATGAAGTGGAAGCGGAATGGCGGGTGGTTCAGCCGATCCTTGATAATCTTGAAAAGCTAATACCCTATACCTATCCGCCGAACCAATGGGGATTGCCCGAGGCAGACTGGCTGTTCAACGGGGTGGAAGGAAGTTGGCGGAATAAATAGGGCGGAGCAGAATTATTTTTTGGTTCGGTGGTCGGAAACTATTTTTCCACCAAATTATTCTGCCCGTGTTTCAAGGAAGGTTACGCTGTAAATTAGATAGGTAGAGAAATGAAGTCCTTTTTTATTTATGTAACGGCCCAGGATGATGCGGAGGCCAAGCGCATCGCCAGAGCCGTAGTTGAGGAGCGGTTGGCGGCCTGCGCCAATGTGCTCGGCAGTATTCAATCGGTCTACTGGTGGGATGGAAAGGTCTGCGAAGACAACGAAGTTGCTCTTGTGCTCAAAACGTCCGATCTCCGGAAATCAGAGCTTATTGAACGGATAAAGGAACTTCATTCCTACGACATACCTTGTATTACTTGTCTGCCCATTGTTGACGGCAATTCCGATTTCCTCAAATGGATCTCCACTGAAACCACGAAATAGACTTGCCGTTTTCTTTCAATGAATGGAAGTTATGCCGCTTATGTCCATACGCTATAAAATGAAGGTGTCCTACGACGGCACAAACTATTTCGGTTGGCAGGTCCAGCCCCGGCACCGTTCCGTTCAAGGCGAGATCGAGAAGCTGTTGGCCGAAATGACGAATCAGAAACATGTGCGGCTGGAATCTTCCGGGCGAACCGACACAGGGGTGCATGCCCGTGCGCAAATGGCACATTTCGACCTGCAGAAGCCGATTCAAACCAAGTATTTTCAGCGCGGGTTGAATGCGCAGCTGGACCGCGATATCCGGATTGTTACACTGGAAAAAGCGGATCCTGATTTCCACGCCCGTTTTAGTGCCGTTGGAAAAGAATACCGTTACTTCATCTATAATGGCCTGATCGTTCCGCCAACGAAGCGGCTCTACCGGTTACAGGAAGGCCGTCCCTTGGATATAGAACGCATGCGTGAAGCCGCTGCATATCTAGTAGGCACGCACGATTTTGCTCCCTTCGCGGCCAATCGAAAGGTGCCAATTAAGGACACCGTTCGCACGATTACCTCGTTTTATGTCCGAAAGCACGGTGCCGACATCACCTTGGAAGTTCAGGGCAACGGGTTCCTTTATAAAATGGTGCGCGGTCTGGCAGGATTTCTCGTCCATGTCGGCATGGGCCGGCTCGAACCGGAGGACGCACTCGAGATTCTGGAGCACGGAACGCGTACGGCAAAAGTTCAGACGGCCCAGCCGCACGGCCTTTTTCTCTGGAAAGTATTCTACTAAGGCGATACGCAATATTAAATAGCCTTTATTGATGGTTTAATGCAGTAGTTCCATTCCCCGTGAAAATCAGCCCGCTCTATGTTTAATTGATTTATCTCTTCATCGGATACTTTAACTCCCTTGGGATACGATTGTTTGTCAAGACCAGCCCTTATTTCTAGCCCTGTTTTTGTGCTCGTCGAACCGATCAGCTGTAGTATGACTTCATGGCTTATAAGCGGGCATCCGCGCCAGTTTTTTGTAATATGGCAAAACATCCGATGCTCAATTTTATTGCGAAGCCGAGGGTCAATACCCCGCTGCTTGCAGCGTCTGTATGCAGTTAATAATGAAGATACCCCGTCTGCTTGCAGCGGGGAGCTTCGTTGCGCAACGTGGACATTGACCGGGTGAATCAGGCCTGGAGAACAGACATCACCTACATCCCAATGCGGAACGGATACATGTACCTCTGACCGCCGTGATCGACTGGTACAGCCGCTATATCCTTTCCTGGGAGCTTTCGAATACGATGGAGAGCCTCTTCTGTGTCGATGCGCTTGAACATGCGCTGACGCAGGGAACGCCCGATATATTCAACACGGATCAAGGTTCGCCATTCACCTCGAACGCTTTCACCGGTGTCCTGCTCGACGGTAAAATACGAAAAGGTCTA
>JAZGFK010000106.1:0-11544 GCA_036479375.1 Pontiella sp. | reverse complement strand
AATAATTCAAGGCGGTATGGGTGCAGGTGTTTCGAGCTGGCGATTGGCGCAGTCGGTATCCCGGCTAGGTCAACTCGGTGTTGTTTCCGGGACAGCACTCGATGGCATTATTGCCCGTCGCCTGCAGGATGGCGATCTGGGCGGACATATCCGTCGTGCACTGGAGCAATTTCCTTTCCCTAAAATGGCCCAGCGGGTTCTTGATACGTTCTATGTTCCGGGCGGAAAAGCGGAAGATACCCCGTATAAGAACTATCCAATGCATACGATTGATGGTCGCCGCGAGCCGCTGGAACTTTGTATTGTCGGAAATTTTGTTGAAGTTTTCCTGGCGCGGGAAGGGCATTCGAAACCGGTAGGCATCAACTATCTTGAAAAATTGCAGCTTCCGCACTTGGCATCAATCTATGGTGCGTTGCTCGCGGGTGTAGCCGTGGTGGTGGTGGGGGCTGGAATTCCTTTATTCATTCCGGACGTACTTTCCGCGCTTTCCAAACATGAAGAAGCGGAATATCCGATTTTTGTTGCTGGACTGGATGGGGGCGGCGAGATCGTGCCCATGAAATTTGATCCGGCAGCGTTTATTAAAGACGAGGCCTTGCCCGGTGCGCTCGAAATTCCCGACTTTTTACCGATCGTGTCATCCGAGGCATTGGCATCCATTCTGTTGAAAAAATCGACTGGAAAGATCGATGGATTTATCGTCGAAGCCAATCTGGCCGGAGGACATAACGCTCCGCCACGTGGGAAAACCACCTACAACGAAGCTGGAGAACCCATCTACGGGGTCCGCGATGAGGCAAAGCTTTCAGCATTTCGTGATATGGGGCTTCCTTTTTGGTTGGCCGGCTCAGTTGGCTCGGCCGAAGGGCTGAAGCATGCATTGGATGAAGGTGCGGCCGGTGTTCAGGTTGGAACCGCTTTTGCACTTTGCGAAGAATCAGGAGTGACTTCCGAAGTCCGTCATGAATTGATTAACCAGTCGCTGGCGGGTAAAGCGCATATCTTCACGGATCCGCTGGCATCGCCTACCGGATTCCCGTTCAAGGTGGCCGAGTTGGAGGGCAGTCTTTCCGATACTGCAGTCTATGAGCAACGTCGCCGGATCTGTGATCTGGGTGCCTTACGACAGCCCTACCGCCGTGCCGATGGAAAGGTTGGATACCGTTGTCCTGCAGAGCCCGTTGCGGCTTATGTGGCAAAGGGTGGTAAAGAAGAGGATACGGTTGGCCGAAAATGTTTGTGCAATGCGCTCATAGCTAATGTGGGTATGCCGCAACGGCTTTCGGATGGAACGAGCGAGAAGTGCCTGATTACTATGGGTGATGACTTGCTGGAGGTTAGCCGATTCTGTTCTGCGGATAATTCCTCATTTTCCGCGGGCGATGTTGTACGGGTTATTCTTTCCTAGGCGCCGTAGTCCGTTTCCGTGGAGTCAGGCGTGTTAGCTTTGATGCATTTGGTGTGGTGCTGATAGAGCTCAACGATTTCGCTATCTGATTTTGATTCTATCCACTCGACGCGCTCAGTGATCGGTCGTGTGCGGATTTTATTCAGCGGGCAGTCTTCCGGTATCACCTTCATCGGACAGCGCAAAATGCGGCCATACATGGTCATCCGAGCCTGCTCAATTTTTGCGTCTATACGTTCCATTTCCTGCACTCCACAGTCCGGATTGTATTCTTCATTCCCATGTTGTCAATGGACCAAAAGATGCAAAACAGGAGAAAAACCGAGAATTAAATAAGCACTAAAAGGGTATTATTTGGTGGATATCTTTCATGCGGGTATTATGCTGTCGCACAATTCAGGAGGTCGTGTATGAAAAAGCAGATATGGGGATGTTTACTGTTGGGGGCTTTGGCCGGAGTTACATTGGCAGGGAACGCCATTACATATGAAATCGATGGAGAAAAGTTCGAGGGTTATGTTGAAAAAGGTGCTCCGGGAGCTCCGATGGTTTTTCTTATTCATGACTGGGATGGTTTGACGGATTATGAAGTAAAGCGTTCCGGCATGTTAGCTGAATTAGGATATTCTGTCTTCAGCATCGATCTTTATGGTAAAGGCGTGCGTCCAACTGAAATGTCGGACAAAAAAAAGTGCATGACGATCCTGACAGAGGATCGGCCAAAAATGCGTTCCTACATGAAAGGTGCGCTGGCTTTTGCGAAGGAGCAGGGGCTGAATACGGAGAATTGCGTGGCGATGGGGTATTGTTTTGGCGGTACTGCGGTTTTAGAGCTGGCGCGTTCGGGCGATAAACTTAAAGGGTTTGCTACGTTTCATGGCGGTCTGGCTTTGCCGGATGGTCAGGACTATTCGAAGGTTTCTGGCGAATTTCTGATTATGCATTCAACGACGGATGGCATGGATGATTTTTCAGCATTGGCCGGAAGCCTTGAAAAAGCGGGTGTTGGGTCTCAAATGGTTACCTATAGTGGTGCTCCACACGGATGGACGGTTTTTGATAGAAGAGCTTATCGTGAAAAGCAGGATAAACAGTCATGGAAGTTGTTTTCCGAGTTTCTTGAAGATGTATTGAAATAGTTAAAGGAGATTAATGAAGGCGCATACAGCAAGTTTAATAAATGCAGTGATTTTGATTGGGTTTGGATTGTGGGCCTATTTTGGGTCGGAAACGCCCTCGAATACCGCGCTGATTCCGGTGATTTTCGGGGCGGTTATTCTCTCTCTCTATAAGGGCGTTAAAAATGAAAACAAAATCGCGGCCCATATTGCCGTACTTTTGACGCTCCTAATTCTGCTCGGATTGGTTATGCCCTTAAAGGGTGCGCTAGGTCGGGGTGATGCGCTTTCGATTATCCGCGTTGCCGTGATGATGATTTCGACGGTAGTTGCCTTGGTGGCTTTCATCAAAAACTTTATTGCCGTTCGACGCGCACGCGAAGCAAAGGCAGCTGCTCAGTAATAGGGATTTTATAAGATTCAGAGTTGTAGGGTGATGATTAACCGCTCTGTCGCATTGCGACGGGGCGGTTTTATTTTTACACTCCCGTATTATTCGAAAGCGGATTGTCCATGTATGCGGCAATTGTTAAAGCAGTCATAAACTCACGTGATGAAGAATTCTCATCTATGGCGGGATGGATGCGCTATAGCAGCAGGGGAATGGTCTATTGGCACAACGGAGGACCCTGCGGTTTTGGATCCTATATGGCGTTAATGCCGGTACGTCAGCAGGTGGTTGAACTGTCATGTCATTATGCTGGGTGGAAGATCTCGAAAAAACGGGCTATGTCCTGTTGCTGCCGGAACAAAAAGAGCGGATAGAATAAACGAGGAATTAAATGACTAAAATACAATCGGCCGATCTCACGTTAGACGAACATGCCAATGCGGTGGTTTCTTTACTGGATGAATATGCCGGAGATATTATGGGAGGCGGTGCAACACTTTCGGAGTATACGCGAGAAAACCTTATTCCTGAGCTTAGAAAGCATTCGGGGTGTCATGTCTTGTTGGCTTTTATCGAAGATAAGCCGGTTGGTTTGGCGATTTATTTTGAAGGATTTTCCACATTTTCCGGTCGGAAGATTCTAAATATTCACGATTTTACCGTGTCTACGGAGTATAGGGGGCGGGGGATATCGAAGGTACTGCCCTTGAAAATCGAAGAAATAGCAATGGATCTGGATTGTTGCAAGCTGACGCTTGAAGTGTTGGAAGGTAATATACTGGCTTGTACGATCTATAAAAAATTTGGCTTTAAAGCTTACGAACTGGATCCGGAAGCAGGTCGGGCAATGTTTTATGAGAAGAAACTAATTGCTACTTAGAATAATGATACGCAGACATTTGGAGGATGGGCTATGGCATATGATGAAGGTTTGGCGTTGCGGTTAAGGGAAGTATTTGCGGATGAGCCTGACGTGATGGAAAAGAAAATGTTTGGCGGACTGTGTTTTTATGGTCCTGGGACATATGTGCTGCGGTATCGTTGATGAATCCTTAATGGCCCGCGTTGGCTCGGATCAATATCTCGAAGGCCTTAAACTTCCATATGTTCGTGAGATGGATTTCACAGGTAAGCCACTTAAGGGAATGATATATGTGGATCCCGATGGGGTTTCTGAAGATGAAGATCTGCAGAACTGGGTGGAGTGGTGCATGGCTTTCGTGAAAAAGTTGCCTCCAAAATAGAACAGGATTCCCAGTTTCATTTATGAGCGGCCCATTATCGGTAGCTTTTTTCATATAAATCACCTTACACAAAACACGCTTTGTTAGCGCTTTGTGATAGAGGGTTAAAATAAATAAAAAAAACGATTGCGGGAAATCCGTTTCTGGCTACTATCCCGTCCTCTTCACAACACATCAAACGCATTGCGGGTGATTGAGTGATTGGAAATTGTTCTTTGGATATAGTAGAAATAATAGGCTTCCTTACCGGAAGAGAAGATGTCTGATCATATGCAAAACGTGCTTTATGCCGTTCATGCTAACCAGGCTTTTTCAGCTCCAGTAAGTCCGCCAGTTACATGTTATTTCGCCTGTTGAAAATAATTTGATTTTCGGGTTGCGAGAATGAAACTGATCGCTACTATAGCCCGCCTTGTTCAAAACAAACTGGGTCGTTGAAACACACGATTCGGGGTGAATGAGACCGCTGCTTCAGGGTAGCAAAATTGATCTTTGATATAGTTTAAAAAAAGTTGAACTTTCGGGTTGCGGGATTTATTTTAATCCCTACTATGACCCGCTCATTCGAACGAGAACGCTCGCCTCAGTGCGGCGGACAAATTCGAGTGGATGTTCTTAAAAATCTTTTTTACAGAAAGCGGTTGACTCACTCAACGAGTTTGATAAGTTATCCGCCGCTTCAACGGAAAAGCCGGTGAAACATCCGGTTTAAATGTTGAAACTTTTTGTTCTTTGAAATCAGAATAACTCATAAGTAAATATGACGAAATAAATGTATATAACATGCATTGCTTCGAATCAGAAGTGGTGCGGTTTGTTATAGCCAATGCTTTGAAACTATTGTCGATCTCTTTCCTTTAGGGGGAAGACGATTGAGTTTTAAAACGCGAACAAAATCAGGGTTTAAACCTAATCATTTTTTAATAATTTGATGGAGAGTTTGATCCTGGCTCAGAACGAACGTTGGCGGCGTGGATTAGGCATGCAAGTCGAGCGGGATTAGTTTGATTCAATTCTTCGGAAGAGAAACTTACTATGAGAGCGGCGAACGGGTGAGTAATATATGGGCAATCTGCCTCTTTGCTCGGGATAGCTTCTGGAAACGGATGGTAATACCGAATGTGATCGTCCACCGCATGGTGGATTATTTAAAGGTGGGGAATCTTCGGATCCTACCACAAAGAGATGAGCCCATATCCTATCAGCTAGTTGGTGAGGTAATGGCTCACCAAGGCTTACGGGTAGCCGGCCTGAGAGGGTGATCGGCCACACTGGGACTGAGACACTGCCCAGACTCCTACGGGAGGCTGCAGTCGAGAATCATTGACAATGTACGAAAGTATGATCATGCGACGCCGCGTGGAGGAAGACGGCCTTTGGGTTGTAAACTCCTGTCAGCAGGGAAGAAAGGTAGCTCTATTAATACTTTTGCTATTTGACGGTACCTGCAGAGGAAGTCACGGCTAACTCTGTGCCAGCAGCCGCGGTAATACAGAGGTGGCGAACGTTGTTCGGATTTACTGGGCGTAAAGGGTCCGCAGGCGGATCGGTGTGTCAGATGTGAAAGCCCACAGCTTAACTGTGGAATTGCATTTGAAACTGCCGATCTAGAGTACTGGAGGGGAGAAGGGAACACATGGTGTAGCGGTGAAATGCGTAGATATCATGTGGAACACCGGTGGCGAAGGCGCTTCTCTGGACAGATACTGACGCTCATGGACGAAAGTTAGGGTAGCGAAAGGGATTAGATACCCCTGTAGTCCTAACCGTAAACGGTGTGCACTAGACGTGGGAGGCTTTACCCCCTTCCGTGCCTGAGCTAACGCATTAAGTGCACCGCCTGGGGAGTACGGTCGCAAGATTAAAACTCAAAGGAATTGACGGGGACCCGCACAAGCGGTGGAGCATGTGGCTTAATTCGATGCAACGCGAAGAACCTTACCTGGACTTGACATATAGCTGCATATGACTCGAAAGAGACATAGCCTTCGAGGGTGCTATACAGGTGCTGCATGGCTGTCGTCAGCTCGTGCCGTGAGGTGTTGGGTTAAGTCCCGCAACGAGCGCAACCCCTGTGTTTAGTTGCCAGCACGTAATGGTGGGAACTCTAAACAGACTGCTGGTGAAAACCAGAGGAAGGTGGGGATGACGTCAAGTCAGTATGGTCCTTATGTCCAGGGCTGCACACGTGCTACAATGGGTGATACAATAGGAAGCCAAGCCGCGAGGTGGAGCAAATCCTCAAAATCACCCCCAGTTCGGATTGGAGTCTGAAACTCGACTCCATGAAGTTGGAATCGCTAGTAAAGGCGTATCAGCTACGACGCCTTGAATACGTTCCCGGGTCTTGTACACACCGCCCGTCACATCATGGAAGTTGGTTGCACCCGAAGTCGTTGATCCAACCCGTTAAGGGAGGAAGACGCCTAAGGTGTGATCGGTAACTGGGATGAAGTCGTAACAAGGTAGCCGTTGGGGAACCAGTGGCTGGATCACCTCCTTTCTAAGGAGAAGGCCAATCGCAAGATTGGACCTAGGGTAACGTCCCTCGGGACGTGGAAAGTGGAAACGCTTACCGCAAAGTTTTTTGGCTGACAAACCGCACCATTTCTGGAGCGAAGAATTCTTATGAGTTATTCGAGCAAGATTAGTAAGACCAATCTGGGGGTATAGCTCAGCTGGGAGAGCGCCTGATTTGCATTCAGGAGGTCATCGGTTCGATCCCGTTTACCTCCACCATTTTGAATGAGGGCGTGTAGCTCAGTTGGTTAGAGCGCGTCCCTGATAAGGACGAGGTCACAGGTTCGACTCCTGTCACGCCCACCATTTAATTTGATTGGTTAATCTTGCACCACAACATTTTTCCGCATTAAGCGGAGTGTTCTTTGACAATTGCATAGTATTGAATAACTGCAACAAGCGCATGTATACTTTATATATGTTACTTATTTGGAGTCTCTTAGGAGATTTTAATACATTTTCGCTTGCGAAAATGATAGTAACTTGATTTTGATCAAGCTACTAAGGGCGTACGGTGAATGCCTTGGCATCAGTAGGCGATGAAGGACGTGATAAGCTGCGATAAGCTTCGGTAAGGGGCAAATACCCGTTATAACCGGAGATTTCCGAATGGGAAAACCCAGCAGAGGTAATGCTCTGTTATCTGTGTGTGAATTAAATAGCGCATAGAAGCGATACCCGGAGAATTGAAACATCTTAGTACCCGGAGGAAAAGAAAACAATAGTGATTCCGTAAGTAGTGGCGAGCGAACGCGGAACAGCCCAAACCATTCTGTTTACAGAGTGGGGTGTGGACCACAATGTGGTACTCGAATAGATAGCAGAACCGTTTGGAAAGACGGGCCATAGCGGGTGATAGCCCCTTAAGCGAAATCTTGAAGAGACCTAGTGGTATCCCGAGTAGGTCGGAACACGTGAAACTCTGACTGAATATAGGAGGCCCACCTCCTAAGGCTAAATACTAACTGATGACCGATAGTGAACTAGTACCGTGAGGGAAAGGTGAAAAGAACCCCGTGAGGGGAGTGAAATAGAACCTGAAACCGTACGCTTACAAACTGTGGTAGCCCTTCGGGGTGGCCGCATGCCTTTTGCATAATGAGTCTGCGACTTACCGTATGTGGCAAGGTTAAGCATCAACGATGTGGAGCCGAAGCGAAAGCGAGTGTTAATAGCGCGATTTAGTCGCCTGCGGTAGACCCGAAACCAAGTGAGCTACCCATGGACAGGATGAAGCTTCTTTAAACGGAAGTGGAAGACCGAACCAGTACGTGTTGAAAAACGTTTGGATGATCTGTGGGTCGGAGTGAAAGGCTAACCAAACTTGGTGATAGCTGGTTCTCCCCGAAATACCTTGAGGGATAGCCTCGACGAATGCAATTCACGGAGGTAGAGCACTGAGTACTTGATGGCCCCTCCCGGGGTACTGAGAGTTTTCAAACTCCGAATACCGTGAACGTCACGTCGGGAGTCAGACTGCGGGGGATAAGCTCCGTAGTCGAGAGGGAAACAGCCCAGACCGCCAGCTAAGGCCCCTAAATGATAATTAAGTGGAGAAGGATGTCAGATTGCGAAGACAGCTAGGATGTTGGCTTAGAAGCAGCCACCATTTAAACAAAGCGTAATAGCTGACTAGTCGAGTGGTTTGGCGCCGAAAATGATCGGGGCTAAAATTATCTGCCGAAGCTGCGGGTTTTAACTACTGTTAAAGCAGTAGGGGAGCGTTGTGTACCGGGTTGAAGGAAACGGGGAACCGAATCTGGACTGTACACAAGTGATTATGCAGACATGAGTAACGATAAGGGAGGTGAGAATCCTCCCCGCCGAAATCCTAAGGATTCCTGGGGAAGGTTCGTCCGCCCAGGGTTAGTCGGCCCCTAAGGCAAGGCCGAAAGGCGTAGTCGATGGGAAACAGGTTTAATATTCCTGTACCGCTGTACACGAGTGATGGAGGGACGCAGTAGGCTAATTCAGCCGGCGATTGGAAATGCCGGTCTAAGCGAGTAGGGTATTCCGTAGGTAAATCCGCGGATGTTTGCCTGAGACGCGATGGGACATGGAACCTTCGGGCGATGTGGATTGGGTGATGCCAGGCTGCCGAGAAAAGCTTCTAAACGTTGAATGTAAAGCGACCGTACCAAAACCGACACAGGTAGGAGGGTAGAGTATACCAAGGCGCGCGAGAGAAAGGTTGTTAAGGAACTCGGCAAATTAACCCCGTATCTTCGGAAGAAGGGGTCCTCGAGTTGGCTAGCAATTTACTTGTGATGTTAATTCGAGGCGCAGTGAAGAGGCGAAGGCGACTGTTTATCAAAAACATAGCACTATGCTAACTCGTAAGAGGATGTATATGGTGTGACACGTGACCAATGCCAAAAGGTTAAAGCAAGGGGTTAGACTTCGGTCGAAGCTCTGAACTGAAGCCCTGGTGAATGTCGGCCGTAACTATAACGGTCCTAAGGTAGCGAAATTCCTTGTCGGGTAAGTTCCGACCTGCACGAATCGTGTAACGATCTTCGCACTGTCTCAACAACCATCTCGGTGAAGTTGTAGTTCCGGTGAAAATGCCGGATACCCGCGGCAGGACGGAAAGACCCCGTGAACCTTTACTGTGACCTGACATTGGAATTTGGTATGTCGTATGTAGGATAGCTGGGAGGCTTTGAAGCAATCTCGTCAGGGATTGTTGAGCCAATGGTGAAATACCAGTTTCGGTTTATTGAATTTCTAACTACGATCCCCTGAATCGGGGCGTAGAACAGTGTCTGGGAGTCAGTTTGACTGGGGCGGTTTCCTCCCAAAGAGTAACGGAGGAGCACAATGGTACCCTCAGCATGGTCAGCAATCATGCGTAGAGCGTATAGGTATAAGGGTGCTTGACTGCGAGACCTACAAGTCGAGCAGGTGCGAAAGCAGGTCTAAGTGATCCGGTGGTTGCTAGTGGTAGCGCCATCGCTTAACGGATAAAAGGTACTCCGGGGATAACAGGCTGATGATTGCCAAGAGTCCACATCGACGCAATCGTTTGGCACCTCGATGTCGGCTCATCGCATCCTGGGGCTGGAGAAGGTCCCAAGGGTTGGGCTGTTCGCCCATTAAAGCGGTACGCGAGCTGGGTTCAGAACGTCGTGAGACAGTTTGGTCCTTATCCGCCGTGGGCGCAGGAAATTTGAAGAGATTAATCCTTAGTACGAGAGGACCAGGATTAACGTGCCGCTGGTGTGCCAGTTGTTCCGCCAGGAGCATCGCTGGGTAGCTACGCACGGGAAGGATAAGCGCTGAATGCATCTAAGTGCCAAGCCCCCTCTGAGATAAGATTTCCCTTTGGCCTTGTGCCATCTAAAGGCTCGTTCAAGACTAGGACGTTGATAGGCTGGACGTGAAAGTACCGCGAGGTATTAAGCTAACCAGTACTAATTAGCCGTGAGGCTTGATCTTATATTTTTAAGGTGTACATGCCGTTGTTGTTATTTCAATACTATGCAGTTGTGATCTTTCGGAATTTTTCCGGTTATTATAGCGAGGATGAAACACCTGTTCCCATACCGAACACAGAAGTGAAGAGCCTCAGCGGCGATGGTACTGAGAGTTAGATCTCGGGAGAGTAGCACGTAGCCGGTTTTTATATTTTCCAACCCTTGGACTTAAGTGTCCAAGGGTTTTTTTGTGCTCATGTAATTCCTGCAATAACCATTCTAAAACCCCTTGAGTTTTGTAATCTATCTCGTATTGTTTGGATTTTACAACCATGGGGTGGAATTCATGAGAATATGTATTGTAGCGCTAATCGTTTCTTTGGTGGCATTGTCTGTTAAAGGAGAAATGAGGATTTGGACCGGGAAAAACGGTCAAACTTTTGAAGCGGAATTCCAGCGGGATGCTTCCGGTAAGGTCTGGCTTAAACCGCAGACGGGGAAGGTGCGCACCGTTCCAATTTCTGCACTGATCAAGAAAGACGAGGATTACATCAATAAGAAGACCCTTCCGAAAATCGAGGTAGAGGTGGATGACGATATCAAGCGAAGCACCGTGGGCGCTGATATCGACAATATTTTGTCCGAGATTCGATGCGTTGTAGAAATTAAGAAAACGAGTAGTCGCCCTTATCCAAGCGAATATGAAGTGATGTTCTTCGTCATAGCGATGGACATACGCTACAAGGAGTACTTCATCGCGAACATGAAGGTCGAAAAGTTTTCATTAGATAAGAAAAATGACACACTACAGTTTCAAGTGTAAGGATCTTAGTTTTGAGTATGATCCTGATCCGGCATGGGGGAATCGATACGAAGGGTATGCACTTTGCGTAAAAACAGCAGAGGGCATTACTCTGGTAACGAAAGAACCAAATAAATTCACAAGCCAATTAGGTAAATTGAAGAAGGGAAAAATTAGAGCAACACGCTATAAAAAGGACTTTTCCCCATCTAGCCGTTTCAGATAAATGGATTATGTTTTATTTTTCAGGGGTAATCAAATCAATGGCAAAGTTGCCAAACCGGCGCTTACTGGACTTAAATATGATGAATCCCAAAATTGTTACCTCGCTGTTGCTGTTACTCTGCCAGTGTTCATTTTCTGAATTTCGAATATGGGAAGATACCAAAGGCAATATCTGGGAAGGTGAATTTATCACCTTGAATGCCGGTAAAGTTGTCATTCGGAATCATGCCGGGGAAAAGTTGGAATGTAATCCGACTACACTCGTGGACGCGGATCAGGAATATCTTGAAGTTAGTGTAACACCTCTTCTGTAATTTCAGTTTAGCCCTGTGGGTGGCAAAGCCCGCAGGGGCTTTCAATCCCCCCTTCGAAGGGGGGATTGAAAACATCGCATCAAATCAGTACTTCTTTAATTCA
>JAZGFK010000105.1:0-60890 GCA_036479375.1 Pontiella sp. | reverse complement strand
GGATCAATCGATACCCCCGCAAGATACTGAATTTTAAAACCGCAGAAGAGTTGTTCATTCAGGAGATCGCGGCATGAGATGCATCGGGCTTAGAAAAGTTGGGCATTTTAATTTACAGTCTACCTTCTTAAAGCTTATTTTCGTTTAATAAAAATTAAATTATAAAATACAACCGATAAAAAAGGTTCAATATAAACGCGAGAATCGACGTTTCAGAGATGGCGAAAATAAGTATTCAACCGATTTGCTTCCAACCCATGGAAACATGCATTATAAACTAAGTATTCACTAGATGTCCCAGCTCGAAACCAGCATCTTCGATCATTCGTTTATCATCCTCGAAATTTTGTCCGCCGGTTGTTAGGTAGCCATTCGTGAACATGGAATTGGCGGGGTAGAGCGAAAGGGGCTGGAGATCGCGCAGGCAGGTTTCGCGCCCGCCGGCAATGCGAACTTCCGCTTTGGTGAGCGCAAAGCGAAACATGGCCAACGTTCGAAGGCAGTCGTTCGGCGTAAGCCGTTCCTTCCCTTCCAGGTCGGTGCCTTCGCGCGGATCGAGAAAATTGATGGGGGCCGAATCGGTATCGAGCTCTTTGAGCGACATCGCCAGATCCACCCGGTCTTCGAGACTTTCGCCCATTCCAATCAAGCCACCGCAACAGAGATCGAGCCCTACCCTTTTAACCATTCTGGCCGTTTCCACGCGATCTTCATACGTATGGGTTGAGCAGATGGAGGGATAAAAACGGGCGGAGGTTTCGAGATTGTGATTAAAGCGATCAACGCCGGAATCCTTCAAACGGCGAGCCTTGTCCTCGGTCAGAAAGCCCATGGATGCGCAGAGTTCGAGTTGCGGGTATTCCGCCTTAATTCGCGATGCCGCAGCCGTAATAATTCCCATTTCGCTTTCGGATGGAGCACGTGAGCTGGTCACCACGCAGTAGCGCAGCGCCTGCATATCCAGTGCTTCCCGGGCGCCGGCCACGATTTCATCGGGCGTCTGCATTTCATATTCTTCGATTTGGGCGGAGGAGGTTTTTGACTGACTGCAAAAGGAACAATCTTCCGGACAGACGCCGCTCTTGGCATTTTTCAGCACGTGCAAACTGACCTTTTTCCCGAAATAATGCTTTCGGATTTTATAGGCGGCCTGCAGGACATCCAGCAGTTCGTCATCCGGGGATTGAAGTACGGACAGTGCTTCATCCCGTGTAATCGGGTTGCCGCCATCCAGTATGCGTAGTGCCAATGCCTGCCAGTCCATGAAAATCTCCTCGTTTCAGATAAAGCGAAGGAGAGTAATCGTGCCTCATGGGATAGTAAACGTGGACTCCGTCTAAATTAGCATTTCAACTGACCGCTCCAACGCTGCGCGGGTTGTGGTATCCAGCGGCGGCATTTCGGCAGCCGCAATGGCCGAGCGATAGTCCTCGATGTTTTTAGCCCCCATACAAATCGTGTTGGCTGCGGGGTGATCCAGAATCCATCGGATGACCGCCTGCCCCACCGTGAGGCCCGCCGAGCTACCATGCGCCAATGGTGATGGGGGAAACAGAGATGCCTGTGCTACCCAAAGGATTTAAATTCATGCAACGTCCTTTATTCTTTTCGTGAGCCGTGAAACGCGGGCCGTGACAGCATGGTAATCACGCCTTAATCGTCACTTTTCAGCCTTCTTACCAAACCGTCTTGATCGTGCCGCCATCCGCAGCAATAGTCTGCCCTGTAATATAGCTTGCGGCATCGGAAAGCAGAAACGCGCCGATTTTTCCGAATTCTTCAATGGTGCCGTAACGTCCAAGCGGAATGCCCAACTCGTTGGCTACTTTAATTTCAGTGGCACTCATATTGCGGACATCGGCATTCATCTGATCCAATGTCCGTACGCGGTCGGTATCGATCCGGCCGGGCATGAGATTGTTTACCCGTATGCTTTCAGAAGCCAGTTGCAGGGAAAGACTTTTTGCGAGACTCGTGACACCGGAACGCATCACGTTGGAAAGCAGAAGAAAGTCGATCGGCTCTTTTACGGAGCAGGATGTGATGGTCAGGATCGACCCCCCACCCTCTTGCCGCATAAAGGGTAACACAGCACGAATCATCCGAACGGAGCTAAGGAGTGTCAGTTCAAAGGCATCCTGCCATTCCGAGTCCGTAAAATCGTCAAATATACCGGCAGGCGGTCCTCCGGCATTGACCACCAGCATTTCGACGCCGCCAAAGGTTTCTGTCGTATTTTCCACCCATTTGGCAATGGAGTCAACACTTGCGGCATCCAGAACATTGGCCAGCACTTCGGAGCCCGTCTCTTCGGCAAGCGTCTCCGCGGCATCGAAAATATCTGTTTCATTCCGGCTGCCGATCGATACCAGCGCCCCTTCCCGTGCGAGCTCGCGGGCAATGCCGTAACCAAGCCCCTTGCTCGCAGCGGCCACCATCGCAACTTTCCCTCTTAATCCCAGTTCCATGGTGAAGTACTCTAGCTTCATTTAATCGGTTGTCAAAGCGATGTTGCATCGTTCCGCGGAGTACGACAAAGTTCTACCCATGCGTGAAGACTGGATCCAACCGATACTCAACGAAGCAAAACGTCAGGGACTGGAACGAACGGCACGGGTTTATCCCGAAGCTGGCGGCCTGATTAAAATCGACGGCAAAGAGATCCTGAACTTTTCAAGCAACGACTACCTCGACCTTTCCAGCCACCCGCATGTGATTGATCGATCGAAGCAGGCACTGGATCAATACGGTATCGGCTCAACTGCTTCGCGACTCGTCAGCGGAACCCTGCCGATCCACGAAGAGCTGGAAAAACGGCTGGCCAAAGACAAGGGCTTCGAATCCGCGCTCGTCTTTGGATCGGGCTACATGGCCAACGCCGGAACGATTCCCGTACTGGCCGGGCGCGACGATCTCATCTTTGCTGACAAGTTGGTGCACGCGAGCATGATCGACGCCTGCAAACTATCCGGGGCCAAACTCGTCCGCTTTGCCCACAACGATTTCCATGCGTTGGAAAAACGGATGGAACAGTATACCGCTTCCCATTGCCGAAAGCTGGTGATCACCGAATCCGTTTTCAGCATGGACGGTGATATTGCCCCGTTAACAGAAATCGCCGCGCTCGCTGAAAAGCATAACGCCATGCTGATGGTTGACGAAGCGCATGCGTCCGGAGCCTTTGGCCCTGAAGGGGTCGGTTTGATCCGTGAATTCGGGCTGGAAAATGCGGTAACCGTTTCCATGGGTACCATGAGCAAAGCCATGGGGGGATACGGCGGTTTTGTGGCCTGTTCCGAAAATCTCCGAAAACTCCTGATCCACTCGGCACGTGCCTTTATTTACACCACCGCCCCGCCCCCCGCTGTTATCGGCGCGGCACTCGGCGCACTGGATGTTTTTGAAGCCTCCCCGAAGCTTGGAAATATTCTACAGGCGAATGCAGCCTATTTCCGGTCGATGCTGCATGAAGCCGGACTCGATACGTTACAAAGCCAGAGCCAGATTGTTCCGGTTGTGATCGGCGACAACGAAAAGGCGGTTGCCGTTGCCAGAAAACTGCGCGAGCAGAATATCATCGTTGCTGCCATACGCCCGCCAACCGTACCCGCCGGCTCGGCCCGCCTCCGCGTATGCGTTACCCTCGCCCACCTCGTTGATGACCTCGAACGCGCAGCGACTGCCATTATTAAAGCAGTCACTTCCAGATAACATTACGCATAAAATCTGAATAAATACCTTGTTTTTCGATTAATAGGGGGATTATACATCTCTGATATGAGATATTTTCTCAAAAGAAAGTGAATTGCCCATTATGTTGATTGAATTCAAAGTTGAAAATTACCTATCATACCGCGACGCCAAGACCCTTAGCATGCTGGCTTCGAGGCAGGTGAGCGAGTTTGTTGAAGCAAACGTTATTCCCCACGAAAGAACTCCACTATTAAAGAGCGCAGTAATCTACGGAGCAAATGCCAGCGGGAAGTCAAACTTGCTTGCTGCCATGACCTACATGCGATGGTTTATTATCAATTCCTCCAAGGAAGGCCAAGCCGATGAGCCGATTGACGTCTCTCCTTTTAAGTTAGATACAGCCACTGAAAATAAACCCTGCCATTTTGAGGTTACATTTCTCCTACATGGCACCCGCTATCGATATGGATTTCAAGCTGATCGAACCGCCGTTGTGTCAGAGTGGCTGTTTGAGGCTAAGAAAGAAAAAGAGCAGCCCATGTTTCTCAGGGACGGTGATGGCATTGATGTGCGCTCTGGTTTTTCCGAAGGCAAAGAACTCGAAAACAAAACACGCGATAACGCCCTCTTCTTATCTGTGGTTGCAAACTTTAACGGAGAGCTTTCTGGCAAGGTTATCGCATGGTTTCGGAACCTGACTGTCGCACATGGATTACGCGAACAACACTATGCAAGAGTTTCAGCAACAATGGTCCAGGATGTGAATCGTAAGACCAAACTCATTGAGCTTATTCGACGAGCAGATCTTGGAATTGAAGATATCATTGCTAATGAAGAGGAGTTTGACACTTCTTCAATCCGCAAGCTTTTCACTGAAGAAGTATTTAAAGAGTTCAGTCAGAATATACCTTTGAATAGGATATCGCTGACAAGTCTTCATACTAAGTTTTCGGATGGAATACCTGATGGAGTCGTATCCATGAAATTTGAAGAAGAAGAGTCTGAAGGAACGCAAAAATTCTTCCGTTTAGCTGGTCCAATTCTAGAAAGTCTGGAGAAGGGAAGTATTCTTGTTGTGGATGAATTAGAGGCCAAGTTGCACCCTCTTCTGACTCGGATGATTGTTAGACTCTATCATTCTGATGTTTCGAACCCGAAAGGTGCCCAGCTTATATTCGCCACGCATGATACAAATTTACTGGAACACGTCAAATTCAGGAGAGATCAGATTTGGTTTGCGGAGAAGGATCGGCAGCAAGCTACGGATCTGTATTCGCTGGCAGAAATTAAGGTCGCTCGCGAAGATGGCTCGGATCAAAAAGTACGAAAGGATGCCCGGTACGAGAAAGATTACTTTAAAGGGAAATATGGTGCAGTTCCTTATCTAGGTGAATTTGAAAAACTCCTTATGCAAAAGGATCCAGCCGATGGGTAAATCTATTAAGCTCACCGATCCAGGAAAAGCCTGGGCAAAAACATCTCCTTCAACGCGAAAGGTTGATGTGCGATCTGAGCGGGAGCGGCTACTGATAGTATGCGAAGGTTCTAAAACCGAACCGAACTACTTTAAAAGCATTCAATCGACTCTTCCTCCTCAAGTGGTGGAGATATGCATACAAGGCGAAGGGGCAAACACCCAAAGTCTGGTTGATCGCGCAAAACAACATCGTGATTCTAAAAAAGACACGGACTATCCATATGATGAAGTATGGGTGGTTTTTGACAAAGACAGCTTCGACGCCGCCATGTTTGACAACGCCATTCACAGTGCCGAAGCAATGAGAATGAAGGTCGCATGGTCAAACCAGGCATTTGAACTTTGGTACATTTTGCATTTTGAGGCCAGGCAGACAGATATGAGTCGAGCGAAATACAAAGATTGTTTAACAAACCATCGGGGTGTTCCATATCTAAAGAACGACCTTCATATGTATTCCAAGCTGACGAAAATGGGCAACGAATCAGAAGCTATGCGACGTGCAAAACAGCTTCAGGAAGCGCATGTCGATATACCCGATCATGCTGCCAACCCCTGCACCAAAGTGAATGAATTGGTTGAGAAACTTAATACATTCATGACTCGGTAGACCGTGAAACCGACCTTATTAGTCATTTCAGGTTGGGCGCATGGGATTGAGGCCATCAAACCGATGGGCGATTGGGTGGCGGATCATTTTGAGGTGCAGTTGCTGACCGGCGATCAGGTGCTGAAGAAGCAATCGGTTCCGGATGCCGATTTCATTGTCACCGGTTCAATGGGTGGATTGCTCGCGATGGAGCTGCTGCCGGATACATGCAAAAAGCTGGTGCTGATTTCATCAACGGCCAAGTTTTGTGCTGGCGATGATTATCCCTGCGGAACACCGGAGCGAATCATGAAGCGCATGATTCTTCAGCTGAAACGCAATTCCGATGCGGTGCTGGAGGAGTTTTTCAAGAATGTCCATTTCCCTCAGCGTCAAAGCAGGCAGGCACAGCAGCTTCAGCGTAACGAGAATGAAGATCTTGTCGGCGGGCTGGAATACCTGCTTACCTCGGATGTACGGGATCGCGTTTCCAATATTGAAATTCCGGTTCTGCTTATGCATGGCGCTAAAGACCAGATCATCCCTTCCACGGCTTCCGAGTGGCTGCACGAACATCTTCCCTATAGTCAGATGAAGGTTTATGAGAACGGCGGACATGCCCTGCCAGCCCACCATTTCCAACATGTTATGACAGAGATTCAGTCATTTCTTTTGGCTTAAAATAGCGCGTGGTGTTGTAGGCCAGTTCAACTTTCGGCTCCATGGCGAATGCATCCAGAATGTCTTCCCACATTTTCATTTCCGTGCCGCGGCGCTGGCGCGGGTCGACGAGATAGCGGATGGTCAGCATCACACCGCTGTCCTTAACCGTTGTATAAACCGTTGGCGTAAGCTTGCCGGCCACTATTAAATATTTATGAGCGGCCTGCCTAATCTGGGCCTGTGCTCCCTTAGAGAGAAATTCAGCATTTTCCTTCCCGATCCCTAAAAGCAACATTTTCGCCTTTTTCCAATCGCTCTCAAACGTGACCAGAACGGGTATTTCATTCCAAATATATTCGAACCCGATATGACAGTTGGCCAGCGGTGATTTAAGCGCCATGCTGTTCGGCACATGGATAATACGGCCAGTGCTTTGATCCGCATCCACCCAATTTCCCACCTCTACCAGGCTGAATTGAAACAGGCGAATATCAATGACATCGCCCTTTGTGCCATCGATTTCAATCCGGTCTCCGACTCGGAATGGCTTTCGCGCTTCGATAAAGAAGAATCCGGCCATGTTAGCAATCGTTTCATGCATCGCAACAGCAAGTCCGGCACTTGCCAGACCCAGAAAAGTGCCTAGCGAAGTCATCCCCTTAAACCAGATCGACCCGATTACGATGAAAAAGATGATCGAGTACACGTACGAAACCGTTTTCCTGACATGATAACGTCGCTTGTCGTCATCGATATTCCGGCAAATAACTTTGGGCGTCAGCCAGCGTAAGAGAATGAAAAGGATAAAGGCCGCCAGCGTATAGGTCATATTTTCGGCCATACGTTCCGGGACGTTCAGTATTCTGGCAATTTCTGCAAACATAATAAAATTCCGTTGGGTTATGCCCAGTATGCTCAGGTTGTGTTTTCGACGCAAGCAAGGGATTGCAATGACGCTCCAAATGACGCAGTCTACGCGCCTGAATTTCAGGGGAGTTCTAATGGTTTCCAACCGATTTTCTGCCGCAGCAGATACGTACGACCGCCACGCCCGGCCTCAATTGACACTGGCGCAGTCGGTGCTGTCCATGTTACCCGAACTATATCCCGAGCAGATTCTCGAACTCGGCTCCGGAACAGGGCTGCTGACCCGCCTGCTTACCGAACGATTTCCCGATGTTCCTATCCATGCGGTCGATATTTCGGAAAAAATGGTTGAGCATAGCCGCGCAAAATTTTTGACCGATTCAAACATAAAATGGATCGTGGACGATGCGCAGACTTTCTGGAGCGGCGACCGCTATCCGCTCATTGTTTCCAGTTCCGCCCTCCACTGGGTTACTGACCTGCGCGCGACCTGCGATAATATTTTTCAAAGTCTGGAACCGGGCGGCACCTTTTCTCTGGGCATGATGCTGCGAGGATCCCTCAAAGAGCTGCACGAGCTCCGCATTGCCATTGCCCCGGAAAAAACGCCGTCCATCACCCTCCCGACGTATGAAGAAGTCAAAGCGTACCTTCAGGCGGCCGGTTTCAACCTCGAACGGCGCAAGCACAGCGAAGAGGAAATTATCTACGACGATGCCAAATCCTTTTTTAAAGCCATTCACGAACAAGGCGTGACAGGCGGAAAGGTCAGCGCCGGTAATGCTCCGCTTACGCGCTCCGAGCTCAGCCAGCTGGTCGTAGACTATCAGGAAACGTATGCCTCCAATGGTGGCGTCTCCGCTACCTACGAAACCGCTATGTTCTTGCTTACCAAGACCTGAAATCCCGAATAAATGCTGGTTTTTGCATTTTTTCTGCATTTTTAGCGATTGCCTTACTTAATTTTCTAGCTAAGCTGTTTCCATGCTTATTGAATTCAAAGTTAAAAACTTCCGCTCCATCCGCGATGAGCAGACGTTCAGTCTGGTGGCGGGAAAAGCCGATAAAAATTTGCCCGAATGCTTAATTGATAAAAATCTAAAAGGGCTTTCCGGCATTCAATATCTGAAGGGTGCTGCCATCTATGGAGCTAATGCATCGGGTAAAACCAATGTCATGCAGGCACTCCGTTTCCTCGCCGACTTTGTCCGCCGCTCTGCAACAAAGGTTCAGCCGGGCGATCAAACCGGGGTCCAACCCTATAAACTAGACCAAAGCTCTATCACGCAAGCTTCAGAATTTGAGGTAACCTTCGAAACACAGGGCACCCGATATCTGTATGGCATCGCATTAACAACGGAACGGGTCATTGAAGAATATCTTTACGCTTATCCCAAAGGCCTTCCTCAAAGCTGGTGCCATCGAACTTATAATGACTCCACGAAGAACTTCGAATGGGAAAAGCCATCAACCGCTTTCAAAACAGATAAAAAACTTCAGGACTATACAAAAGAAAATACCCTATTTCTTTCCGTTGGAGCTCAGTGGAACCACGAACAACTCACAAACGTATTTAACTGGTTTAAAAATGACCTTCGTTTTGTACATCTCAGTGCGAACGACTTTGGACTAAGCCCATCATTCACGGCAAAACAGCTAGCCGATCCAGAGATCCATCACCGTATTGTCTCCCTCCTCCAAAATGCTGATTTCGGTATTAGCGAAGCAAACACAAAAGAACAAGAAGTCGAATATCGAAAAGGCCTCGATATCGGGTTGGGCGCTTTAGATGTTGAACAAAATAAAGAATCCAAAAAACGCACTAAACTTGTAATTAATCTTGTTCATCAATCGGCCGCCGGGGAGCCGATTTTCATGGACTTTGATAGTGAAGAGTCGGCAGGCACTCGCCGCTTCTTCTCTTTAATCGGCCCATGGCTCGACATTCTGGACAATGGCTATACCGTTTTTATTGATGAAATTGACACCAGCCTTCATCCATTACTGGTACGAGAATTATTGAAACTTCTATTCTGCAAAAAGAACAACCCTCTCGGAGCCCAAGTTATTTTCACCACTCATAACCCCGTATTCCTAGATCAAACATTAATTCGGCGAGATCAGGTTTGGTTTACCGAAAAAAACGAACAGGGCGCTACCCTTCTTTATCCTCTAACCGACTATAAACCCCGAGACAAAGAAGCACTTTCCAAACGCTATCTAGCCGGAGTCTACGGAGCTATTCCCGACTTGGCAGAGGGACTAAAACTGTGAGTAGAATTAAGAAGAGGGGCAACCGTACGGCAAAAGATTTAAGGCGGTCATCCCGTACTGAAAAAATATCGAACAAATGTACCCTGATTATCACCGAAGGAAAAAACACTGAACCAAACTACCTTGAGGCTTTACGTAAAAGACTTGGTTTAAAGGCTACCCGCATCGAAGTAATTCATCCTGATGGCACCGATCCCGTCACTCTGACCAACGAAGCTATTAAGCGACGAGACAAACGTAAACGCGAATCCTCGAAAAGTAACACGAAAGTTCCTTACGACGAAGTATGGGTTGCATTCGATTTGGAAAAATCACATGACGAACGTCGATTAAATGCAAAGAAAGCAGAGAACCTTGCAGGGGTAAGAGGAATTAAATTTGCCAAATCCGATCCTTCCTTTGAGTTCTGGCGTTTACTTCACGAAAAATATACCGCCAAGAGCCTCGATAGCTGCAAAGCTGTAACGAACGAGCTCAAGAAGGTTTGTCCCGCTTACACCAAATCAGAAATCCCTTCCACTGAAACACTCAATAAAATTCCCGCGGCGGTCAAAAACTCACAAGACCTACGCAAGGACAATCAAACGTCCGGGCGCTCTAACCCTGCCACGGACATGGACTTGCTGGTTCGCTCCATGAATGGTGCCGCACTCAACGACTTGCAGTTCGTGCTCCCAGCGAAATGACGGAACAGTCCCTCCTCGAACTTACCCCGCATGGTTATCTGATCTGCCGCGATACGGCACGAAAGGAACTGGCGATCTTTTCCGAATCCGATGCGGCCGGGCTGATTGCACTCGCCGGGCGCAACGTTCAGTTTGAGGCCGATGCGTCCGTCGGCTATTGGCGTGAATTCGGCAGTCTGTTCCTGCGCGCACTTTGCCATCTTCCTGAAGGCGAATTCCTAAAACCGCCAATGCCCGATTTTTCGGAACGCATTCTGAACGCCCCCCTGATACGCGGAGCGGAATATCTCTCGCCGGACGTGCTTTCCTCCCTTTGGAGACGGATGGCCGACTGGACAACGGCGCAACTCGAAACTTCCGAGCTCGCTGAATTTCTCGAAACGCATGCCCCGCTGTGGTCGCGCGTTGGACGGGTTACGCTGCACCTGGCCGAAAACAAGGGCGATCCCGAGTTTCCCTTTGCCTTCATGGCCTCCTATGCCTCCGGGCTCTCGAAAACCGGGCGCGTTTTGCAACAGCCGCTCGGGAAGGCGCTGAAGGAATATGCCGGTGCCAATAATAAACCCGCGCTGCTCAAATTACTCTTGCCGATCAATACCGCCGCTAAAAACAGTCCGCTGCTATCCGACCTTGTTGAAACAGGCGATATTTTCCACCCGATCGGCTGGGTGCCAGAAGAGGCCTACCAGTTTTTGCAGACTATCCCCGTTTTCGAAGAGGCCGGCCTGCTCGCGCGGTTACCCGACTGGTGGAAAAAACGGACGCGCCGCCCGCAAGTGGCCGTTACGATCGGCGAAAACAAGCCGAGCAAGGTCGGCATTAACGCCCTGCTCCATTTTCATCTCGATGTGGTGATCGACGGCCAGCGGCTGAGCCGCGCCGAAATTGCCGAACTGCTCGCGGGCGAAGACGGCCTGGTTTTGCTACGCGGTCAGTGGGTAGAAGTCGATCGTGAAAAACTTCAGCAGGCGCTCGACCACTGGGGGGAAATCGAGCAGTCCGGCACCATTTCATTTGCCGAGGGCATGCGCCTGCTCGCCGGTGCGCCGCACAATCTGAAAAACGAAGCGGAGCTCGAAGAACATCGGGAATGGGCCTTCACCCAACCCGGCGAATGGTTGGCCGAAACGCTCGAGCAACTGCGGAATCCCGAACTGCTCGCCCCGCCCGATACGCTCAACGCCAAACTCCGGCCCTATCAGGAAATTGGTCTCAACTGGCTATGGTTCTGTGCGCAGACCGGCATCGGCGCCTGCCTGGCCGACGACATGGGGCTGGGGAAAACCATTCAAGTGCTGGCCGCCCTGCTACGCAAAAAATCGGAACTGCCCGAGGCCAAACCTGCCCTGCTGGTGGTGCCCGCCTCTCTCGTTGGAAACTGGAAGCGCGAGGCGGCCCGGTTTGCACCCTCGCTCAATCTATTCATTGCACACCGTTCCGAAAACGCCGACGATCTCCATCGTCCAGCCCTTGGAAACGCCGATCTGGTCATCACCACCTACGGCATGCTCACCCGCTTGCCGTGGCCCACCAAAACCGAATGGAGCTGGGTCGTTATCGACGAAGCACAGGCGATTAAAAACCACTCCTCCCGTCAGGCAAAAGCCGTCCGCACCCTGAAAGCCGATGCCCGCTTTGCGCTGACCGGAACGCCAATCGAAAACCGGCTCGGCGATTTGTGGAGCCTCTTCGACTTCCTCAATCCCGGCCTTTTAGGTAGCGCAAAGCAGTTCGGCGATTTCACCAAAGCCATTCAAAGCGGCAATCACGAGCACTATGCTCCGTTACGACGCCTCGTTTCGCCCTACATTCTGCGGCGCATGAAAACCGATAAGTCGATTATTTCTGATCTGCCCGATAAAACCGAAATGACCGTCTACTGCGGGCTCTCTGGCGCCCAGGCGAAGCTCTATCAGCAGACCGCGCAAACGCTGATACAAGAACTGAAAGAATCCGACGAAGGCATTCAGCGCAAGGGGCTCGTGCTGACCTACCTCATGCGCTTCAAGCAGATCTGCAACCATCCCGACCAGCTGACCCAAAACGGCAACTATGAAACCAAGGACAGCGCCAAGTTCCAACGGTTGGAAGAAATCTGTTCCGAGATTGAGTCGCGCGGCGAAAAGGTGCTGATCTTCACCCAGTTCAAAGAAATTACCGAACCGCTGTCCGACTGCCTCTCCGCCGTTTTCGGCCGTAGCGGGCTGGTGCTGCACGGCGGTACGCCGGTCAAAAAGCGCCAGCAAATAGTCGAACAGTTTCAGCGAGAGGACGGCCCGCCCTTCTTTGTGCTCTCCATCAAAGCCGGCGGAACCGGGCTCAATCTTACCGCCGCCTCGCACGTCATTCACTTCGACCGCTGGTGGAACCCGGCCATCGAAAATCAGGCCACCGACCGTGCCTTCCGCATCGGCCAGAAAAAAAACGTACTCGTGCACAAGTTTGTCACGTCCGGCACGCTCGAAGAAAAGATCGACGCCCTCCTCACCGAAAAACAGGCTGCCGCCGACCAGATTCTCAGCACCGGCGCAGAAAAGTCCATCACGGAAATGGACACCGACGAGCTCCTGCGTATGATCAGCCTCGATCTTGAAAAAGCGGGAAATTACCCATGAGCCGATGGCACGATTATGATGAGTATGAGTATGTCTCCGTCGCAGAGCGGCGACGACGGGCGGCGAAGAAAATTCAGCAGCTGCAAAAGGATGGCGACGAGCTCCAGCCCATCGAGCCTTTCAAGACACGCGGGATTGCAACGAGCTTCTGGGGGCGGGCGTGGTGCCGGCATCTGGAGCAGTTCAGCGATTATTCAAACCGACTGCCGCGCGGCCGCTCTTATGTCCGCAACGGCTCCGTCTGCCACCTCGCCATCGAACCCGAAACCGCCAAGGCCATGGTCAGCGGCTCGGAAATGTATGAACTCTCCATTCATATTGACCCGCTTTGCCCTACAACGTGGAGCAACATCAAGAATGAATGCAAAGGGAAGATCGGCTCGTTGATCGAACTGCTGCAAGGTAGAATCTCCGACGAAATCATGACCGTGGTCACCGACCGCGAAAAGGGCTTGTTTCCGCACCCTAACGAAATTCGCTTTAACTGCAACTGCCCCGACTGGGCGGACATGTGCAAACACGTCGCCGCATCCATGTACGGCATCGGCGTCCGGCTTGATACCGAGCCCGAGCTACTCTTTAAGCTGCGCGGCGTCAACCACGAAGAGCTAATTGCCGTGGACACCGCCATCGTTGATCTCACCGCCGGTAAGCGATCGCGCCGCCGCAGAACGCTTCAAAGTGAATCGGTCGCCTCCGTCTTCGGCATCGACCTCAATAACGGAGCCGAAACGACAGCTCCCCTCGCGCGCGCCACATTCAAACTGACCGCCGAAAGCATCCGGGAACTTCGCGAAAAGCTCGGCCTCTCCCAGAACGCGTTCGCCAAGAAAATCGGCGTCTCCGCCCCCTCCATAGCCAAGTGGGAAAAGGCCAAGGGGACGCTGAATCTCCAGGCGAAATCGCGTCAATCGCTGCAGCGCGAATTTAAGAAAGCGCATCAGCCCTAACCTTGCTTTGCGTTCTTTGCGCTCTTCTGGTTTAAATCTCTCCATGAAAGGGATATTTGTCACAGGCACCGACACCGATATCGGGAAAACCGTGCTCAGCGCGTTGCTGCTCGCCGAGCTGCGCCGCCGTAAAACCGATGCCGCCCCGATGAAACCGATGCAGACCGGCTGCGAAGGGGGCGTTCCTGATTTAGACTATTCGCTCGCGATGGCTCAGATGACCGTTTCCGACGAGGACTACGCCAACATGTCGCCGTATCGATTCGAGCCTGCCTGCTCTCCGCATCTGGCTGCCGAAATGGCCGGCACAGAAATCGAACTTGCTGAGATCGTGATCGCAGCCCGCACGCTGGCCTCAGAATATGAGTTTGTAATTGCTGAAGGTGCTGGCGGCATCATGGTTCCGCTAAACCGTAAGGAAACGGCACTTGATTTAATGCAGGCCCTCAAACTGCCGATCGTGATCATCGCACGCCCCGGTCTGGGAACGATCAACCACACCCTGCTTTCCATTCGCACTCTTCGCGCCGACGGACTCAACATCGCTGGCGTGGTATTTGTGACCACCACACCCGAAGCCCCCAGCTTCATCGAAAAAGATAACACCTTCACTATAGAACAGTTTGGAAAAGTCCCCATTCTGGGAACCATTCCCTACTGCTCTCAACTCGCAGAGCCGAATCCCAATTATGCAGGTCTTCCCATCTCCGTCGTTGCCGAAGTTGAAAAAATCGTGAATAAACTAGCGATATGATCGACAAAATTTTCCACCCTTACACGCCCTTCTCCGCGATTGATAAAGGCTTCCCGAATATGGTTCGTGGTGAGGGGATTTATCTCTTCGACGATCAGGGGAATCAATATGTCGATATTGTTTCGAGCTGGTGGGCATGCGCACTGGGTCATGGCCACCCAAACGTGGTTAAGGCCATTCAGGAACAGGCCGCAATTCTGCAGCACAGCATTACGGGCAGCCTGACGCATCCGACCGTGCTGGAACTGGCGGACCGGCTAGCCAAGCTAATGCCGACTCCCGACCGCCATTCGGTTTTTGCAAGTGATGGTTGCAGTGCGGTGGAAGCCGCGCTGAAAGTTGCAATTCAGTATTGGTACAACGTCGGCAAACCGGATAAGACCTGGATCATCGGAATGGATCAGGGATATCATGGCGACTCGATGGGCGCACTCGGCGCCGGATTCGTTGACGATTTCCACAAACCGTTTGAGCGGGCGGTATCGCACCCGGCCAAACTGCCCTTCCCTATTCCATCGGCGGACGATCCGGATGGGTTTCGTCCCAGTAAAGCCGTTATTGAACAGCATGCGAAAAAGCTGGCCGCCGTAATCGTCGAGCCGCTCTGTCTGGGTTCCGCAGGCATGAAGATGTATTCGGCCGGTTACCTCGCGCAGTTAGCCGACTGCTGTGCCGACAATGATGTGCTCCTTATTATTGATGAAGTAGCCATGGGATTTGGGCGCACGGGGAAGCGGTTTTCCTTTAATCATGCTCACATTGATCCCGACATCGTATGTCTTGGCAAAGGACTTACTGCGGGATACATGCCCTTGAGTGCGTGTGTAGTGAAAGATTCCATCTACAATACATTTACCGACCAGGGAGAAAAGGACTGCACTTTCTATCATGGAAACACCTTTGCCGGTCACCCGATTGGTTGCGCAGCCGCGCTGGCCGCACTGGACATTTACGAGGCCGAGGGCACCGTTGAGCGCGGTGCTCAAATGGCTGAAAAAATGAAGCAGTGGATGCTGCCGATGGCTGAGCTCGACTGTGTGAAGGAATTGCGTTTCCTCGGATTGATCGGTGTTGTTGAGCTGAAGCCCGAGACCCAGTCGTTGATTGCCCAAGTTAAGCAGTCCCTCTTTGAGGAGGGCTACCTCTTCAGGCCGCTTGGTACGATGTTTTACCTCATGCCCCCGCTGACCATAACCGACGATGAGCTCCGCGCCGCAGTTTATGCCTTGCAACAAGCCATCGAGGATTTTTGCTGATGCGTATTAAGCTGTTCATTCTAATCTCATGTTTTGTAATTTCAATACGTGCTGATTTTACGGATACGCGCACCATTGAAGAGCTCCTCTGGGAAGACCCCGCTGTACTGATAAATCGACAGGGGCTCGCGCAGCAGGACCTGTCGATCCGAGGAAGCAGCTATACAGGATCGGGGCTTTCGATCAATGGATTGAACCTCAAAGTGCCTTACTCAGCTCATTTTAATTCCGAACTACCCCTGCCTGGGAATCTTCTATCCAACCCGGCGGCGCAATCCGGCTTGGGCAATGCTTCCGGCCACCTTATTGGCACAGCCGCCTTCACAACCATTCCCCGCACACCCAGTTCTCAATTCTCGGCAGGCATCGGGACGGAGGAACACTACCAGGCTTCTTTTTTTGGAACCTCTGAAAACGTCGGAGGATTTCTCGACTGGGAAAAGGCGCGGAACATTGATTATGAGGCGAACGATTTCGAACGGTTTTCCGGTAGTGCGCTGGTGCAGTTTTATCAGAATGATTGGATGTTCGATATTATGACGGCAGGCCAATCCAAGGAGTTCGGGGCGCAGGGATACTATGGTATTCCATCAACGGTTTATGCTGAAGAGCGTACCGATGACAGTCTGATTTTTTTCGGGGCAACCAAAGGCGACCTGGACGATTATTTTCTGCGGGCCAGTGCAGCCATGCGTGAGTTTGACGACGAATACGTCATTCCGACCTCGTTATTCTACAATCAGGTGCTTTCACGCTTTGGCAGTGCCGCAATTGAAGCCCGAACGATGGAGATCCAACATATCGCTTTAAATGTACGCGGCGATCTGGAGCATGAGCGGGTGAGCGGATCACTCGGCAACCACGACCGGACAAAAGGTTCGCTCTTGCTGATGCCTGAAGTGCGGTTTGAACAGATTACACTCAAGGCCGGATTGAACAGCGTCTTCCAGACGTCGGAAAGTGCCGAATGGCTGCCTGTGGCTGAAATCGACTGGTTCGCGACGGATAACAGCTCAATCTACGCCTCGTACACGGAAACCGTTCAGCAGCCGGATTATCAAACCCTCTATTATACCGACCCTTTCCGCTCCGGAAATTCCAGCCTCCAGCAGCAGGCTTCGCAAAACTCCGAACTCGGCTTTCGTCAGTTTTTATCCGGCAGCCTCGACTGGCGTGCTGCCGCATTCTATCGCCGAGTTGAAAATGCTTCGGACTGGACGCAGACCGCGGCGGGCGCCTCCTGGATTGCGACGGATCTGGGAACCATCGATGTTACTGGTTTGGATTCATCGATCAACTATCGCCCGTCGGATGAGCTGAACCTACAGGCGTATTATCAGTGGACGAATAAAGACGAATACACGATCTACGCAGGTCTTTATGAGTTGGACTTTCCAGAACATTTACTGACCTTTTCAGGCGACTGGCGATTTACCCGGGAATTCCTTTTATTCGCCGCGCAAACACTACGTTATCAAACTGCTAATAACGCCCGAACCAGTAGCGATTTTGGTGCTGAGGCATCCCTGGGCTTGCAATACTTCCCCCGCTTCGCCAACAATGTACGTCTTTCGTTCTTGGTGGATAATTTGTGGGGCACCAACTTCCAGGCCATTCCCGGCCTGAAGCCGCGCCCGACCTCCATTTACAGCGGAATCACCGTTGCTTGGTAATTTCCAGGATCCCTGATCCTGACTACAACTTTTGAGGTTTCATTATGGGTTTTGAAAAAGGATCATTGAGTTTCCGTATGTTTTTTGCACAGCGGGATTTTACAGAAGCGGATATTGAAAAATTTGCCGCAGCGGCGTTTCCGCCATTGAATACATTGGCCGAAGAGGAAATCCATGGATGGGTCGCGAGCCGCCATATCCTCGATCGGAATATAAATGCCGAAACGGCCTACCTCGGCGGCTATCTGCGCCTTACGCTGACGCAGGCAAAAAAAACCGTACCCTCCTCATTGCTCCAAGCGGAATGCGCTGTTGAAGAAATGGCCGAAATGGAAGCCGAGGACAAGCAATACCTCAATCAGCAGGCCAAATCGGAAATCAGAAAGAATGTGAAGGAACGCCTGTTGCCGGATATGCCACCGCAACTCAAGGGTATCGATTTTGTCTTTGATGAACGCTCACACATGATCTATTCCACCGCCACATCGGATAAGCAGCTCGATGCCTTTGTACTAAGCCTGATGCAGACCACCGGTGTAATGGCTCAGGTAGCCGACCCTGAAAATATCGCTTCAAAAAATGATAGTGTGAATGTTCAGAACTGGGGGCCGGCCAGCTTTTCCGACGAGATGGAAGACAACATGGTCGACGGCACCGCAGGACGTGAGTTTTTAATGTGGCTCTGGTTCTGTTCCGAAAAACGCGGCGGACTGGCTAATATTCCAGAAGTCGGCGAAATCGCCTACATGGTGGAAGGGCCCCTCACCTTCGTGATGGAAGGAAAAGGTGCGCACGAAATCACGCTGAAAAAAGGCGAGCCCATGCTCAGTGCTGAAGCAAAAACCTCCTTGCTCAGCGGCAAAAAACTGAAAAAGGCCAAGGTACAGTTTGTCCGCGGTGAAGAAATCTGGGCTTTCACATTCGATGCCGACGAATTTGTTTTCCGCAGCTTAAAACTTCCTCAGACCGAAACCTTCGATCGTGTCGGAAAATTCCAGGAACGCATGGTCCTGCTCGAAACGTTCCGCCAAACCTTTTTCCATCTTTTCAGTGAATTCGTAAAGGAACGCGACAACTCCAAGGACTGGAAGGAGACGAAAGCCGCAATGCGCAAGTGGGTGACCGACCGTCCCACCAGCGCGTAGCTTGAAGCACCAGCTTCGGAGCCCCTCTGCGGACGGGAAGACGCAGCTGGAACTTCATCCTACCGCGTTAGCTCTTTCTTAAGCAGGCGCACGAATATTTCGGAAGGTTTGTTTTCGGCCCCCATCATACAGGCTTGAATCCAGTTCCGTTCCAGCAGGTAGTGGCTACGATAACTGATGAGCACGCCATGGCTTTTAAGCTTGTCTCCAATCAATGCCGAAGAATGAACTTCCGGCAGCGCAATCGTAACGACGGCGGGCATGGCGCAGGAGTCCGGTGCCAGAATCGGCGCATCGATTTCGGCCAGTTTACGGCGAATATTTGTCGACCAGCCACGAACTGAATCAAAGCGTTTATCCCAGTCGTGCGACTTGAGCGCGGCGAACAAGGCATAGACGAGGTTGGACTGGATGGTGTATGGGATGCCTTGGTGTTCCTGATAAATACCCAAATCCAGCACCGAGGGAAGGTCATCGGGTGTAGGCTCAAAATTATGATTGTGGAAAACCATGGAGAGGCCGGATATCGAGGCCAGTCCCTTTCCGCTTGTGCCGGATGCAAGGTAGACGCCGGAGAGATCAACCGGCACTGTTCCAAGTGAGCTGATGCAATCCATCGCGAGGCGAATACCGCGTTGGGCACACACCTGTTTGTACATTTCAAGATCGTTAAGCACCCCGGTGGAGGTTTCGCAGTGCGTACCCCAGATCCATTCTACTTCGGGGTAGTTCTTAAGTGCCTGCTCCAATTCCGCGCGATGAAAGGCCTGCCCTTCTGGAATTTCCAGCGTATGAAAAAAGAGCTTGGCTCCGTTGGCATTCTTCACAAGCCGACGCCCAAATTCGCCACTGACCAAAATCAATCCCGTTTTACAGAGCAAAGCCAACTGCCCGGCAACGGCATCGTTGGCCAATGTTCCTGGACCCATGAGAATCTGAACCTGTGACGCTCCGGTCAAATCGCAAAGCAGGCGTTGTACTTTCTGAAAATCCTTAAGGAACAATTCTCCTCGATGAGAGCAGGGCTTTTCTTTGTAAACTTCCTGCACCTGTTTTGAAAAATCAACGGGACCAGGCAGAAAATTGAACGCCATCGTATCATCATTGCCAAGACCTTCGGGTTCCTGTGCGAAAGAACGGGATCGGGTCTTGAGTTCGGTATAAGCATCGATCGTGGCATACATCGGCTGATACTGCGCATCCTCGCTACCAACAAGAGGACCGAAGGGAATAAACCCTAGACATTTGTATAGTTTGATCTGACGGACCGTTCCTGAAATTACAAATAGATCACGATCTTTTTCGATTGCATGGAGAACAAGCTGAGCAATGAGCCCTTGTGATATGCGGGTATAGCGGAATTTTTCATCAACAGCCAGTAACCGGGCTTCGCATATCGCGTGTCCAACCGGGAGGTAGTCATCGAGCTTGTCGATTTTACAGTCCAGCGAGAAGGGGCGCTGATCGCGATAGGCGATCATCCCGGCAAGCGTCTTCTGTTCGATATGAACACAGATGATATAGGTATTTTCATCGTGAAATTTATCTTCCAGCCTTTTGTCAGAGTTGGGCTCATGTTGCGGAATTTCTTCGACGAAAGTTTTATAGTTCAATGCCTGAACCGCTTCAATTTCCCAAGGCTGTTCTGCGATTTTATAAATATATCCGTCCAGTAAACCCATTTAAATCCCCCTTTGTGGCAACACTTCGATGAACGCTTTTCTAAGGCGCTCACGATGTGCAAAAAGAATGACGATTGAAGACCCGGCCAGTGCCGCCACGGTGTGTCCGGTAAAATCCAGCACATATGCAATCAGCGGTAACAACAGAAATGCCGCAAGCCCGCTTAATGTAAAGCCACGGCGAAATACCAGCAGGATCATGGTGGAGATCAACAATAGCAGCGCAAGATACGAATCGTAGGCCACATAGGCCCCAATGGCCGTGGCAATACCGCGTCCGCCACGAAACTGAAGCGTAATCGGCCAGATGTGTCCGACAATAACCGCAACCATAGCCAGTGCAACAGCGGGCTCCGCAATTTCAAATTTTCGGGCCAGAAGAATCGCAACCGCGCCTTTCAGGGCATCGCCCAGCAATGTAATGAGATAGCCGGATTTCCCGAGGACTCGACCCACATTCCTTGCTCCCACTCCTCCGCTTCCCTGATCTCTTATATCGATATGAGCTTTAAGGCGGACGAGGTAATATCCCGTGCAGATATTACCTAACAAATAGGCGATCAATATGCAGATAATCTCTTTACCCGTCATGCAACACACTCCCCGCGACACTGGCATAGACCAATCAATCTAACAGAGAGTGGATTGTTTTCAACGAACAATTACCACGTCTTAACGGGGATGGCGAAGGTCGTTCCAAGGATGAGACTTCTAGATGAGGTTGTAGCGACCGGGTGCGATGATGTTATTCGGATCCAGTACCTTCTTGAGATCGCGAACCGTACGCCAGAACGAGTCGTCTTCATGTACAACTTGATGCATTGAATTTATGCCTACGCGATAGGGTGGAAAACCCTGCTCCACATACCGAGCTTCCATTTCCTGAATACAATCTTGTGCAGCCTGGGTCTGTTCTGCGTTACGCCGATCAAAGGCAAGACTTACCACACCCTCCATCGCTTTTGTATCCATGAGATTTACGGTAATGGCCGCCTCGAATCCATAACGGGCAAATATCTCGCGGGTATCTGTCATAACTTCGAGAACCGTTTCCCCACAGGCTGGAAGGATCGGAAGGCAAAACAGAACGCCGCTGTCGGAGTGATCGGGGTCGGGTTCTCCCAAATTTTGAAAATCGCCGGCCGCCCAATATACCGCTTTCAGCGACTTATCTGTGGACTCCCCGCGGGTGAATCCATAAACCGGTTCAACCGCTTTTAGCAACATGAGCTGTTTTCGCAGAGCCGGGATAAATGACAGCGCGGAACAGAACGCCTTAGCCCTTTCTATGAGCTTGTCGTTCAGAAACATGGTTTTGGAAAAACCCCCGACCGCTTTTTGGATCTCGGTTCTGGCGAATCTGATCTGTTCCTTTGTTCCTAAAATTCCGATTGCCGCACTCCAAGGACCGAAGCCTCCGTCTTCAAGTATTTGAATGGCCTTCGTTCTCGTCGCCTCGCCTTCCGCTTCCCCGTTCTCGATAAGTTGCTCGTAAAGCAACGGTGCAAGCGTGATGTAGGATCGCTCGCGATTTCCGACGTGGGCTATACTAAGGATGATTCCACGTGTACGTAATTTCACCAGCGCATCGATCAGTAACGGAAGTTTATCCTCGGAGTCGATCTTAATGATGGCGGCCATATGCTCATCAGGCTTTGGCATAAGATCAATACAGGCGGAGGTCACGATCCCAAAATTGGCCTGTGGAAAAAGTCCGTCAAGCGAGGGACCGATCCCATGTTGATAGAGGTTTTTTGTCTGCGCATTTTTGTAGTGTCCGAAGCCTGTTTGGATCGTTTCGCCGTTACCCAGCACAACTTCCATGTTGGAAATGCCGTGAGCTCGCGAGTCGAAGTAGCCAACTCCCCGATCCATTGCGTTACCAATCAAACTCGTGTTAGATGTTGAGCCGGTCACGTTGAGCATCAACGGAAGATTATGTTCCTTGATATGGTCAAGCAACTGACGCTGGGTTACGCCGGGCTCGACGACTGCGTAATGAAATTGAGCATTAACCTCAAGTATGCGGTTCATACCCGCTAATTCGACAATTGCTGCGCCATCTTTTACCGGAAGCCGCGATCCCATGCCCCACTGCTTTCCGCAGCTGATAGGATAGAGCGGAATTTTGTATTGGTTGGCAATCGCAACAACCTGCTGAACGTGTTCAAGCGTACTTGGCTTTAAGATGGCCACGACTTGACGCGTCGAAGCACAGACACTTTTTGTATAGGTCTCCAGTGCCTGAAAATCGGAGATGACAGCCTCAGCACTAAGATCCCGTTTCCAGGCTTCGATCGCTTCGGTTGCGGGAACAGGATTCGCCATGGCCGCCTATCAGGATTGGATCATGGATTCTGGACTGGAAAAATAACCGAGCGCTGTGTGAGCCTGCGGTAATCGTACCGTGACAATTGAACCGTCACCCACATGACTTTCAAAATGCAAGGTACCGCGATGTTCTTCGATTACTTTCTTGGTGATGAACAGTCCAAGCCCTGCACCTTTTTCAATGGTCGCGGTATTATCAAAGGGTTCGAAAATCCAGCGCAAGCTCGCGGTATCAACCCCACATCCATTATCCTTAATTTTGACGTCGATTTCGTTGTTCGTCATGGCAAACAACACGGTGATTGTTGGAGAACCTTGCTGTTTAACCGCCTCCACCGCGTTATCGATCAGATTCTGCATTGCTCGCCTAACTTGCAAACGTTCACCCAGCATTTCGTACTGTTCTTCTGTACCTTCCGCTTGCACGGAAAAGGAAATCTCCGAATGGACCGCAGCATCGCGAAAACATTCGTTCATCAGTTTTGGAAGATTAAGCCGTTGCATCTGTGAAAAATCGAAGCGCCCAAGTGATCTCCAGGATTCAACAAGTTCAGCACACCGCATAACATTACTTTCAATCTGGTCGAGATATTCATTCATTTCATCCGACGTCGTATCCTGCTTTTCCTTCAGCTCATAATTGAGCAAATCCAGATAACCGCGAATAATGGTCAGCGGATTCCGCAGATCGCGCACGAGCTCGGACGAGGCAGCCCCCAATGAAGTCAGTTTATTTGTTTTCCCGACTTCGCGGCTGAGCGACTGCGTCATTTTGCTCAGCTCTTCCTGTGCTGTTTTTTTGCGGGAGAACAGTTTACTCCGATTGACGTATTTTTTTACGACGGCTTGAATATCATCCGTATCGAATGGCTTCTGAAGATAATCGTTTGCGCCAAAGCGGATCGCCTGCTGCGCGGTTTCAAGATCGCCGTATCCCGTCAGCATTACGATGGAAACGTTGGGGTTGATATCGCGGATTTCCTGTAACCCTTCGATGCCGCTCTTCTCTGGCATCCGGATATCCATGATCACCAGATCGGGTTCGATGTCGCGAAGAAGCTCAACACCGGCATCAACCCGCTCGGCCAGAAAGATCTCATAGTCATACTTGAGTACCATGCGCAAACTTTCACGAGGCCCTTTTTCATCATCAATGACAAGAACTCTACCTAGTAACTTCTTCGTTTCTGCGATCATGTGCGTCTCCCTAGAAAGATAAGGAATATGTCATACCAACAAGGTTCGAATCAATCTCATATGTTCCTGGTCCGGCACCTGTTAACGGAGCGGTTCGGTCATCATAAATACTGAACGTATACGCTAGGTCGAAAGTGTGGGAGCCATGAGTGTACCCCAACCCTAAACTTAAAGCATGTCGATCCGCATCTGGCAATAGATGGGTAATCGTTGCGTCAGGTATGGGGGACGGAAGATACGCATAGCCCGCCCGCACTACAAATGATTCCGTTGCCAACCAACTGCCACCAATACCCAAAGTGAGTGTGTCATCCCAATTATTCGGTATCGTAGATGTCACCCCTCCTGCATTCAGCGTCTGACTATCATTGTTTGACCACTGCAACCATTCAGCCAAGGCCTCAACCTGAATCTTATCAGAAAGCTGAATTCCATAACCTAAAGAGAAAATATTTGGTAACTTTATTGAAGTTTCGAAACCGCTATCTGGTAGGCCAGGAATTTTAAAATCACCTGAATAGTCAATTTCAAAAGCACTACGATATGTAAATGTTAGTCGTTGAGCGTCTGTCATGAGCCAAGTTGCGCCAATATTACCACCTACGCCCCAACCATCACCACTGCCCTCTGAATCAAAAGTTACCTGCGTTGGACCTGGAACAACCAAACCATTGACCGCTTTAAGCTCCAACTGAGAATAATAAATATCGAGTCCAACACCAATACTCACTCGGTCAAGCACCTTAAATGCAATAGTTGGATTAATATCAATCAGAGCTACGCTAGCTTCATAGGGCACAGTATAAGTACCTCCAGGTGGTGTAAAATCTACTTTATCCCACGCTAACCCTTGCCCAAATGGAGTCGTAATACCTAAGCCAAATGAAAGCCCATTTTCACCTATCGGTTGCGAATAATAAATATTTGGTAAAATATTCCACGCTCCGTCCGATTCAGCAGGAGCGGGAGATAATGGATTTTTATATGTATTTTCAGTTCTGGCAAATGTCGCTGATATAACGACTGATTTATTTGTCTGTAACGCTAAATTAGCCGGATTATAAGAAATCGCTGAAGCATCATCCACGAATACTGAGTTTACACCTGATTTACCAATCCCTTCTGCAGTAGGGGGAGGATTTCGGTAGCCGTCTGCAATTGCACTTCCTGCAATACAACAGACTGCTGTCATCACCATACTAAATTCTAAATTCTTATTTCTCATGGGCCTTGCTCCTTATTGGTCACATTATAATTCTAATGCGCCAGTTATTAGCAACAGTCGTGCCATTTGTCATCAACATTTATCGTCCATATGTAGTATATTAATTCTTGATCTATACAACATGTTGATATTTACTGTGTACAAAATTGTACAGGGTCATATAGATCAATTAATCATCACTAAATACTGCAGCCATAAACTGCAATACTTAAAGAGGTTGCAAAAAACATGAGCCAAGGGAGAGTAAGCACGTGATCGGCAGAAACAGAGTAGTCATAACCGGGTTGGGCGTGCTGGCCGCCAACGGCATTGGCAAAGACGCCTTCTGGAATTCCCTCCTCGCCGGCGAATCCGGCATTGGAGCCATTACCCAATTTGACGCCAGCGAAATACCCTGGAAAATTGCAGGAGAAATTGACAATTTCGTCCCCGAAGATTTTATTGATAAAAAACTAAAGCCTCGCCGACAGAGCCGAAACACCCAAATCGCTGCTGCTGCGACAGTTATGGCCCTAGAAGACGCCTCTCTTTCTACAATCGATTTAGCAAATGTTTCCCCTATCCAAATAACGTTAGGCATTAGTCTCGGAGGACTCGATCTAGTTGAAGAACATACCAGAAGACTAATCAACAAAGGTCTGAATAAAGGACTACCGACTGTTTCTGCATGTGTTCACGTGATTGCCTCTAGCTTCATTGCCGCCATGATCAAAGTAACCCCGAAAATTGGCGTGATCTCAAATAGCTGCACAGGCGGACTGGATGCGATTGCTGATGGAGCGGCCGCGATTCAACGAGGGGAAATAGAACTCGCTATAGTCGGAGGAACGGATGCCGTTATTGTTCCTTCTGTAATAACAGGACTGGGCTATGCGGGGATGCTGGCCACAGACAATGCAGATCCAAAAACCGTAAGTAGGCCATTTGATTTAAACAGAACAGGTGGAGTTGCTTCAGAAGGTGCCGGAGTCTTGGTCTTAGAGAGCCTGGAACATGCCTTAGCTCGGGATGCACGAAGTTATGCGGAAATAGTTGGTTATGGTTCTGCGAGCAGTATTAATAGCCTCGTTTCAACGGGCCTAGAAACCAGTATGCGGGATGCAATAAATAATGCGGGATGTCAGCCTAGTGATATTTCATACATTAATGCACACGGTTGCAGTGATCCTGACCTAGATATTGCGGAAGTTGCTGCTATAAAAAATACCTTTGGCAATCATGCCTATAATATTCCGATTAATTCTATTAAGGGGGCAACAGGGAACCCCCTCGCCGCTGGAGGGGCTTTACAGGCAATCGCTACGTCGCTTGCAATGCGTCGTTCAATCATACCCCCTACCACTAATTATTCCATCCCGGATCCTTCCTGCGATCTGGACTTCATTGCAAAAAATCCACGCGAGATGAATATTCAACTGTCTCTTATAAATAGCCACGGCACTGGCGGCGTAAATAGCTCACTATTATTAAGGGCAATTTCGATATGATCCTTATTTCGCTTTTTTTATCCTTTTCGATTATTGCCAACATTGGATTAGGAACCTCTGTATATTTAACTAACCGAGCTAGAAAAACCAATCAGACATACCTAATCTCAGCTACGCTAATGCTTCTATGGTTGGCTGCAAATCTATTTATTTTACATTCAACAACAGAGCACGATGCGATAATTCGCATTAATGTCGCCTCAGCTATCTCAACATGCATACCGTCATCTTTCCAATTGCTCCGCTTGGCAATTAAGTACCCAGCATCTACATGGGCTGCACTTTTACACAGAAGCGTGGTCCAATTGGGGTTAAATGTATTGACCATTGGGGCCTGCTTCCTTCCCTCATTTACTAAATCTGTTATTTTCCCAGCATCCGGTACTACTGAACTTGCGCGACCAGTGTATGGCCCGACATTTACTTTGTTTTTATTATACATGGTCGGTTCAATCTTTGTTCTTGGTTTTAATGTGCTGAGAGATAGAAAAAAATTAGAAGGATCGCAGCGCTTAGAAACTGAATTTCTTGTTTTTGCATCTCTTTCAGGATTAGTTGTTGGCATTTTTCTTGGCACCATCGTTTCACTAATAACTAGCTCCTCGATTTTCATTCCAATTGCCAACGCTGCTAGCGTATTTACAGTTTCCATAATCGTTGCATATGGAATTGCTGTACATAAAATATTAACCGTATCGGCTTTATTACGGAGAGCAACGGCTTACGCGCTACTAACTGCATTTCTAAGTGTAGTTTATTATGTCACTTGGCTCATTACTGTATTCATCTGCAATTTCTTAGCGATAACATCTACTTTTCCAAGTCACCTTATCCCCGCTTTGATTGTGGTATTTTCAATGCTACCAGCCAGACGGCGTATGCAACAGGCTACCGATTTTCTTTTCAGTAATTCCATTATTTTTGATGTTCAAACTACCCTTAAAAAAGCGGGCACTATTTTTCAGTCTGTGACCACGATCAACGCACTCATGCATCAATTTTCCGAGCTCCTTAAGGAAGCTGTTGATGCAGAATATATTTCCATTCTAACATACCAAAATGAAAAATTTATTCAGGGATATCCCCTATTACTTTCCAAAGATGAAAAGTCAATCTCATCAAATGCTACTGTTGTTCAAATGATCCGCTCAACAAAGGATCCCATAAGCAGAGATGGGCTGCAGCGGACTCGTGTAAGTCCCACAACGCGAGAGGCCATTGATCAGCTTAATCAATATAACATCAGTATAGCCACAGGAACCTTTTCTAAAGGGGAGCTTACCGGGCTGGTTTTACTTGGTTCAAAGCGCGGAGGGCGAATTTATGATAAAACGGAGCAAGATACCCTGCAGATTCTATGCAACCAATTTGCGGTCGCGTTGGAAAATGCGCAACTCTATACGGAAGTGCAGGACAGCAAGATCCGGAATGAAATCATGCTGGATCAATTGGTTAGTGGTGTGATTGTAGCAAATCCAGATAGACAGATTACTCTGTTTAATCATGAGGCACAGAGAATCACCGGGATCGAGGAATATGGAGCTGTTGGGCAACAGATTGATATTCTTCCATGGCCAATCACCCGCGCGCTGGAAAACGCTCTGGAAACGCAATCAGGAAAACGCAATGAAGATGCGGTCTTGTTTGCGGCCGACGAAGACGCTACAAGCACCAGCATTCGGATGGGTTCCGCATTTCTCTTCGGGCATGACGATAAGCCGATGGGTGCATTGCTCGTATTCACCGACATGACCGAATTAAAGAGTCTGGAGGAGCAGGTTCGCCGGACGGACCAGTTGTCGAGTGTGGGTACACTCGCCGCTGGTATGGCGCATGAAATTAAAAATCCGCTTGTGACCATCAAAACATTCACTCAGCTGCTGCCCCAGCGCTATGCCGATGAAGATTTCCGCAATGACTTTTCGTCGTTGGTTGCGCATGAGGTTGCGCGTATTGATGGCATCGTGAATGAATTGCTCAGTTTCTCGAAACCTGCCAAACCGCATCTCGTTCCAATGAACCTTCAGGACACCATCGAACAGACGCTGAAACTGACCCACGAGCAAATGGTGCAAAAAAATATTACACTCAGTAATAAATGCGCGGCAAAAGACGATGCCATCTCGGGCGATGCAAAATTACTCTCACAGGCACTTGTTAATTTATACCTCAATGCGATCGATGCAATTGGACAGGATGGAACGATTACCGTCGTCACAAGCAACTGCAACTACCGCTTCGCCAATACTGACAGTCCGGACAACCCTATATCCAAAAAATGTATTCGCCTGCTTATCAGCGATTCGGGCAAGGGTATTAAACAAGATGATCTGCAAAAAATATTCGATCCCTTCTTTACCAGCAAGAGCGAAGGAACCGGCATGGGGCTCTCGGTTGCTCATGGCGTTATAACGGAGCATCATGGCGTAATCGAAGTCGACAGCGTCACAGGTTCCGGAACAAACTTTAATCTCTACATCCCAATTCTTGATGAGGATACCATCGCGTGAAGACCAAGCCGTCATGTCTACTTTACACGCGCGACGAAGAGCTCGCTGACCGGTTAATCCGGATTTCCTCGACCATCGCATCGCTGCAGCCCATTGATGCCCAGACTGATTTAGAGCAATGGATCTCCCAGTTTGGGAACACTGTACTACTGGCCGACTTGCGGGCACCCAATTGTCTGGACGTCCTTGTTTCGATTCGGAAGGAATATCCTTCCACGGTCGTAATCGTTCTCGGGGCCGATCGTTCCGACCCCATGCTCTCCGCTGAATATCTGGAACCATTTGCAAAGATCTCACTGGAGCCTGAGCGAAGAAACTTCCAGGCCCTTCTGATTCAGGCCATTGAATGCCTCTCTCTACGGCAAAAAAACAAGTTGCTTGAAGAGGAACTGATTACACTCAATGCCCAAAGAAAAGTGCAGCCGTCAGCGCCGCGACCGCAGTTTTCCGCCCCCCTGCAAAACTTTTCGAAGGCACAGCGCAACTTCGACAATCTCGATATGCTGTTCGATGGCGTGGTTGATGGTCTCGTTGCTACCGCCCGAGTTTCCCGTGCCGGAATCTTTATTAAGTCCGAGTTGAAGGAAGAATATTTATTTCAGGCTGGCACCCGCTGTCTTGCTGCGACGGAACTGCTTTTAATCCCCTCCTCGGCTCCGTTTATCCGATGGATGGAAATGAATACCCATCTCATTTCCCGTAAAACGCTGGAAAACATATCTGACCCTGAAGAGCGGGCATTGCTCAAGCAAATGCTTGATGCGCTCGGTGCGGAAATCATCATCCCGCTTTACGCCACGGGCTACATTAAAGGATGGATCTTTGTCGGTCAGCGCGCCACGGGCATTCCGTTCGAAATCGCCGATCTGGAAGAATTAACCGGTCTGGCCGACCATATTTCAACCACGTTGGAAAAGGCATTCCAATACGAAGAAACCGCACTGCAGAAAGCCCTCGCAGAAACCCTGCTGCATTCGATCCCATTCGGGATCATCGCCTGCGATGAAAACGCCATCGTCCGATGGTTCAACAACTCGGCACGGGAAATCATACAACCAACCGAAGACGTTGTGATTGGGAAGGCTATTGAAATTCTTGGCAGCCGCGCAGCTGATATGTGTCGACGGGCGATCGGAAACCACGAGCTTCACGACAAACGTGAATGGACGGACAGCCGCACCAAACTCACCATCTCGGCAGAAACGCGCTGCCTGATGGATGGCGAAACCTGCGTGGGGGCCATGATGATGGTTCACGATGTCACCGGGGCCAAACTCCTCCAGGAAAAGGAAGATCAGCTTGAGCGCGCAATATTCTGGAATGAACTCGCCTCCAGCATGAGTCATGAAATTCGCAATCCGCTCGTGGCCATCAAAACCTTTTCTCAATTGCTGCCACAACGCTACGAAGATCCGGAATTCCGGGCTGACTTCAGCGAACAAGTTACCGCCGAGGTCGACCAGCTGAATCATATCATCGAAAAGATCAACGAATTTGCCAACCCGCCCAAGCCGGTCTTCCAACCCTTAGATATCCGCAAGCCGATCGAGCATGCCGTTTCACGAATCCAGAATGAACTCGATCACGATAATCTAAAGATACATCTCTCGGCCGACGACTCGGTGCTCCAGGTCAATGGCGATGCCCGTTCAATGGAGGAATGCATCTATCACCTCCTTAAAAACTCCGCCGAAAATCTCGTTAATAAACCCGGGTCACGGATCAATGTAACCGTCAAAGGCCGATCTCCACAGTCCGGTACAGGTAATGTGTACATTATGGTCTCCGATAACGGCAGCGGCTTCGATGATGAAATTCGCGATAAAGCCTACTCCCCTTTCAGCACAATTAAAGCGCGCGGACTTGGCCTTGGACTACCGATCGCCAAACGAGCAGTCATCGACCATAACGGCGAAATCGATATTGAAACCAGTTCCGGCGGCACTACCGTCTCGATTATTCTTCCAGCGCTAAGCGAGGCGACAGAATGAAACAGGCCGTAAACAATCCTAATCTTGAAATCCCGATCAACCTTGAGAAAACGGTTGGGGAATTCGAACGGAACCTAATTGTCCAGGCGCTGGAAAAATGCGACGGGATTCAAACCCGGGCCGCCAAGCGCCTCGGCACGACACGCCGTATCCTTCGCTACCGTATGGATAAACTGGGAATTCCGGTGCCTCCCCAAAAACATTCCTAAACACATCCTTGCCAATCTCTTCTACTGGAATAGAATGCATTCAGAGAAACGGAGAGGACTGTCATGAAACAACTTCTTGTCGCATTGGACTTTTCAAAAAGTACCGATACCGTAGTTGAACAAGCCGCCAATCTGGCGAAATCATTAGAAGCAAAACTCTGGGTTTTGCATGTCACGTCTGACGAAACTCAAGCAATGGCCTACGAAGCCGCGCAGTTTTCGAGCTATACCCCCGAGTTCATCGACATGCCCGGCGACGTGCAACTGGCCCGTAATATCAGCGCCGACGAAATTAAACGTGAACACGCTCAATTACAGGCCATCTCTTCGGCCCTTCGGAACAACGGTGTAAATGCCCAGGCCATTCTTTTAAAAGGGAACGGGGCTGCAACGATTATTGAAAAATCAATCGACCTGCAGGTCGAAATGATCATCCTTGGCTCTCATGGACACGGTTTGTTGCATAAAGCCCTTTTGGGAAGTGTCTCGCAGGCCGTGATCCGCCGGGCCAAATGCAATGTTATGGTCGTACCCGTTCAAGACCGTTAGCTCCTTACGCCCTAAAACTGTCCAACCAGACCTGTTTTAAACGTTTCTTTGCTGTTTACAGATTCGAAGCCGCGTATATTTTTCCATTCTAAAGAAAGGGCTTTCCCATGCACGAAGACATAATCAAGATGAACGAACACTACCAGCAGGAGAGCGAAATACTCCAAAAGGTGCGCAACGAGGTGGCCAAGGTCATTATCGGGCAGGAAGATCTAATCGAAGCATTGATTCTTGCCCTTCTATGCAACGGGCACGTGCTCATTGAAGGCATCCCCGGGCTCGCCAAAACCCTGGCCGTCACGACATTGTCCCAAACGCTGCACGCTGGATTTAACCGGATTCAGTTCACGCCCGACCTACTTCCCGGCGATCTCATTGGCACCATGATGTACAACCCAAAGACCAATGAGTTTACTCCCCACAAGGGCCCCATCTTTGCCAATATCATTCTCGCCGACGAAATTAACCGTTCCCCCGCTAAAGTGCAGAGCGCCCTGCTCGAAGCCATGCAGGAACATCAGATATCCATCGGGGATCAGACCTATAAGCTCGACGAACCCTTCCTCGTGCTCGCCACCCAGAACCCCGTTGAACAGGAAGGCACCTATCACCTCCCCGAAGCACAGGTCGACCGTTTCATGTTCAAGCTGAATGTCGTCTATCCCACTAAAGAAGAGGAACACAAAATATTGAAACGGATGGGGAAAACCTCCGTTGATCTCACCGTCGATGCCGTTATGGAGGTCGCGGATATCAACCGACTGCGCGCCATGGTCGATGACGTCTTCATGGATGAAAAGCTTGAGCACTACATTCTTGATCTCGTACAGGCTACGCGCAATCCAGTTGCCTACGGACTGGATTTTGCAGAGATGATCCGTTATGGCGCATCCCCGCGCGCCAGTATCTTTCTGACGATTGCGGCGCGCGGGCGGGCCATGCTCAACGGCCGCGGCTACGTTGTCCCGCAGGATGTTAAAGATGTCGCACTCGATGTGCTGCGCCACCGCGTTCTGCTCACCTACGAGGCCGCCGCTGAAGAGATGAGTTCCGAAGACATTGTAAAACAGATTTTGGAAACGGTTGAGGTTCCCTAGAATGAAAAGTGAAACGTGAGTCGTGAAGTTCATCACGCCTCAATCGTCACATCTCATGCCCATGTCCGACCAACGCCACAAAGATCTCCTGAAGAAGGTCCGCCAAATCGACATCGTCAGCCGCAAGGTGGTGAACGAGTTGCTAGGAGGCGAATACAAAAGCGTATTCAAAGGGCGCGGCATGGAGTTCGACGAAGTGCGCGAATATATGCACGGCGACGAAGTGCGAACCATCGATTGGAACGTAACCGCGCGGACCGGAAAACCCTTCGTAAAACGTTTCATTGAAGAGCGTGAACAAGCTCTTTTTTTCCTCGTCGATATGTCAGCCTCCGGCACCTTTGGCTCGACGGAAAAAACGAAGAATGAAATCGCCGCCGAGCTCTGCGGCCTGCTCGCTTTTTCCGCCATTAAGAACAGCGACAAAGTCGGGCTCATTATTTTTACCGACGAAATCGAACTTTTTATTCCAGCCGGCAAAGGGCAGTTGCATGTCCTGCACATCATCCGGGAAATCCTCAGTTTCAAACCAAAGAGCACTGGAACCGATATTGCTTGTGCACTTGACTACCTCGGGAAGATGGTAAAGAAAAAATGCATCGCCTTCCTCATCTCCGACTTCCAAGATTCCTGCATAGAAAAAGCTCTTAAACTGGCGGCGATTCACTACGACCTCATTGCCATCACCATAACCGACCCGAGGGAACTCGAACTGCCCAATGCCGGGCTCGTCGAGTTGTCCGACGCCGAAACCGGCGAACAAATCCTCGTCGATACAGCCAGCTCCATCGCCCGAAAAAAATTTAAAACCACCGCCCTCGCCCGCCGCCTCGAAACCAAAGCCACACTCGCGCGATTTAACATTGATCAAATCGACGTGCAGACCGACCGCGACTACATGCGCGACCTCATCCGCTTCTTCCAGACCCGCGACCGGAGGCAGACGCTATGAAGGCTTTGCGCTTCCTGTGCCTCTTTGCGGCCATCCCCCTCCTCAACGGATGCTCCAAGGATGCTGTCGAAACATCCGCCCTATCCGCGCCGGTGCTTTCCCGGCAATACCGGAATGAGTCGGTCACGGTCATCCTTTCGATAAGCGAAACGAATGTTCCAACATCGGGGAAAATCCAACTGATGATCGACGTGCATGCTCCGCCAGTTGACGAAGTTATTTTTCCGGAGGTTGTAAACTTTATTGAACCCTTTGTCATCGCCAACGGATACACCGAGCCTCTTCAAATCCTACCTAACGGGAAGCGCCTTCATAGGCGCGTCTGGAGACTCCTGCCCAATCTGCCTGGTGAAACGATCTTCCAATCATTAGAAATCAAGGCCGGTTCAACGACTATAACAACGGAGCAAGTCCACGTATTCGTCAGCTCTCTTCTTCCTGTGAATATAGGCCCCCTTGAAATAAAAGATATCGTCGCCCCCGTTTCCCTGCTTCCTCAACAGCAGAAAAAAAGACGGTGGATGCTCAATATCGCACTGGGTCTAGCTGGCTCAATTGTAGTATTGCTCGTGCACAGGTATCGCAAAAAAGAGCGAAATCCTATGGTGGCCCTCTCCCACGAAACGGCCTTGCGATCTATGAGAAACCTCCCGGCTGATGAAATCGAAAAAATACATCTGCTCATCGAGATTCTATTGGCATTCGTTGAAGACCGGTTCCTGATCTCAACCCGGGGGAAAACCACCCGCGAAATTTTATCGCTCCTGATGAATCGTTGGCCGCCACTGAATGAATACCTCATTGCAGGCGAACATATTCGTTTTTCACACAAAGCGCCTGCGGGATTTACGGCCGACCTTGAAAACTTTGTGCGCTCCTTCATCGAGGACAATCAGGAGGTGCCATGCGACTAGCACTTCCATGGGCCTTGCTCCTGCTCCTTCCTGTGCTGAAAATGATTGCCGATCATTCCCGGAAATCCGGAACTGCGTCTCTCCAATTTTCGTCTTTAGACTCATTTAAAAAAGTTCCGAAGACTACCCGCCAGCGTTTTATGCCCCTACTTTTCTGGTTGCGTGTGGCAGTCATGATCCTGCTCATAATTGCTTTGGCGCGGCCTCAGGTTCAAGATATGACCCAAGGCATCCCAAAGGAAGGAATTGCCGTTGAACTGGTCGTAGATATTTCCAGTTCAATGGATATTTCAATGCCTTTTCAGGACACGACCATGAGCCGAATGGAAGTAACGAAGCAGGTCGTTGAGCAGTTTGTCGGCGGCGGTGAAGAGCTGGATGGTCGCCCGAACGATCTCATTGGCCTGATCTCTTTTGCGCGTTATGCCGACACCATCTGTCCGCTGACACTCAGTCACGATTCGCTGTTATTTTTTATCCGAAGTCTGGAAATTGAATCGCGACCGAATGAAGATGGTACGGCGTTCGGCGATGCCGTTGCACTGGCGGCGGCGCGCCTGAAAACAGCCGAAGAGCGCTACAGCTCCGAAGGCGAGGAAAATGCAGGCTACACGATTAAGAGCAAAGTCATCATCCTTCTGACCGATGGGAATAACAACTGCGGACGCCACCTACCGATGGAAGGTGCCGCGCTGGCAGAACACTGGGGCATTCGCGTGCATACCATCGCCATAACAGATCCTCCTGAAATGAAAACCATCCAGACACCAGAAGGCCCCGTACAGATCGAACAGGAACCGCTCGTTCAGGAACGCATTCTCCAGAAAATGGCGGAAACCACAGGGGGCATCTATCGCCGCGCATCCGACGAAGCATCCTTGCGCGATGTTTATAGTGAAATCAACGCCATGGAAACCAGCGAGATTGAGTCGGATCGTTACCACACCTTTAAGGACCTATTCCAACCCTTCACGCTTACTGCCCTTTTACTGCTTGTTGGACATACACTTCTCTCCACAACATGGCTTCGGAGGATTCCATGATTGCGTACTTCTACAATCCTTCGGCATTGATTTGGCTCTGGATGGTTCCGGCTCTCGCTGGCCTGTTCATCTATTCTTCCGTCAAACGGAAACAGGCTGTTCAAGCCTTCGGCGGCGGCGCAAAATTTATTAGCCGGAAACGAGAAGCATTTGGTAGCTGTGCCGCCGTTGCACTGATCATTATTGCGCTGGCTCGCCCCGCATGGAACTTGCAGAAACAACAATTGCAGGAGAGCGGGCGCGACGTCATTTTCCTGCTCGATGTATCGCGAAGCATGCTTGCAGAGGACATGCACCCGAATCGCCTGGAAAATGCAAAGACCTCTATTCTTGATTGTATCGAGGGACTTTCCGGCGATCGCGTCGGGCTGGTGCTCTTTGCCGGTTCAGCAGAAATCCGCTGCCCACTGACGCTTGACTACGACTATTTTCGTATGGCACTTCGGCAGGCCACTCCTAATAGCGTGACCGCGGGCGGCACGATGATTGGCCATGCCGTCGAGCGAACGGTCGATAAACTGATCGATCCGGCAAAAGCCGGCATGCAGGATTTGATCCTCATCACTGACGGCGAAGACATGATTGACGGTCCCGATGAAATCGAGGCGGTTCAGCTACTGGACGATGCTGGCGTGCGGCTGATTGCCATTGGTCTTGGGGACCGCTCGCGTGGTAGCCGAATCGCTCTCGAAGATGAGGAGACCGGAGCACGCACTTTCATGAAAGACGGGAACACCGAAGTCTGGACCAAGTTGCACTCCGAAACGCTACGCCGAATGGCCGCTGCCTCAACCGATGGCATTTACTTTGATGTCGCTAATGGACCCTTTGAGCTTGCGCGGATCTACCGTCAGGTGATGGAGCATGCACAACGCACCTCGACCAATAGCCATGTGATGGAACGCTACGAAGAAAAGTTTTACCTTCTCATCGGCACCGCCCTGGTTGTCCTGTTTGCATCTAATCGCTGGAGGAGAAAGACATGATGGCCAAAGGCGGGAAGGTCAAAAGTCAAAGGTCGCTGTGCTTCTGCTTTGTGTTACTCCTTGCCGGCACGACAAGCGCAACCTCCTCCAAGCTGTTCCAGCAAGGGAACAAGGCCTACTCGGAAAAGCGTTTCGATGATGCGATTAATGCTTATATGGAAGCGGCGACCGTAGCTCCCGAGTCGGCTGAAGTGCTATATAACCTAGGCAACGCGCAATATCGTTCGGGTGTCTTCGAAGAAGCTTCCGCCACTTTTGAATTAGCCGCAACCATGGCCAAAACGGACGCGATGCGTAGCCAGAGCTTGTACAACCTTGGCAACTGCATGGTTAAAACGAGCGAAGGTTTGCGTGAAAGCGATCCCCATGCCGCAGTGAGCTATTGTCAACAGGCCGCCTGGTTCTACCGCATGGCGCTAGACTATAACCCTGACTTTTCTGATGCCGCCTATAACCTTGAAATGACCCGACTTATTGCCGTCGGCATCGAGGAGAAAATCAAGGAGCAGGAGGAAAAGGAAAAGCAGGAAAACGAGCTGATTAAATATCTCCGAGAAAAACTCACCGAATTTATTGAGCGCCAAACCCAGCTGATTAAACGGAACACGACCGGCGATCCACAAAAAATCCTTGAACGGGATGCGCGTGCATTGGCCAAGGTGATGGAAGATTCCGGTTTGCACACGGACATTGCCCTTCCGGATGGAACCAGCATACCGGGTCCGCTGAAGGAAACATTTGAACATACTGTCAAAGCAGCTGATGCCATGGCCGTGCCCGATCAACCGACAGCGCTGTCCGAGTTGATTGCCGCGCTTGGTTCTGCGCCAGAGGATCCGGACCAGCAGGACGGAGAATCAGATGAAGATTCCGAGGACTCCGAAGATTATGATATGGATTATGAGGAGTCGGATGAAGACGCAGACATGTATGAGGAAGCGGATCCGTTTGGCGATTTTTCTGAATACGAGGAAATCCGCGGCGTTCCGCCTCCAAACCAGACTGAAATGGATATCCTGGCCGAAGAAGTTCGAAATCAGGAGCGGCGCAAGGATAAGAAAGCCGGGGAATACAAACCGGCCGATAAGGATTGGTAACATGGCATTTTGTAAACATCTAGTTATAGCACTGATCTTGCTTGCCGGTTCCTCTCCGGGATCGACGAACTTCTATGCCCATGTGAACGCGGCGGAGACCAACGTCTTTCTGGGGCAGGTTTTCAATATTGATGTAATCGTAAAGGCCCCACAAAAACCATCGCCTCCTGCTCTGGATGGTTTAGCTGATTTTAATGTGACGGTTCTTGATGCAGGGCGCGCCGCGAGCGAAACCAACACATGGTTCTACCGCTTTTCATTCCGCGCAAAAACGGAAGGCGACTTAAACATCCCCTCATTACGTTTTGGAAATATCTACTCCGAAGCTGTGGCGATCCGCGCACGGAAGCCGGAGCAAACGGATCGAATGACACTCCGTCAGGAATTAACTGCACAATCGGTTTATGTCGGAGAACCTGTTTTACTCACCACAACGTGGGACAGCACTTACCAGTTTGGAGCGATCAAAGCGGTCGACTTTCACTTTCCTGTTTTAAACGACAAACGATTCCAACTGCTTGAACTGTATGAACCCGGAAAAGAAAGCAATTCGCAAACCACGGGGCTCCCTGTGCACGGGACCCGTGTTCTGGCAACCCGCAACAGCCAAAAGATTGCGGAGGTCCAGCACCAGTCACTCGCCTTCAGTAAGATCCTGATTCCAAAGAAGAGTGGTAAGATCGAGATCCAATCGGCCACCCTGCTCTGCGCAGCAGAACAGGAAAAGAACGCGACCGGGAAACAGGCGCGCTCTGCATTCCAATACCCGGCCTATTTCGACAATACGTTCTTCGACCAAAACATATCCGGCGATAACTGGTCGCGCATCTATACCGAGTCGAAACCACTTGAGCTGGACGTTAAACCACTGCCTGTCGAAGGCCGCCCAGATTTGTTTAACGGTATGGTTGGCGACTATACCATCCGGGTTGAGGCCGAACCGACCGATGTTCGTGTCGGCGAACCCATCACCCTGACTATTACCATTACGGCTGCCGAGTTCATGGAAAATATTTTCTTCGAACATCTTCGTTATCAGCCCCTGCTGGTAAATCGATTTGAAATTCCTTCAGACCGCTCACTCCCAGTGCGGGAAGGAAAGTCCAAAACCTACACACAAACAATCCGACCGCTTTCTTCGTCTCTTGATGCGGTGCCGCCGATCCAATTATCTTACTTCAGTCCGTCCTCTAATGCATTTATCACGGCGCAGTCTAAACCCATTTTTCTGAACGTTTCTCCGGCAGATGACCCCGTCGCCTTTGGCGGCGGCATGATGCAGAGTCGGCTGCAGACGGTGGAAGAAGGCATCCGCCATAACTATGAGAACCCGGATATGCTGAAGAGCCGGCGCCTCCCCCTGTTTGGCTGGGCGAGTCCGCTTGCCGCACTGGTTCTTTTATTTGTTCCGCCGTTATTAATCGGAGGCGGTGCGTTGGCATCTCTATTCGGGAAAAAGAAACATCACATCCATCGTACTGCGAAAGCGGCACGTGCCTATAAGGTTTTTCGAAGAAATGCTTCCCATATTATGCATAGCCATTCGATGAAGCGCGAAATTTACATGGAACTTGATCAGGTACTCCGCGCCTATCTGGGAGACCGGTTGCACCTTAATCCCGGTGCTCTATCGTTCCGCGAAGCCGAATACTTACTGGCCGATGCCGGTGCCGATTCCAAAACCCTGGAAGAACTTCGAACGCTGTTTGCCCACTGCGAGGCCTACCGCTTCACGTCGCGTTACGATGAAGAAGGCGATGCCAAATATATCGTCCGGGAAGCAACCCGTATTGTGAAAGCGGTTGAGGGGATGTTGAAATGAACGTGAATCTTAAGATTTTAGTTTTTAGTTTTGTGCTGCTTACAGTTACAGCACTCTCATCTATGGCCGTAGGCTATCAGCTGCAGACATTGGAAAAGGCGCATGGATTATTCCGGTCGGCAACGAATGCGATGATGTATGCCGAGGCGGCACAACAGTATGAATATCTGGTCGTAGAGGAAGGAGTGCGCAATGGAAACCTGTACTATACGTTGGGAAACAGTTGGTTTATGGCGGACGAAACCGGCCGGGCCATTCTGAGCTATCGGCGGGCAGAACAGTATTTACCGGGCAATGCAGATGTGCAGCATAACCTGAATACCGCACTTCAAATGCGAATCGACCTGATTCCACGAAAGGAACTGCATCCGCTTGCAGCAAGACTGTTCGGATGGCATTTCAACACATCGACATCTGTACGTTGGTGGGGGTTCACTCTTTGCTGGCTGCTCCTTTGGGGTGCATGGATCTGGATGAGCCGCTCTTCTAAAAAGGAAGCCCGGATTACGGTTATCACCGCAGGAATTTTATCCATCGCTTTGCTGGCTTCGCTGGTGACCGAAAGTATTCTTGAGAGGAGAAACGAACCGGGCGTACTGACTGCAAAGGAAGTGCTCACACGAAAAGGCGATAGCACCATGTATGCTCCGGCATTTCTGGAGCCGCTCCATGCGGGCACCGAGTTCCAGCGACTGGAAGACCGGGGGGCGTGGTGGCATATTCGTCTGGCCGATGGACAAACCTGCTGGATTCCTTCGACTGCCGCCGAAACGATTACTTTAACGTCCGAGTAGCTTCCGGACCATGGCGACAACCTTATCGGGCGTGAAGGGCTTTTCCAGCAATGAAGCATCCGGCGGAACGCCTTCGTCTTCGAGCTGCACGCGGGAGTAGCCCGACATGAACAGGATTTTGATTTCCGGATAGAGCTCTCTGGTAGCTACGGCAAGTTCAACGCCTCCAAGCCCCGGCATCACCACATCGGTAAACAGCAGGTCAATTTTACCCTTGTGGGTTTTAGCAACTTTAATGCCTTCCCAACCCTCTTCAGCCAGTACGACATTATAGTTCTGCATCTCCAACGTCTGAGCAACCAGCGTACGAATCATGGGATCGTCTTCGACAAGTAGGATCGTTGCGCTCCCGCCCTCAACGGGTTCCGCACCTTTCTCCTCGTTCTTATCAACTTGGCCGCTCTCGGCAGGATCCTGCAATGCGCTTTCTTTCGCTCCCAGGATATAGTCATCTTCATCAGGTTCCGTAACCGGCAAATAAATATAGAACGTTGTGCCGCTGCCCAATTTGCTCTCTACATCTATGAATCCATCATTTTCCTTCATAATGGTCTTCACAATCGAAAGGCCCAGACCGGTTCCTTTGTCCGTTGGCTTGGTAGTAAAGAACGCTTTAAACATGCGCTCCATCGTTTGCTCATCGATTCCCGACCCGGTATCATGAACCGAGACTTCAACAAACGAGCCCGCATGGATCCCTGAAGGCTTCTTACATTCACCATCATTTACCTGTCTGCAATCGACCTTAATGGTGATCCGTCCGCCATTCACCATGGCATCGCGTGCGTTGACTGCCAAATTCATGAGCACTTGCCCAAGTTGAACCGGATCGGCTTTCACATAAACGGGTTCGTCGTACGCTTTGGTCACCAGTGTGATTTTTTCGCCGATCAACCGGGTGAGCATTTTATGGGTATCCTGCAGCGTGTCGTTAAGGTCCAGTGTAACGGACTCGCTCTTTTCCTTCTGGCTAAAGCTCAGTAATTTACGGGTGATAAACGAGGCTTTCCGCGCGGCGTCCAACACCTCCTGTGCATTCTGCGCGGTTTCTTCGCCCTTCGGGGCAGCAATAATCAAGCTGGTATAGCCATCGATGATCGTAAGCAGGTTATTAAAGTCATGCGCAATGCTGCCTGCAAGCCGTCCCACGGCTTCCATTTTCTGGGAGTGGTGCAGCTGTTCGGAAAGCATCTCGCGTTCGTTATCGAGCATCTCACGTTCGACCGCGGGAATGATCACGTTTTTACTCAGTAGGATGCTGAGCAGGATGAGGAAGAACAAACCGCTGAACAGATAGATGGCAATAGTACAGACGATCAATACGGAAATCTCTACGCCTTCAACTGACAATTGCGAAATCATCCGTAGCAGAAAAATCAGCAGAGCACTTGTTACGATCGCCGATATTATCGTTGCAATGAATAGGATCAGAAGGATTCGGTTCTTCAGGCTCATAGTTTTCCTACGATACAGTTAATGGGGTGAAAGTAGCATGCCATTCAAAAGTCTCATATTTAAAATATGAACCATTTTCCCGCGAGAAACAGCCGCCTCTACTGCCCTTCCGCCCAGTTCCAGAAATTCCGGAGCAGGTGCAGGCCAGCCGCCTGCGATTTCTCGGGGTGGAACTGAGTGGCAAAAACATTGTCCTTCCAGACACTTGTACAATATTCAATCCCGTAATCCGTCTTCCCCGCGATAATAGACGGATCCTCTGGAGAAACATAATAGGAGTGTACCAGATAGAAAAATGAGTCGTCGGCAATCCCTTCAAACATGGGACATTCCGGCATTACCTCTTTCATGCAATTCCAGCCAATCTGCGGAACCTTCAATTCCGCAGGAAGATCAAACTTCTTCACGGTGCCCGGAAAAATTCCAAGGCCTGATACCCCCGGCGATTCCTCCGAACTCTGAAACAGCGCCTGCAACCCGAGACATATGCCCATCATTGGTTTGCCTGCACCAATCCATTGCTCAATCGGGCTAACGAAGTCGTGTTCAACAAGGTGGTTCATGCAATCCCCGAATGCACCGACGCCCGGTAGCAACAGCGCGCGGCAGGAATCCAACTCCTGCTTACGGGTAATGATTTTTGCGTCGAGCTCGAGAAAACGAAATGCGTTAGTCACGCTCCCGAGGTTGCCCATACCATAGTCGATAATTCCAATCATATGTGTACCGTTTCCTTTGAAGAGAGCTCAGTTTATCGACCTGATCCCGCATGGGAACACAAAAAGTCCACGGATTTTTCCGTGCCTCATTGCAAAGGACGCCCATGAGATCCCGCTCTTTACAATCATCAAGGAAAGTTGTAATTACCGTTTCAACAATGGGATGATATCAACCCACTTATCAATCAGAGGGAAAGACCAGATGAAACAACATGTATCCGTCACCGCACTGGCGCTTATCAGTATTGCACTCGGGATTGCACTTTTTGCGACCCGCCAGGAGAACGGCAAGCTCAAGAAACAGCTTGCAGACCTGAGCATTTCGGAAACAAAGGAGATCGTAGCGGTGGCCGATTCACTTACGCCGATTGAATCGGCAGCAAGTAATCCTCCCGAAGTTCATACTGCCCCGATCGAAGAAGCGGTTATTCCCGTTGTCCCTCCAGAGGACAATGCCGGTCGTCGCATGATGTCCAGCATGGCTAAGATGATGGAAAACCCCACCATGAATAAAATAATGGAGGCCAGTCAGCGGGGAGCAATAGGAGCGCTCTATTCAGACATGATCGAATACCTCGACCTGAATGCAGAGGAAACTAAATATTTCATGGATCTGCTGATGCATCGGCAAATGAAACAGGTTGATATTGCCATGAAAATGATGGGTGGCAATTTGAGCGAAGAAGAACAAAAACAGCTTACGGCTGAGCTGGAAGAAGCCACAAATCTAGTTAAATCAGAAATGAAAATCTTTCTGAATGGCGATAAGGATTACGAGGAATTCGAGTTTTATGAAAAAACGATGGGAGAGCGTATGATGCTCTCGCAGCTGGACCAAAACTTGTCCGGGTCAGAAGCTGCCTTGAGCGATGAAGCCTACCGATCCCTGCTCGGAATGATGCACGATGAAAGGTCGAGCTTTACCTTTTCCTCCAACCTACACGATGAAAACAATAATGACGTGAATCCCGCACGTTTTTCTGAGGATAATGTCAAAAAATTTGACTCCGACATGAATGCCTTGAATGAGCGAATTCTGGAACAGGCTAAAAGCATGCTTACCCTCGAACAACTCAAAGCCTTTGAGTCGGTCATTAAGGCTTCAGCGGAGTTGCAGATTGCCCAGATCGAAATGGCCAGCCAGATGTTCAGCGGCAAAGAAAACTAAAGCGCCTTAAGAATCAGGGCAATGGAGGTGAGCAAAAGCACCGCATAGATCAGAATGGTGTAGTGCTTCTGTTCCGTTTTGTGGGTAAGCCACCAGCCCAGAGCCACACCAACAGGAATAACCGGTAGCAAAACAGCACCCAGCTTAAGGTTATCCGGTTGGATCCGACCGAGCATAGTGAACGGCACCAGTTTTATCAGGTTCATCAGCCAGAAAAATGCGCAGCTTGTACCGGCAAATTTTTTCTTCTCAAGTTGCTGGGGCAATAGATACATCTGCATCACGGGACCTGCTGCATGCGCCAACGTCGAAGTTATCCCTGCCGAAAAACCAAACACCGAACCTTTGGTCCAGTTCGGTTCCGACGCATGGATATGCCGAAGAATCCATTTTTTAGCCGCAAAGTAGACCACGAATAGAATCCCTAATGTGCCAATCATTATTTTCAGCGCCCGATCCGATACGGCGATTAATGCCGATTCGTCAGAAACAAACAAATAGCTCGCAACAAGTACCCCGGCAAACATCGCCGGGAGCAAATATACGATGCGCCCCCACTGGACATGCCGCCAGTAAAACAGCAGCGCAACAATATCCATCAGACAGAGCATAGGCAGCATGAAACCAACCGCAGCCCGCGCTGCCTGTGCCTGCGCGGGCCAAACGAGAATCAGAATCGGCAAAGCAATGGCCCCAACCGGAAACCCACCCTTGCTCATGCCGATCAGAAACAGGCTCAATCCGATCCAAAACAGGTCGAGCACCGCGTATTGTGAGAAAATATCCATGTTTTCAGATAATGCATTTATATGAGCCGAGGATTGGCTTCTCGTTAAAATAAGATGATCGGGCGCATCGAAAAAACGAAGGTCTGCTTCCCTCTCGATCACACCCGAATATAGAAAGCCACCAGAACTACCTCTCTTTCTATGCGCCGATGCGGCCCTTACTGGAGGGGAGCAGGTCGAGGGCGCGGGGGTCGGAATCGCATGCAACGCGCAATGCCCGGGCAACGGCTTTGAAGATGGCTTCGATACAATGATGCAGGTCTTCTCCGTATTTCAGTTCAATGTGCAGGTTCATCTTGGCTGAGTCGCAGAACGAGCGCCAAAAATGCTTGATGATAATAACATCGAAGTCGCGGATATATTTCTGTTCGTGCTCCATGGTGTAAACGAAGAAGGGACGACCGCCCAGATCCAGACAGACTTCCGCCTGTGCAGACGCTTCGTCCATGGGCAGTATCCAGAACCCATATCGATTGATTCCCTTGCGGTCGCCGAGCGCTTCGTTGAGCGCTTCGCCCAGCACAATGCCTACATCTTCCACGAGGTGGTGGTAATCCACGTCAATATCGCCCGTCGCCTTGATCGTTAAATCGAGCAATGCGTGTTTGGCTAAAAGATCCAGCATATGGTCGAAAAACGGCACGCCAGTTGAAATCTCGTAGTTCGCCTTCCCGTCGATATTGAGTGAAAGGTCGATCTGCGTTTCCTTCGTATTGCGTACAATGTGTGCCGTGCGTTGCGTTTCCATATGGGTTCCTTTGGTTCGGAATAACTTAAAAGTCGGCCCGCCACCCATCAAGCTATAAAGTTGTGAGGTTTCATGACTCTGAAAAACAAGACACCCGCAGTCCTTTCGGGTGCGGGTGCTAAATAAATGTGAATAACTGGCTAGTTAACCGACGTATCATTCGTTGCTGCCGGCGCAGTATCAGGAGCAACGATCTCGATTGGCGCATCGAGTTGGACAGGAGCGTTGGTATTGGCAATTGAGCCGTTTTCCTGAAGTGATTCGATGGCTGCAGTCGCGCTATCGACGATCAACTGATAGTGGGCAACCATGACTTCTTCATAAAGCGTATCAATTTCAGCTAAGCGCTTGGTGGCTGTTTCGGTAAGCTCATGATTAGTCAGCATGGCGTCTTCGAGATCCGCAACTTTAACGGTGTTAGCGGCGCTTAGTATTTTAGAGGCTTCCGCATATCCCTGAATGATCTTCAGGCGGCTTGAAGCCTCCTCCAGGTCAGCTTGGAGCTGGATAATGGTTGCTGCATTTTCTTTGCTCGTTTCAAGTCCGGTCATTGCTGATTTTTTCAGGACATCAATGGATGCTTCATGCGCATCGGCACGGTTTAAATAATCACGGTGTGATGCATCAATCATTTCCTGTACCTGCGATGTGCTGGCACACCCGGCGAGCATCATGGTTACTGCCAAAGCGGTGGTAGAAGATAATATTTTCATGGTTTACTCCTGTATGAATCCTGTTATTTCTCTTTCTAGTTAGACGCTAGGATCTTAGTTGTTCGGGGTCAACTCCTATTTATTCTATGGAGAAAACGATATCCCTTTAGTTTCTCGTTACGAGGCCACGTATCGTCTGTATTTATAGACTCGAAACTAAAATAGTACGAATTTTGTACTTGATTAAATCTGGCTATTTCATACACTCTCCTTCACTTCACAATTAAAAAGGAAATCACATGGCATCAATCACTCTCAAAGGGAACCCCATCCATACTGCAGGTGAACTTCCAGCCGTTGGAAGCACTGCTCCCGCATTTACCTCTGTTAAGACCGATCTTTCTGAATGCTCGTTGAGCGATTTTTCCGGTAAAAAAGTCGTCCTTAATATTTTTCCAAGCATCGATACCGGTATCTGCGCTGCATCAACTCACCGCTTTAACAAAGAAGTTGGATCGCTCGAAAACACCGTTGTACTTTGTGTTTCGGCAGACCTCCCCTTTGCACTAGGCCGGTTTTGTGGCGCGGAAGGTCTTGAAAATGTAGTTCCCGTATCGATCTTCCGGAATCCGGAGTTTGGCAGTGGATACGGCGTAACCATCGTCGACGGGCCTCTGGCCGGTGTGCTTTCACGCGCGGTCGTTGTGATCGATGAAGCCGGTACCGTGGCCTACACGGAGCAAGTCCCCGAAATTGCTCAAGAACCTGATTATGAGGCCGCCCTTGCTGCACTCTAAAATAATTTTCCCTAAGTAACACCCCACCCCAACAGAACGGGTCGCCCACTCCCCCTTGGCGGCCCGTTCACTTTTACCGTCAAAGGGTGGATTGAACCCCAGATAGTTTCTGGTCAAACTTCCAACCTTTGGAAAAACCAAATAGTCTGTTGCCGATTGTTGGAGAAACGCTATGACTCGATGCAAAAGTTGCCTGACCACCGCCGAACCTTTAAATGGGCTGTGCCCCGTATGCGGGATCGTTCAAGAAACGAAACACAAGGAACTCGCTCCCAAAGAAAAGAAAATTCGCTTCCATGCCCGCTGCATCCGGATTGTCGCGATGTTTCACCTGCTCAGCGCAGCGATGGCCATTTTAGTGATGCCGGAATTTCCCGCGCCTGTGCCCATCATTATTTTCGCCGTGATTAACGCCTTCATCGCCTATGGATTGGTCCGGTATTCTCTAATTTCCTACAAAGCCGCAACGGTTTACTACTTTCTGATTGGTATGGTGAATGTTCTTTCCATTCAACGAGGTTCAGCGCACCTGGGTGGAGTTGCTCTTGCCTTGATTGGACTATATTTAGTGGGGAACGGAACAGCGAAAGCCATTTTTGAACGGCGGCTTCCAGGATCGATCTAATCCATATCTTCAGGGTAGAGATACAAAAAACGGGAAGTACATAGCGGAAGACCGTCATGTATTTCCCGTCAGCAGACACTCGTTACAAGCATCTATTTGGAACGGTTTTAGCGTTCGTTCATCGGTGTGTATGGGCGAAGATTAGCGCCGGTGTAGATCTGGCGCGGACGGTTAATGCGGATATTCTGCTCGTGCATCTCGCGCCAGTTCGCAATCCAGCCGGGCATGCGGCCAATGGCAAAGAGTACCGTGAACATGTCGACTGGAATACCGATTGCGCGCAACAGGATGCCACTGTAGAAATCGACGTTTGGATACAAATTGCGCTCAACAAAGTAAGAATCGCTACGGGCCATTTCTTCCAACGATTTGGCAATATCCAACAGCGGATCGTCAATATTCATGGCCTTCAATACGATATCAACCTGTTCCTTAAGGATCTTCGCACGTGGGTCGAAGCTCTTGTAAACACGATGGCCGAAGCCCATGAGCTTGACGTTCGAGTTTTTATCTTTTGCCTGCTCAACATATTCCTTCGGATCAATTCCATTTTCATGGATGTTGGTCAGCATCTTGATCACTTCGGCATTTGCTCCGCCATGTAACGGCCCCCAAAGCGCACCAACACCGGCAGCAACGGAGGTGAACAGGCTCGCACGTGAGCTGCCTACCAATCGGACGGTTGACGTAGAGCAGTTCTGTTCGTGGTCAGCATGCAGGACAAAGAACAAATCCATTGCCCGTTCTACTTCAGGTAATACTTCATACGGCTTGAATGCCTCGGAAAACATCATGTGCAGGAAGTTACCGGTGTAGCTCAAGTCAGGGCGCGGAGGCATGAAGGGCAATCCAACCGAAGAACGGTATGCCCATGCAGAAATTGCACGAACCTTTGAAAGGATCTTCATAGCAGGAACCGTGAAACCTGATCCTTCAGTCGCCGTGGTCAACAACTCCGTGTTGTAGCATGCCAGCGTGTTGAGCATAGCAGAAAGAACAGCCATCGGCGGTGCATCAGCAGGGAAGCCTTCAAAGTGATGCTTCAGTCCGTAATGCAGAGAAGCATGCTCGCTGAGTTCTTCCTCGAATGTTGCTAGCTCTACTTCGCTCGGCAGATGGCCATAAAGTACTAGAAAGGCCGTTTCCACAAAGGTGGAATTTGCAGCCAGATCTTCAATTGCGTATCCACGGTGACGCAGAATTCCTTTTTCGCCGTCGATGAAGGTGATGTCAGACGTACAAGATCCTGTGTTTCCGTAACCCGGATCCAGTGTAATCATTCCGGTTTTCGCACGCAGTGAAGTAATGTCGATACCGGTTTCATTTTCGGTCCCGACAATCGTATCGAGCTCGAGCGTTGTGCCATCAAACTCGAGGGTTGCTTTTTTATCGCTCATATTTAATTCCTTTATTTATTTAATGTCGCTTTTACTGTCCGGCCGATATCCGCAGGGGACTCAACCACAATAATGCCGCATTCAGCCATCAGCTTTTTCTTCGCTGCCGCCGACTCATCTTCACCGGAAACAATTGCACCTGCGTGCCCCATACGGCGGCCCGGCGGCGCTGTTTGACCGGCAATAAATCCAATTACCGGCTTACTAACATGATCCTTCGCATACTGCGCAGCTTCAATTTCCATCGACCCACCGATTTCACCAATCATGATAATCGCTTCCGTTTCCGGATCGGCTTCAAACATTTTCAACAGGTCCAACATTGTGGTTCCGATAATCGGATCTCCGCCAATGCCGATACACGTGGACTGTCCAAGCCCCTCCTCTCCTAGCTGATGAGCAGCTTCATAAGTTAACGTTCCCGACTTGGAAATCAACCCAACGGTTCCCTTTTTTGCGATGAAGCCGGGCATGATACCCACTTTCGCCTCATCTGGAGTCAGGATGCCGGGGCAGTTCGGACCGATAAAGCGCGAGCTGGTCGCATCCACAAATGCCTTCACTTCGACCATCTGCGCAACCGGAATACCTTCCGTAATGCAGACAATCAGCTCAATTCCCGCAGCAGCAGCTTCCATGATTGCGTCCGCGGCGAACGGCGGCGGCACAAAAATGAGGGATACATTTGCATTAACGGCCTTGCGAGCCTCAGCGCAGGAGTTAAAAACCGGCACTTTTCCGTCAATAGCCGTTTGCCCTCCCTTGCCCGGAGTAACACCACCCACCACATTTCCGCCATATTCCAGACACTGGGTTGCATGGAAGGTTCCTTCTGAACCCGTAATACCCTGTACGATAATCTTCGAATCTTTATTTACTAAAATAGACATAACAATTTAGCCCCTTGCAGCTTCTACAACTTTTTGCGCGGCATCCGCAAAGGAATCCGCCGAGATGAGTGCTACCCCGGAACTGGCCAGCAATTCCTTCGCAACATCCGCATTGGTTCCGGCCAGACGAACCACCACCGGCACGTTCAGGTCGAGTTCCTTAACGGCTTCAATAATGCCGTTTGCAATTCGATCGCAACGAACAATACCGCCAAAGATATTAATCAAAACGGCCTTCACATTCGGGTCGGATAAGATAATCCGGAATCCGTTCTTTACCGTTTCCACATTGGCACCGCCGCCGACGTCTAGGAAGTTGGCAGGCGAGCCGCCCACTTGATCGATCACATCCATTGTAGCCATCGCCAGACCTGCACCATTGACCATGCAACCGACCGTTCCGTCGAGCTTGATATAGTTCAGGTTAAACTTCGCGGCTTCCACTTCGGCAGGATCTTCCTCGTCAAGGTCACGCATTTCAGCAACGTCCTTGTGCAAATAAAGGGCATTTTCATCGAAGTTAACCTTCGCGTCCAGTGCAACGACGTCGCCCTGATCCGTAACGATGAGTGGATTGATTTCCACAATCGAACAATCCAGTTCGCGATACATTTTATACAGCTTCTGGAAAATGCTCATCGCCTGTTTTGCAGCAGTACCTTCCAGTCCAAGCGCGAGAACAAGATTACGCGCCTGGAAGTTGCGAAGTCCAAAACCAGGTACGATGGCTTCCCTCACAATTTTTTCCGGCGAGGTTTTTGCAACTTCTTCAATTTCCATTCCACCTTCGGTAGAAACCATGAAGACGTCCATTCCCTTTGAGCGGTCGAGCGTGATAGCCGCGTAAAACTCCTGCTTGATATCCAGCGCTTCAGCAACCATGACCTTTTTAACCAGACGGCCTTCTTCGCCGGTTTGGTGGGTGATCAACGTCATGCCTAAAATATTTTTTATATTCTCAAGTGCGCTTTCGCGAGAGGTGCAAAACTTTACGCCTCCCCCTTTGCCGCGTCCGCCGGCATGAATCTGAGCCTTAATCACGTATTGCTCAGCTCCGAAATCTTTATTCACCTGATCCACGGCTGCTTCAGCCTGGCCGATGTCTTCAATGGTCACACCATCCTGAATCGGGATTCCATATCCCTTCAGCAGCTGTTTCGCCTGAAACTCATGTATTTTCATAGTTTATGTTTCCTATTTAGGTATTCGAATACCTGTTTTCTGAGTCTGTACAGGCTACCCTGAACCTCTGGGTAGCCGGAATAATTCCTATCCTTTTTTCAAACTGGCTTTAATAAATTCACGGTTCAACTGGGCAATGTTTTTTACGTCGATGCCTTTTGGACATGCCACAGCGCACTCATATTCGTTGGAGCAGTTGCCGAAGCCAAGCGCATCCATGGTTGCAACCATATTCTTTACCCGCTCAGTACGTTCGGGATGCCCCTGCGGCAGTAACGCAAACTGGCTCACTTTCGCGGCGGTGAACAACATAGCCGATCCATTCGGACAAGCCGCAACACAGGCTCCGCATCCGATACATTCCGCAGCATCCATCGCAGCTTCGGCATCGGCCTTCTTGATCGGTGTTGTCGAAGCTTCCGGTGCATTGCCGGTTTTTACGGAGATATAACCGCCTGCGGTAATGATCGCGTCGAGGCCGCTACGATCTACAATAAGATCCTTGAGAACCTCAAACGCATCCGCGCGAAAAGGTTCAATGGCCAGCGTTTCGCCATCCTTAAACTTCCGCATATGCAATTGGCAAAGCGTAGTGCGATCGTGCGATCCATGGGTTTTCCCCGCAACCAATGTACCGCAGCATCCGCAGATTCCTTCCCGACAGTCATGTTCGAACGCAATGGGCTCGACACCCTTCAACGTCAGTTCTTCATTTACAACATCCAGCATTTCGAGAAATGAAGCATCCGTATCGATGTTGTTTGCCGCGTAGGTCTCGAACCGACCCTTTTCGCCCCTGTTCTGACGCCATACCTTCAGCGTTAAATTGATTTTATTAGACATTACTTGTATGACCTCTGCGTTAGTTTCACTTCTTCGAACTCGAGCATTTCCTTATGTAGCACCGGCTCGTTGTCCAACCCCTTGAATTCCCATGCCCCGACGTAGCAGAACTTCTCGTCATCGCGCATGGCTTCCCCCTCATCGGTCTGGCTTTCTTCCCGGAAATGCCCTCCGCACGACTCGCTACGGTTTAGCGCATCCTTAACCATCAATTCAGCAAACTCCATAAAGTCGGCTACGCGATTTGCTTTTTCCAGCGCCTGATTCAAATCATCGGCCGATCCCGGAACGTTTACATTTTTCCAAAACTCTTCCCGTAATTTCGGAATTTTCCGGAGGGCTTTCGTCAGCCCTTCTGCATTTCGCGCCATGCCACAGTTTTCCCACATAATGAGGCCGAGTTCCTTGTGAAAATCATCAACCGTACGGGTTCCCTTCACAGCCAGCAATTTATCGAGCTTATCTTTCGCTTGCCTCTCGGCTTCGTCAAAGGCTTCGTGGGTGATCGACACTTTTTCGATTTTGGCAGAGGCCAAATAGTCGTTGATCGTGTTAGGCAACACGAAATAGCCATCGGCCAGACCCTGCATAAGGGCTGATGCGCCAAGCCGGTTGGCACCGTGATCCGAAAAGTTACACTCGCCAATCGCATAGAGTCCTGGCAGCGAGGTCATCAGGTTATAATCCACCCAGAGACCGCCCATAGTGTAGTGCACCGCCGGATAGATCATCATCGGCGTGGTGTACGGATCTTCGTCGGTAATGCGGTTGTACATTTCAAACAAGTTGCCGTATTTGGCCTCGATATTGTCCTTACCAAGACGCTCAATGGCATCGGCAAAGTCGAGATAAACCGCATCGCCGGTCGGACCTACGCCACGGCCGTCGTCGCATACGAGTTTTGCGTTTCGCGAAGCAAGGTCGCGCGGGACGAGGTTACCGAAGCTCGGATATTTACGTTCGAGATAATAATCGCGCTCATCTTCCGGAATCTGCTTGGCTGGCCGTTTGTCGCCCTTTTCTTTCGGCACCCAGATGCGACCGTCGTTGCGGAGGCTTTCAGACATGAGGGTCAGTTTGGATTGATAGTCGCCGTGTACCGGAATGCAGGTCGGGTGAATCTGTGTGTAGCAGGGATTCGCAAAAGCGGCCCCCTTTTTATAGGCGCGCCACGCCGCAGTTGCGTTACAGTTCATGGCATTGGTGGAAAGGAAGAAGACGTTTCCATATCCTCCGGTCGCCATTACAACGGCATCGGCTACGTGGCGGGTCATCTCGCCGGTAACGAGGTTACGGGAAATAATTCCGCGGGCCTGTCCGTCGATCACCACCACGTCGATCACTTCGCAACGGGTGTGCATTTTAACGCCGCCCTTTTTGATCTCTTTGCTCAGTGCGCCGTATGCGCCGATCAAGAGTTGCTGGCCGGTCTGGCCACGGGCATAGAATGTACGGGAAACCTGCGCGCCACCGAAGGAACGGTTGTCGAGATAGCCACCGTATTCACGCGCAAATGGAATACCCTGCGCCACACAATGATCAATAATCAGGTTACTGCACTCGGCCAGGCGATGTACGTTGGCTTCGCGCGAACGGAAATCGCCACCCTTTACCGTGTCGTAAAAAAGACGGTGAATTGAGTCCCCGTCGTTGGGATAGTTTTTTGCCGCATTGATGCCGCCTTGAGCAGCGATCGAGTGTGCGCGGCGCGGGCTGTCAGAATAAGTGAAGCAGTCGACGACATATCCGAGTTCTGACATCGTTGCGGCGGCGGATGCGCCAGCCAGGCCGCTACCTACCACGATTACACTGTGCTTGCGCTTGTTGGCCGGGTTGACCAGCTTGGCATTAAATTTGTGTTTCGTCCATTTGTCGGCCATTGGGCCTTCTGGAATTTTTGCGTTTAGTTCTACCATGATGATACCTCTAACGTTTAGCGCATGAATGCGATGATCGGAATGATGGCGAAGGTGGATGCCATGCCGATGGCAATCAGCATACTGACCAGTTTGATTTTACTGCCTTTGCGCGGAACATAAAGGCCGTATGTCTGCAGTGAACTCTGCAGGGCGTGACTCAGATGCAACCCGACTGCGACCATGAATAGAACATAGAACACAACGTGCACCGGATCCTGAAAACGGGCCAGCACCATGCCGTAAACATCGTTGGCCATATGACCATGCAGGTCGACCTTGTCCTTGGCGGTGAAGGTGAAGTCGAGCAGGTGCTTGATGATGAAGATGAAAATCATTCCGCCAGAAAAAGGCATCAGACGCGCAGCAAGCGAACGTTCTTTCGAGGATTTCTGGGAGTGGCGCTTGTCTGCCGCCTTGCGGTTGGCCAGCACAACTCGGAAGGCCATGATCATATGAATCGTGATTGAAATGATCATAAGCACCTCGATTCCAATCACAACCGGAACCAATTGGTGTAGATGCATGGCGTAGGAATTAAAAAGTTCCGGCCCGAACAAAAACAGCACGTTTCCGCCCATGTGCGGGATCAGAAACAGCAAAAACATAATCAGTCCGGAAGTTGCCAATAGCAGCTTCTGGCCGATTGACGATAACATCGAGCACTTCGTATTCATGCGTAGTATATCCTCTTATATAAACCTACCTAACACCCCGAGCCCAAATTCTGTCTCCTCCTTCATAAAGAGAAAACCCCTAGATATTCAGGCTCCACCCAGAAATATAAGCCGCTGAGTAAAACCAAAAAAGAGGGCCTGTTGAAATACAATTCTGTACATAATATTCCACATAATACATCGGTGTTTTGGTATGGATATTTTTATACTGATATTAATTGCGGGCTTTTGGTCTCGGTGCTAACTTTTGCGGATTGTAAATTTTTTAACGCTACAAATTAACTGGAGAATAAAAATGGCTAGAAAGAAAATTGCATTAGTAGGTGCCGGACAAATTGGCGGGACCATGGCTTTGCTCGCAGCTCAAAAAGAACTCGGCGACGTTGTTACCATTGATATTGCTGAAGGTGTTCCGCAAGGAAAGAGCCTGGATATCACGCACGGTGCAACCATTATTCCATCTTCCAGCAATCTTGTTGGATCCAACGACTATGCGGATATGAAAGACGCAGACGTGGTTATCGTGACCGCCGGCCTGCCCCGCAAACCCGGCATGAGCCGCGACGATTTGCTCGAAGTTAACTGCGGTATCATCAAATCTGTTGGCGAAAACATCAAGATTCACGCTCCGAACGCCTTCGTTATTGTTGTAACGAACCCGCTCGACGCGATGGTTTACTGCATGCAGAAAGTAACCGGGTTCCCCGCTGAACGCGTTTGCGGTATGGCCGGCGTACTCGACAGCTCCCGCTTTTCTTCGCTCATCGCGCTGGAACTCGGCGTTGCTGCGGAAGACGTAACGGCCATGGTTATGGGCGGACACGGCGATACTATGGTTCCGCTAATCCGTTATGCAACAGCTGGCGGCGTTCCCGTCACTCAGTTGCTTCCAATGGATACACTGCAAGCCATCGCAGCCCGCACCGCTAAAGCAGGCGGCGAGATCGTTGGTCTGCTTAAAACCGGTTCCGCGTTCTACAGCCCCGCTCTTTCCGCCATCAAAATGGCTGAAGCGTTTCTTAAGGATAAAAAGAACGTCCTTACCTGCGCAGCCAAACTGTCCGGCGAATACGGTGTGGATGGCCTCTACTCAGGCGTTCCCGTAATCATAGGAGCCGGCGGTGTTGAAAAAATCATCGAGGTTGAACTCGATGCCACTGAAAAAGCGGCATTCGATGTTTCCATCGATGCAGTTAAGGAACTTACCCAATGGGTTGAAGACAACTTTTAGGCCTAGTTCCCGGATAAGCCATGCCCCTTTCGGGCATGGCTTTATTAAAGACTAAAACCCCTTAAAAGGTGTACTGATATGGATGCATTTCATAATTTACTAATTAATCAACCGCTCATTGCCCTGTTTGCAGTCATCGCAACCGGCCTTTTGCTCGGAAACGTAAAAGTGAAAGGGCTCAATCTCGGCAGTTCCGGCGTCTTGTTCACCGCCCTACTCGCGGGGCATCTAGGATATACGATTCCCACGGGGATCGGCACGCTCGGACTCGTTTTATTTGTTTATTGCGTCGGCATCGGCGCTGGCGATCGCTTCTTTGCTTCGCTCGCCCGCGAGGGTGCCAACCTTGCCAAGCTGGCTGTTCTGATTGTTGTTCTGGGCGGTCTCGTCACCTACGGCTTTGCCAAACTGCTAGGGCTTCCCCCCGGACTCGCGACCGGAATCTTCGCCGGCTCACTGACCAGTACCCCTGCACTGGCCGCAGCAACCGAAGGGTTAATTGCCCAAGGTGGTTCCGAAGCCGTTAGTATCGGGTACGGTATTGCCTATCCATTCGGCGTGATTGGCGTTGTGCTGTTTGTTCAGGTGCTGCCCCGCATCTTGAAACTGGATCTGGAATCCATAGACAAAGAGAATGCAATCGTTACCGATGACCGAGTGGAAAACGTACTCGTCGAAGTGACCAATCCCAACTTGTACGGAAATCAGATATCCGAATCCGGCATTACGCGTTTTAATGCCTGCCAGATCTGCCGTATTTTTGAAGACGACCGCCTTGTTCCGCTTAAATACGACGATGTATTTGCAGAAGGCCAGATCCTCCTCCTGGTGGGTCGTGGTTCCGAGATGTCAATTGCGGTCGATCTCATCGGTAAACTCAGCAATCGCAATGTCGTGCGCGATACCGATAATGAACGTCAGGAATTGATGCTGACCTCATCCGCCTTCACCGGCAGAACACTCAGCGATATGGCTCCCCTGCGAAACAATGGCATTGTCGTCACTCGCATTAATCGGCTCGGCCTAACTTTTGTGCCTAACGCCTCAACTATTCTCGAGTGCCACGACAAACTCACCTGCGTTGGTCGCTCCGATGACATTACAAAGTTTGCCACCGCCATCGGTCACCGTAGCAGTGCGATTGATGCCACCGACTTGCTTTCATTGTCGGCGGGGCTCACGCTCGGCATCATTGTTGGCCTGCTGCCCCTCGGTCTGCCCGGTGCAAGCCCCGTTACCCTCGGACTGGCTGGCGGTCCGCTGCTCGTAGCACTAATCCTCGGTCATTTCGGTAAAGTCGGGCGAATCGTCGGCTTTATCCCCCGCCCAACCCGCCTGTTATTGCAGGAACTCGGACTGGTCTTCTTCCTCGCTAACGCCGGGGTTAAAGGCGGCGGTATGCTCGTGGCAACCCTGCAGGAACATGGTTTTGCCCTCTTCGGAATGGGGATCTGCGTTTCGGCACTTCCGCTAATCGTGGCATGGCCGATCGCCACCAAGTTCTTCAAGATGAATGCCCTTCAAGCCCTTGGCGGTATTTGCGGCGGCATGACATCCACCCCGGCACTCGGAGCGATCACGGCCAAAACCGATTCCACCATTCCGGTCATCAGCTATGTTTCGGCCTATCCCGTCGCACTCATCATCATGATCGTGATTTCCAAGGTCCTGATCCAAGTCATCAGCGCAATTGTATAAGAATACCCGATTTGCTTTTATGTGCTCATGCAAGTTGCCCATAAAACTGAACTCGGGCTGATTGCGCTGGTAACGGGATTCGCTATTCTGTTCCAGCGCCATTTGCCTGATCAAATGGAATCGGGTTATTTCATACTTACACTGGGTCTGCTGTTTTTATTCCAGACCCTGCTTCGTGATCTTTGGTTGCTATCTCGCCAACGCAAGATCCTGCGATCCTCTATGAAAGCGGCCAAATGCATGTGCCTCGAATCAGGCATTGCCTTCGTTCCCGTCATAGCTTCGGCGCTACTCATTATCGGGGGATTTAGTCAGATAATTTCTATTCCGCCATTCGTCTGGCTCATCACCATTCCAACTATTTTACTATTCGATTTCAGGCTGAAAGACTACGTCTTCGAATGGAATCCCTTCCGTATCCGCCGCGACCCGGATCACGTGAACATACTATTTTCTCGTAAGTAGCTTTTCCTTACCCTGTATTGACCAAAAATTTTAAAAAAATAAAGAGGCACTCGACGATGACCCGACCAGAAGAGCTCGCGTGCATTGCTCTCGGCACAGCCGAGTAAAAGGCCTCCCTGAGTACGAACTGCGGCATTTTCGGTTAAATATAAAACCCTACTCTATCTCCCATATCGCAAACTCTATAGCCTGCCATTGCTCTTCTTTCGGGAGACTGAATCCATCAGGAGTTGCCTTCCAACACGCCGCCTTTAGCGAACATTCGGTCAACCTTTTGGGTAATCACAGAATCCTCGATAAGCGGCGGGGCGTGGTGGGGTTTTAGGCGGGCGTCGATGATGAGCGGGCCGGTGCAGCCCCAGTGCTTGAAGCGGGTGGTTGCTGCGATTCCATGGATGTCGTGGGACGGATTGGAACGGGTGAAGGTAACCCAGAGAAAGTTGTTGAAGTCGGCTGCGCAGAATTCAGGATCGTCGCACAAAATGATGAGCGGGAAGTCATCGGCAAAAATGTGTTTCTCGAGTTTTTTAGCCAGCGTCTCGAGCTCTGAAGGAGCAACGTCGTAATCTGAAAATGCTGCATCGGCGAGGGCTAAGATTCCCGGTGCAACCACGGCGCACTCTTGCTCCAACTCAGGCTTTTCAGTTTTCAATTTTCTACTTGATTCTCCGCTGCAGGCAAAGACCACTTTTGATCCGTGGTTCATGCCGGAGCCGGAATAGTCGAGCGTGTCGATACTGGTTTCGGTCTGGAAATGCAGGTCGCGTTCCCAGCGGATGCGGGAGAGCAGATGATCGAAATAGGCCGGAATGTCGTGGATATCCAAATCGGGGTTGTCGGCGTCGTTAACCATGAACACATATTTGGCGAGCGACAGTTGTCCTTTCCCTAGTATGGCATTTGAAATGGTGAGTAGCTCAGACGGACGCGTGGTTTTGACATAGGGCGTGTAGCGTTCCTGCCCGATGGCCAGCAGCAGCGGATGCACGCCGGCGGCATCGACCGCGTTGACTGCGCGCAGTCCAGGGATTTCGGTCGGGATTACAGCACCGGTCATATCGTGAATCACTTCGCCGAAGGTGGTGTCTTCTTGCGGCGGGCGACCGACCACCGTAAACGGCCAGATGGCATCTTTTCGGTGGAAAACTTCTTCGACTTCCAGACAGGGGAAAAGATGGTCGAGGCTGTAGTAACCGAGATGGTCGCCGAACGGTCCTTCGCGTTTCAATTCTTCTTTGATGGTTCCGATGATGCAGAAGTCGGCGTCGGCGGAAACGGTCCAGTCTTTGTATTGCGCATAGCGGAAACGGCGTCCGGCCAGCAGTCCGGCAAAGGCCACTTCGGGCATGCCTTCGGGTAGCGGCATGACGGCGGAAAAGCTCATGGCTGGCGGGCCGCCGATAAAGATGGCCACACGGAACGGTTTGCCAGAGTCCTGATGCAGTTTCTGGTGGACGCCGATTCCACGGTGGATTTGATAGTGCAGGCCCACTTCTTTGTCTTTTTCAAATTCATTTCCGGACAGCTGGATGCGGTACATGCCGAGGTTGCTCTTGAGCGGTTTGCCAGCATGGTCGGGATGCTCGCTGTAAACCTGCGGCAGGGTGATGAAGGGGCCGCCGTCGTCCGGCCAACTGGTGATCGGCGGGAGATCGCTCAGTTTGGCGCGACACTCAAACACAGGAGCGTTGTTTGCAGATATTTTTTTGGGAAGCGCATTCAGGGCGGACAGTCCCGCTTTGATGGCCTTTCCCGGCGACTTCATCAGCTTCATCGGGTCGGCTTTGGAGGCCACGAGTGTACTGACCTGATCGTAGGTATCCTTAAAAATAAGCCGAGCACGTTCTGGAGTTCCGAACAGGTTGGACACGCACGGAAAGGCGCATCCTTTTACATTTTCGAACAGAATGGCAGAACCGCCGGACTGATAAACCCGCCGTTGAATCTCGGCCATTTCAAGATGAGGATCCACTTCATCCGAAATACGAATCAGCTGCCCGTTTTTTTCCAGAGCTTCTACGCATTCACGTGTGCTTCGAAATCCCATTTACTGCCCCGGTTCAATTTGAGCTTCGGCCTCCGGTTTAGCCTTTTCCCGGTGGTGGGCGGCGAGCAGGTCGTCCAGCTTTTCTCCGGTCAACTCGGTAAGCGTGTTGAAGAGTTTATTCATGACCCAGAACATGATGACCATGCAGGGAACCAGCACCACCACGTGACCAAGTCCGGTCATCTTGCCGAGTTCCGCGGTGTAGGCTTCCGTTCCGGGTTCGCTTTTCAACACGATCTTGGCGAGGGCATAGTTTAAGCCCGACGAAAGAAACATGGATGAGGCAAAACCCCAGGTAAGACCAACCAGGCGTTTTTCGAATGCCGCTTCCGTGCCCTTTTCCTTCAGAGAGCTTTTCAGTTTTTCCACATCGAAGAGCGCTTCGGTCATGAGTATTTTTTTGATGAGCGGGAACGGTGTTTTGAGCGAGGCAACGATTACGATCCCGAAGATCAGCGGAATGGCGGCTTCTTTAATGGCAATATATTCGGGCGGTAATTTCAGAATTCCGAAAACGCCGGTAAGCGTGACGCTGACAATTCCGATGATCGACATGAAGTCCGCTTTGCGATCGCGAATCAGCGTGCGCAGTCCATAACCGATGGGGAATGCGAGACCAACGACAAGCGCCCAGACGGGGCCGAGATATTTGTCCTTACTCAGAAACGTTAGGATTGCTACGGGGATAATGACGTTGAGCAATATGCTCCACATCGGATTATCCTGTTTATGCTCCGGATTGCTCATGTGTCCTCCAAAAGGGATAAAGCGTACGATGGCATGGATCAGAAACCAACTGAATTCAGCAAAGCAAAACTAAACGGCGCACAACACCCTTCTTTAATTACTGTAAACATCTTATGAACAGCAGGTTGACGCTCCCAGAATCAGGGTGTCGGAGGGGGTTGAAATATCGCTTAATCAAACCAGAGAGGTGCTGGAAATACATCACCTATCCCACCTGCGACGGCCAGCGGCTCTACAACATGAAGACCGATCCTATGGAACTGAACGACCTCTCCTTAAATCCAGAGTATGCCGCCAAGATCAAAGAGCTGCGCAC
>JAZGFK010000104.1:0-69445 GCA_036479375.1 Pontiella sp. | reverse complement strand
GATACGCGCCTTAAACTCCGCCGTATGTTTTCCTCTCTGATTCTTCATAGCTCCTATCCGTCTCATTTATAGAGCCATGCGCCAAAACCAAATTTAACCGGTGGTCCAGGTTCTCAAGTCCGTCTCTGAGTCTGTAATCGCAGCTCCGTATTCCAATACGGAGTCTCCAATCATTAGGAATCACCGGAATGGAATCCGAGGCTACTTTATCTGATCGATTGCGTCTAGTTTGGTCCAGAGTTTTGGCATGTCCTTCAGCGGAATCATGTTGGGGCCGTCGGAGAGGGCTTTAGATGGATCGGGGTGGGTTTCGATGAAGAGTCCGTCGACGCCGACTGCTGTGGCGGCTTTGGCTAAGTAGGGGGCAAAGCGACCGTCGCCGCCGGAGGTGTCGCCTTGTCCGCCGGGGGATTGCACGGAGTGCGTGGCGTCGAAGATTACCGGATAGCCGAACTCGCGCATGATGATCAGGCTGCGCATATCGGCTACGAGTGTGTTGTATCCAAATGATGCGCCGCGTTCGGTCAACATGATTTTCTTATTGCCAGTCGATTCAATTTTTTTGACCACATTTTCCATGTCCCACGGAGCCGCGAACTGGGCTTTTTTTACATTCACGACCGCGCCGCTTTCGCCGGCGGCCACCACAAAGTCGGTTTGGCGAATCATAAAGGCGGGAAGCTGGATGATATCGACGACCTTCGAGGCAATTCGGATTTCCTCGACGCTGTGTACATCGGTCAGAACGGGTATGTTATATTTTTCCTTAATCTCGGCTAGGATTTCCAATCCTTTTTCGATGCCTGGACCGCGATAGGAATGAATGGAGGTGCGATTGGCTTTATCGTAGGAGGCTTTGAAGACCAATGGAATATTCTGCTTTTTGGACAGCTTAACGAGTTTGTCGGCAATCGCCATGCAACCCTCGCGGCTTTCAATCACGCAGGGGCCGGCAATGAGTGCCAATGGGTTTTTCCCGCCGAATTTTACACCTTTTACATTTACCGTTTTTGTCATTAAATTTTCCTATTTTATTTGCCCGCAGATTACACAGATTGATGAGATTGTTAATTCATTTGTTCCAGTAATGCTTCCGCTTTGGCGACGTCAGCCGGGACGTCGACGCCAATGCCGAAGTCCTGTGTTTTTATAACTTTCATGCGACAGCCCATATCGAGCGCACGGAGCTGTTCGAGTTTTTCCAGGTTTTCAAGTGCGCAGGGCGGCTCGGCGACGAGCTTTAAAAGATAATTACGACGATAGGCATAGATGCCGATATGTCGCCAATAAACCCCTTCAGTAGAAACGCCGTCGGGGTCCCGGATATGCGGAATGGTGGAGCGTGAAAAATAGAGGGCTTGCCCGTGTCGGTTAAACAGGGCTTTCACGACAGAAGGATCGTTGATGTCTTCATCGTTCATGGGGGTAGCGGCCGTAGCCATATCCCATTCGCCCGACGAAATAACGTCGACCAATTCATCAATCAACTTCGGGTCGATTAATGGTTCATCACCCTGCACATTAATAACGGCATCGCACTCCAACGATTCAATGGCCTCGGCGATGCGGTCGGTTCCGGAGGGGTGGTCGGCCCGCGTCATGGCCATCTGTACGTCTGGAATTCCCAATGCCTGAATACAATCGGCAATACGTTGGTCATCGGTAGCAACAATCACAGCATCCAGATGCTTGGCCTGCTTCACGCGTTCGACCACCCATTGAATCATCGGTTTGCCAGAAATCATAGCGAGACTTTTACCGGGAAAGCGGGTTGATTCCCAACGGGATGGGATGACACAGACGATCCGGCTCATTAGAGCTCCTCCGCGTGAACGGTCATGTAGTCTATCAGTTCTTTTTGTGTGCAGGTAGCGGTGCCGAGTTTGCCGACCACGACACCGGCGGCAAAGTTAGAGAGCTCGGCCGCTTCGAGATAGTTGGCTCCGCAGGCGAGGGCTAGAACGTAGGTGGCGATAACGGTATCGCCCGCGCCGCTGACATCAAAAACCTCTCGTGCACGCGTTGGAATGTGCTGTGGTTTATCGCCTTGGTTGAGCAGGAGCATACCGTGCGGCCCGAGGGTGATCAGCGTATGCTGCGCTTTCCATATTTCATCGAGAACACGCCCGACTTCCAGCAAGGGGGCATCGGAAAGCGGGTCGTTAACCGGTTTTCCTTCGGCAATGCCGGCGGAGCCAAAAGCTTCTTTTCGGTTAGGAGTCACTACGGAGACACCTTCCATTTTCAGGATGTGGTCGTCCTTTGGGTCGTAGCCTACTGGGATGCCGGCCGTTTTAGCGGCTTGAAGTACGGTGTCGACCACTTCTTGCTGAACGGAGCCTTTACCGTAGTCTTCAATAATGACGCCGTCAGCCTGTAGAATTTCCTTTTCAACCCGTTGGCAGAAATCGGTCATTTCGCTCGATGATATCTTGAGGTATTCCTCGCGGTCGACGCGTACCACTTGCTGGCGTTCGGCGACGATACGGGTTTTTACGCAGGTGGGGTGGTTGCCGGTTTCAATGATGGCCTCGAGCGATACGCCGGAAGCGGATAGCTGATCTTTTAGCTCTGCACCCACAGAATCCTGACCGATAATCCCTGCCATGGCGGCTTTGCCACCGAGCGCAAGAAGGTTGGAGGCCACGTTGCATGCACCACCGGGCATCGCTTTTTCGTGGGAGACATGTACCACCGGAACCGGCGCTTCCGGCGAGATGCGAGAGACTGAACCGTAGACGAATCGGTCCATCATCAGATCGCCGACGACAAGAATACGTTTATGATCGGCTTGCCGTAAAAGTTCCTGTGCCCGTTGAATGGTTATCTTCATTTCACTCCTCTGTGTTGACCCAAAAATCTTCGCCTGGTCCGGCGACGCTTTGCAGTTTGACGGTTATTTTTCCAATCGGAACTTTGGCTTTAATGCATGTAATCATACGCCGATTTTTCTTTGAAATCCAAAACGTGATTTTTCCTTCGCGCAAAAATAGACCATTGAACGCCGCAACAGGTTCGATGGCGGTGCTATCAACCTTACCGTAGGTTGGGAGCTTAATCTGGGCATCTTTTCCGATTTTAATCCCGAAATCGTGCAGCTCGCCATCAACAAATATCTTGTGTTTATTCGCAGCCAGTTTGTTTATATCACGTTTCCGTATCGAATAGATATAGCTGTAGACTTCCTGTGTGTCGCTATCGATGGCTACCGTATTCGTGGTGCTTGCAATCCGGTCGATATAGGTTGCAACCCGGTTTTTGTGGTCGAAAATCGTCAGCTGGCTCTTGTTCCGGCCTCCTTCTCTGACCACAATATCCTGTCGGATGGGGAGCCCGCTTTCCGGGTCGATGATGACTTCGACTACGTCATTTACTTTGTAGATATAGGTATACGTTGAGTAGGTCTTTGAGATTATGCGAAGTCGGATTAGTTTGCGACCGTCTTCTTCAATGGTATCGGTCTCGGACCTTGACCACGCCAGGGGTATGCGCATCCAGGTGATCTTATATTCAGAGACTTCGCCGGGAATAAAAATGTCATGGCTGACTTCGGCGAAGGTTGAAAGGGAAAACCAGCCAATCAATGCAAACGAGCAGAATAGCTTCAACGATGTTTTCATGAGTCCCGTGTAAACTGCCGGCAAATCACGCTGGCTGTTTTGAACAGACCGCGCGCCTGTTCAGAAAAATGGTATTCTGTTTCGTAGACCACTTCTTTAATGCCTGCGTTGATGATCATTTTTGTGCACATCAGACATGGACTCAGGGTGCAATAAAGTGAGCCATCCCGAACACTGATGCCGTGATAGGCGGCTTGCACAATCGCATTTTCCTCGGCATGCGCGCAGATGCATTCACCTAGATTTTCGCCTGATGGCGCATTGCTGGCGCAACGCGGGCAACCTCCTTCAAAACAATTATCGATTCCGCGCGGGGTGCCGTTGTAGCCGGTCGAGACAATACGGCGATCGCGGACAATCACGGCCGCCACCTTGCGGCGCGAGCAATTGCCCCGTTTAGAGACCACATGGGCAATATCCATGAAATATTCGTCCCAGTCGGGACGCTTGGTTGAGTCTTGATTCATCCGGAAAATCCTACCGTTTGAAGAGCAGGTGTTCAAGAGGCATATCGACAAGCGCCGTTGTAACTACCGGAAAAGAGTGGGCGAACCCCACACGGACCAGCAGTAGGCATTGCCGGTTTTCCCGCTTTCGGTGATGAGTTCCAACCGGTCAACGTTACTCACGTCAATATCAATGGTTTCTGTTGCTGTTTCTTTCAAAAGGTCCGAGCGGTACAGTTCCTTTCCAAGGTTCTGTAGTTTAGAGAATATATTTTCCTGCTGAATCAACTCTTTGAGCCGCGCAAGCGGGAAGCCTTCCATGTGCCGACCCATAGCCTGGGCCGCATTGACGCCGGTCAGCAGAGTCGCCTGTCCGGTTGCACTTTGCGGTTTGCCAGCGACTCCGAGGCACGCATCAACTGGTGTTGCCTCCGAAATCAGCTTTCCCAGTGTCGGATAGCGGGAATCGAGCAGGGGATTACGCTCTGGATCGTCGGAGCCGATGCCGAATCCGTCCACGAAAACAAATAGAACCTTCATATTACTGCTCATCGTTCGTCATGAGTTTTGGTTTTTGGCTACGCAATATGGCGCAGGGATCTTCACCCATTTCGCGAAGCCGTTTGTAGGGCATAAATTCAATAATACGATTACGGTATTGGGTGGAGAGAATGTCGGAGAACACCTGTTTCGCCGTGGCTTCTTTACCTTTCAGACGCAACAACTCTCCGGCGAACGCATGTGCATCGACATCGAACGCTTCATTTGGAAAACGTTTGGCATACGCTTTTAGGAAATCAATATCGTCGTCCGTGAGTAAATCTCGTTCATTAATTGCGATGTAGCGATCGATGAATTCTTTAATCTCCTGCCGGTTCGGTTTGGGATTGATTAGCTTGTGATAGCGGAGGGATGCATTGGACAGAATGATGTCCCGGCGCTCAAACCATCCTTTATTTTCGCATAGAAGTGCAGCGAAAACGGCGTACCACGGATCGTTGGCCTGCATGGCTTTCTCCAGTAAGTCTACGGAGCGGTCGGTATGGCCGCGGAGGAGGTCGGTCATTGCCGCTTTGGCGAGGTGCAGGTCATCTCCTTCTATATCCTTAAGATAGAGTTCCTGCATTACACTTTTGGACCGTTCTGTGGCTTTGCCCCCAAACGCCAGGGTATATATGGTAAAAAAGTCGCCGCGGTAGCGTTGAGATTCATTTGCATCATAGTTCAATCCTTTTTCGTCGTTTCCAAGAAGCGCGTTGATCCATGCGGCCTGAGCGAGCGTCCATCCCATGCCCAGCGGGGTGATGCAAGGAAATGGTTCTTCAATCGAGTAGGTTTCTCTACTACATTGTGCGTACGTTGAAAATGAATGCAGATCAATTCAAGTTATGGCTAGGAGATGCGGCGTCCGGGATCGGTGCGCATTCCGCCGCATGCATCCGTCTAGATAATCCGCTTTTGCGCCAGCGCATTGAAGAAAATAGTGCCTTGGTCGCAGATTGGCTGAAAGCGGGACTGCATGGAGAGATGGATTATCTTGAGCGAATGTTTACGGATAAGGCCAAGCCCGGAGAGACCTTTCCCTTTGCTAAGTCGGTGATTGTACTGACGTTCACGAATCAGTGGGGCGACCCCGAGGCGACGCACCCCTTCCCAGAACCGGCCGATGACGCCTTGCTCGGCTACATCTCCGCTTACGCCAAAGAGAAAGATTATCACTCCAATGGACAGGCTATGCTCGCCAAGTTAACGGAATTGCTGGGCGAGGGAATTCAGGCTGAGGCGGCGGTGGATACGAAGGCTGTATATGAACGGCTGTTTGCGACTGTTGGTGGGTTAGGCATCATTGGAGCGAATGACTTACTCCGCGTACCCGGACGCACCAATGTCCGTGTTTTCATCGGATGCCTTTTTGTGGACGCTGAGCTGCCGGAAGTGATTGAGGAACCAAAAATGCCGTTTGCCTGCGATGACTGTCTGGCCTGCATCAAAAAATGCCCGACCGGTGCCATCGAATTCGGAAAACCGATTGATGCCCGAATTTGCATCAGTTATCTCACCATTGAAAAGCGCAGCCTGCTGAACCGCGAAGAAAGTGAAATGATTGAAGACTGGCTGTTTGGTTGCGATTGGTGTTCGGTGGTCTGTCCGCCGCGCGATAAAGTGGATACTCGCATTCCAATCGATCTCGAATGGCTGTTGAAAACGCCTGCTGCGGAAATTCGGCGTCTGATCAAAGGCAACGCGACGGGATATGCGGGGGTGACCCAGCTCCGCAAAAATGCCGTGATTCTCTTAAAGAAAAGAAGTTCCCCCAAAGCCGGTGAATTGCTTGCCTGGGTCGCCAATAACACGGGCAGTAAGCTGATTCGTGACCAGTTAGCCGCGTGGTAATCGTGGGAGACTACGAAAACCACTGTTTTATAGGCTGATATCGGGATGATCAGACTCATTTTTCGGAATATCTTTATGGCAGGCGACTACTGATTATGGGACGCTCCTCAGTCTTATTTTTAACGAAAGAGGAGGAAGAAAATGGATCTTAATCTTGTGGCAAATACCATCCGCGGACTCTCAATGGACGGCGTTCAGGCCGCCAATTCAGGCCATCCTGGGATGCCGATGGGCATGGCCGACGTGGGTGCCGTGCTCTGGACGCAGTTTTTGAAGCATAATCCGAAAAATCCGCAATGGGCTGACCGCGACCGTTTTATCCTCTCTGCTGGCCATGGTTCCATGCTGCATTATTCGCTGTTGCATCTTGCCGGTTTCGATCTGCCGATCGAAGAACTGAAAAATTTTCGCCAATGGGGTTCCAAAACCGCCGGTCACCCGGAATACGGTCACACGGTCGGCGTAGAAACCACCACCGGTCCGCTGGGGCAGGGCTGCACCAATGGCGTTGGCATGGCGATTGCAGAAAAGATGCTGGATGTCCGTTACAATACCGCGGAACAGAAAATCGTTGATCACTTTACCTACATCATCGCTTCTGAAGGGGAATTCGAAGAAGGCGTATCGCACGAAGCATTTTCACTGGCCGGCAACCACGGCCTCGGTAAGATTATCATCTATTACGACCAGAACTTTATTTCCATCGAAGGCGACACGCACATCACCTACACCGACGATGTAACCAAACGCATGGAAGCTTACGGCTGGCACGTTCAGGAAATCGACGGCCACAACCACAGTGAAATTTCTGCTGCCACCAAAGGGGCACAGGCTGAAACCGAAAAGCCTTCGGTCATCATCTGCAACACGACCATTGGTTTCGGGTCTCCGAATAAAGCCGGTGGACACGATGTGCACGGAGCTCCGTTGGGTGTGGATGAAGTTGCCGCAACAAAGAAAAACCTAGGTCTGCCTGCAACGAGTTTTTATGTCCCGCAGGAAGTGCGCGATATCTTTGCTGCCCGCGCTGCAGACATGCAGAATGTTGAAGGCGAATGGAACACCGTTTTCGACGCTTGGACCACGGCCAATGCCGGACTGGCCGGCGAATGGAAAACGGCGATGGCCGGAGAAATTCCAAAGCTGAAAGACGTGCTTCCTGTTTTCGAAAAAGGCTCATCGCTGGCTACTCGCGCAGCTTCTGGAAAGACGATTAATGCGCTGGCAAAAGAATTGCCGTTCCTGATTGGAGGCTCTGCCGACCTCTCTCCGTCAAATAACACGTATATGGCCGGCCTTGGCGATATCGGAAAGGACAGCTTTGAAGGGCGCAACTTCCACTTCGGTGTTCGCGAACTGGGCATGGGCGGAATCATGAACGGCGTTCAGCTGCATGGCGGATTCCGTATTTTCGGAGGAACCTTTCTGGTATTTGCAGACTATATTCGTCCGGCCACACGTCTGGCTGCGTTGATGGGTATTCCTGTGATTTATGTCTTTACGCACGATAGTTTCTGCGTTGGCGAAGATGGCCCGACCCACCAGCCGATCGAGACGTGCGCCAGCCTGCGCATGATCCATAACATGACCGTAATTCGTCCATGCGATGCCACCGAAACCGCATTTGCCTGGGTGGCCGCACTCGATAACAAATCAGGTCCGACTGCGCTGTTGCTCACGCGTCAGAACTTGCCGACCATTGATCGCGAGATCTATCCGAAGGCCTGCAGCCTGAAACAGGGGGCGTACACCTTGTGGCAGAGCGGCGAAGGTGAACCGGAACTACTGATGATTGCCACCGGTTCGGAAGTGGAAATCACGCTGGCCGCTGGTCATAAATTGGGTGCGAAAGGCAAGAACATCCGTGTGATCAGCATGCCTTCCTGGGAGCTTTTCGAAAAACAGGATGCCGCCTATCAGGAATCGGTACTTCCGGATGCGGTCACCAAACGTATGGTGGTGGAAGCAGGAACAAGTTTTGGTTGGGAACGCTATGTCGGTCGCAAGGGGGTCATGGTAACCAAGGATGACTTTGGTGCTTCTGCCCCCTATACCGTGCTGCTGAAGGAATTTGGATTCACGACCGAAAACGTCTACGAAAAAGCTAAATCACTACTAGGGTAATGTCTGGTCGAAGGTCTTAAGATTGAACATGATGATTATCATGACCTTCGACCTATTGACTTTTAGACCCCAAACGCGAGGAACAAACGATGGATCAATATTTTAGACTACAGAATGGAAGTGATGTGCGCGGTGTGGCACTTGAGGGCGTCGAAGGTGAACCTGTAACCCTGACGCCGGATATCGCGCGTACGATTGGTTATGCGTTTTCCCAATGGCTTGAAAAATATACCGGGAAGAACGGGCTGAAAGTGGCCGTTGGTCACGATTCCCGCCTCTCGTCCGATTCTATTAAAACGGCGGTTTTCCAGGGACTGGAAAAGGGGAATTGTGCGGTATTCGACAGCAAGCTTTCCTCTACTCCAGCCATGTTTATGTCGACCGTATTTGAAAACCACGGTTACGCCGGTTCCATCATGCTAACCGCCAGCCATCTCCCATTTAACCGGAATGGAATGAAGTTTTTCACGCGCGAAGGCGGATTGGGCAAACAGGAGATCAAGGAAATCCTGACGATTGCTTCTGAAACCGGCGATATTGAAGCGGTGGCGCTTTCGAATACCTCTGCAATTTCGCTGATGGATGATTATTCAAATCATTTGGTTAAAATCGTCCGAAATGGTGCCGGAAGCGAAAAGCCGTTGGACGGATTAAAGATTGTCGTTGATGCAGGTAATGGAGCGGGTGGCTTCTTTGTGGATCGGGTACTCAACCCATTGGGTGCTGACACCACGGGTAGTCAGTTTTTGGATCCCGACGGCTCATTTCCAAACCATATTCCAAATCCGGAAGACCAGGATGCGATGAATGCGATCATTGCGTCCGTGAAAGATAATGGGGCCGACTTCGGTATTATCTTTGATACGGATGTCGATCGCGCGGGTGCCGTCGATAAAAACGGGAAACCGATCAATCGTAATCGTTTTATTGCGCTGATGGCCACGATCGTTCTGGGAGAGCATCCCGGTAGTACCATCGTTACCGATTCGGTTACATCGACCGGCCTGAAATGGTGGATCGAAGAAAAGCTCGGCGGAACACACCACCGCTTTCAGCGCGGGTATAAAAACGTCATCAACGAAGCCATCCGACTGAACGAAACCGGCACACCCTCTTTTCTTGCATTGGAAACTTCAGGCCACGGGGCGCTCAAGGAAAATTATTTCCTCGATGACGGCGCCTATCAGATTGCGAAAATCCTGATTAAGATTGCACAGTTGAAAGCTGCAGGGCAGGGCACGGTTGACGAACTGATCTCCGACCTCCCCGAATCGGCCGAAGCGATTGAGTTCCGCCCACAGATTCTGGTGGACGATTTTTCGGCTTATGCCGATGAGGTGCAGTCTGCCTTCACCACGTTTGTAGAAAACGAAGCGGGCTGGTCGCTCACGCCGAATAATTTTGAGGGCGTACATGTCACCTGTGAAGGTGGTTGGATACTCGTACGTAAATCGCTTCACGATCCACAGATGCCGATCAATATTGAAAGTGATGTACTTGGCGGTGTTGCGCCGTTGACTGAAAAGGTGCGCGGCTTTCTTTCCGGATTCGAGGGACTTAAATTACCTTAGACGGGGGGCTTTGTTCCGTCCTATCCCTGCCTGCCGTGGACGACATGGAAGGCATTCCTGCAATTGAGTCCTCTCATTCTCTTCCGGGCATAAAAACAGGCGGCGAACTGATCCTGAGATCAATTCACCGCCCGTGAGGAGGAGATGTGCGTAATATTAAGCAGTTCGTGTGCCATAAAATGTGTGGGCTTAATTAAAGGGCTTTGATTTGGGGATTTCACTGCTAAACTAACGCCTTTGCCCGTTATTCGAATGATTTAGTTAGAGGTTTTGGAGTTCCGTATGAGTCTTAACATGAGCAGGGTTTCCCAATGATTGGAATTTTTGGTGCAGTTTGGGGAATTCTCGGATTATCCCTTGTATTTGGTCGTGGCCTGATTTGCCTGTATCCCTATGTTGAGGAACTGGTGTGGGATTCGTTCGGTTGGATTCATTGGCTTGGCCTTGGTGTCAGCCTACTTTTCATGGGTTACGCTGAGGGGTATAAAGGCTTTCACCTTAAATTTTCTCCCCGTGCCGCCGCGCGGGCCCTGTATTTAAAAAAGAATCCCACTCTGCTGAGGGTAATCTTTGCGCCGCTGTTTTGCATGGGTTTCTTCCATGCCACCCGGAAACGTAAAATTGTGGCCTACAGTCTCACCACCATGATCATTGTTTTGATTGTGATTGTGCGTGAGCTCCCACAGCCTTGGCGCGGCATCGTCGATGCCGGAGTATTACTCGGTCTCGGATGGGGCTTGGTATCTGTCTGGCTTTTCAGCGTAAAGGCATTTTTCGGAAAAGACTTCGATATCTCGCCCGAAACTCCTGCAACCGACTGATTTTATCTAGCAGTCTGTCGGACTTATCCGTTTCAGATTAACAATAGCCGTGATCCTCGATCGCGGAACCGTTGGAACAGGTTCTTCTGCTGGGTTGCGAAATATCGGGTCTCACCTACAAAGTAATCGCCAACCACAACATTTCTTAAAATGCGCTAATCATCCAGCGATTAGAAGTGGATTGAACTGGGATAGTTCCAGGTTTCTCCGCAACTGGCTTTGGCGGCACCGATGATGGGATAAATCATCGCAACAATGCCCAGTGCAATGATGAACGGTATGCCGATGACAATGAAGCAGAGTAAGCCGAAAATGATGCCGTAGATTATTTCGGAAAGCAGCCAGTTCATAACAATGCGCCCATGAATATCGATTTCCCGGGAGCTGTTTCGTTTAATCAGCCATAGCGCAAGGGGAACAATCCATCCACCAAAGGGGAATGAGATAACCGCAAAACTGGGATAAATGGATCATGACGCCCCATGCATCCGCATCGGAAGAAACGTCATCAACCACCTGTTTAACCTTTTGTCCTGCGGACTGGTGGGATGCGAGCAGGGCATCTGTGGCGGTTTTAAATTCCTCGTCTGAGAGGGCGCTGCTGCTATGTAGTGCATTCAGCTTTTCCAGTTCTTCAATCAGATTCATCCGTATTGGTTCCCAAGGTTGGTTTGCTTATAGCGTGATAAACGCAGAAACACGATTACAACTTACGAACTCCATTGTATGCCGACGACGGCAGATCGTCGTCCTAATGAGAATTGTTCCCAACCCTTGCCATGGGTTGAAGTCTTTGACACAATATGCCCTGATCCGTAGGATATGGAGTCCGCTTGAAGGGGTGATACATGGAAGCATTGCGACCGATAATTGATTTAGTGGCTGCGTCGGAGATGAGCCCTTTTCTTATGATCAGTATTCTGATCCTTGCCGGGGTTTTGGGAGGGTGGGTTGCGACGTTAATAAGGCTTCCGCACATTACAGGGAATATCTTGGGCGGTCTGCTGGTGGGGCCAGCGTGTCTAGGCGTCATCCGGGACCATAGTGATATTGTTTCCCTGCAGCCGCTTTCCACGTTCGCCATGAGCTTGATTGCCGTGAGCATTGGCGGGCACCTTTCGTATCGTAGAATTCATAACTCGATCCGGCGGATCGTTTCCATCTCGATCATGGAAGTGGGTTGCACGGTGAGTCTCGTGATTGTGGTGGCACGCTTGTTTCACATGGATTGGCCGATGTCGCTAATGCTGGGCGCCATTTCAGCGGCTACGGCTCCGGCAACCACGATTGCTTTGATTCGTGAGCTTCGTTGCAAAGGGCCCTTTGTTAAGACTCTTGTTTCGGTGGTGGCCCTGGATAATATTTTCTGCATCCTGCTTTTTGTCATGATGCGCACGTTTGTATCAGCCTATTATGAAAGTGGTGATACGGCGGGACAAATTGATGAGGCCCTTCTGCTCTCCGCCTATCATTTGCTGGGTGCCGGCTTCCTCGGTTTTCTCGCAGGATGGATCAGTAAAAAATTGGTGAGCATACCAAAGTTCCATGATTTCAGCACGATCCTGATGGCGATCATGGTGTGCGATGGTCTGGCGTCGTACCTCGGCTTGAGCCCGCTGTTGGTGAATCTCTTTTTCGGCGTCTATCTGGGCAACAGTTCCGAGGTGGCGGAAAAGCAATTGACGACATTGGAACCTTTGGCGCCGATTCTCTATATCTGCTTTTTTACACTGGCCGGAGCATCTCTTCATCTGGATTCCATGATGGAAGTCGGCGGGATGGCACTGGTTTATTTTGCCTCGCGGTTTGTGGGTAAAGGGCTCGGTGCTGCACTGGGTGGTGTGCTTGGAAAATGTTCGCGCCGGCTTTGGCAGAACATGTCTTTTTCGCTGGTTCCCCAAGCGGGTATTGCCATCGGGTTAGTCGTTTTGCTTGATGCGGATGAGCACATGCCACGCGAAATGACCAACGCGGTTGGCGCCATTATTCTGGCCGCCGTAACCATCAATGAAATCGTCGGTCCATTTTTCACCAAGGCTGCGTTGATTCGTTCAAAGGAACATGGACGAGATCGGGAACGGCTGGTTGAATTCATGGCAGAGGAGTTTATCATGGTTGATCTGAAGGCGACTGACCAATGGGATGCCATTCGGCAATTGACCGCTTTCTTAATGCGTACGCATCGCGTTGAACACATTACGCAAGAGGAACTTTATCAGACTATCATTGATCGTGAAAAACAGATGTCGACCGGTATGGGCGAGGGCATTGCTCTTCCGCATGGACGTATCAAGAAGGGCCGGTCCATCCAGGGTGTTATCGGGATCAGTCGCGAGGGTATAGATTTTGATGCGCCTGACGGGAAACCGGTTAAACTCATCATGCTGATTGTTACCCCGGAAAGTGCAAAAAATATGCATTTGAAAGTGATGGGCAGTCTCTCGGCGATGGTCTCCGACGAAACGGTCCGAAACCGCCTGATTGCCGCCATCAGTCCTGAAGATGCAATGGAAGTAATTGAAAGCGAAGAGGCACGTGGATTTAACTATTTCCTCGATTGAGATGGTTGGCTTTGCCACACTTGATTCCAATCGTGCAGGAAATAAATTTGGTCAAAAGGAATACACGTGGAAGCACTGCAAGAGATCTATAATTCAATTGTACAAGCCGAGCATCTGAGTCCTTTTCTGGTGATGGGTATTTTAATTCTGGCCGGGTTTGCAGGTGGGTGGGTTGCAAAGCTGCTACGCCTGCCGCATGTAACGGGCAATATTCTCGGGGGGGTGGTCGTCGGGCCAGCCTGTCTCGGTTTAATCGGCACACATGAACAGCTGCACGGTCTACAGCCGCTTTCGACCTTTGCCATGAGTCTGGTGGCGGTAAGCATCGGAGGACATCTTTCTTATCGGCGCATTCATAATTCCCTGAGGCGCATTATTTCCATCTCTCTGTTCGAAGTGAGTCTATCCGTCATAACCGTGATGATCGCCGCGCGGCTCTTCGGAATGGATTGGCCAACCACCTGTTTGCTCGGTGGAATAGCTGCTTCGACTGCTCCTGCAACCACCATTGCATTGATTCGCGAAATGCGGGCGAAAGGCCCGTTCGTTAAAACGCTTATTTCGACCGTGGCGCTTAATAACATTTTTTGCATCCTTATCTTTGTATTGATGCGCACGTTTGTTGCCGCCTATTTTGAAAGCGGCGAAACGGCGGGTAAAGTGGATGATGCCCTGATCCTCTCTGCGTACAATCTGTTTGGCGCGATGGCACTAGGGCTTGGAGCCGGTTGGCTCTGTAAAGTTCTGGTGAGCAAACCGAAATTCCATGATTTTTCGACCATTCTTCTGACGATTGTACTGCTCGATGGGCTGGCCGCGTATCTCCAACTAAGTCCACTGCTGGTAAACCTGTTTTTAGGGGTCTATCTGGGCAACAGTTCGGAAGTGGCGGAGCGCCAATTGACCACGCTGGTTCCGTTAGAGCCGATTCTCTACGTCTGTTTTTTCACGCTGGCCGGCGTATCGCTCCATCTGGATGCCATGCTTTCGGTTGGTGGGCTTGCGCTGATTTATATCGGTGCCCGCGTGTTGGGTAAGAGTATCGGAGCCGCGCTGGGCGGCATGGTTGGTAAATGCTCCCCCCGTATTTGGCAGAACATGTCGTTCGCGCTCTATCCGCAGTCGGGTATTGCCATTGGCCTCGTCGTTCTGTTGAGCAACGACGCCTATATTCCTGAAGAGATTAAGCAGGTTGTAAGTGCCATCATTCTGGCGGGCGTCACGATTGCCGAAATCGCCGGCCCGTTCTGTACCAAAGCCGCTTTGGCTCGTTCGGGCGAGGCCAATCGCGATCGCGAACGGCTGGTAGAATTTTTGGCGGAAGAGTTTATTATGCTAAATCTTAAGGCAGTGGATAAATGGGATGCTATTCGCCAGCTAGCCTCCTTTTTAATGCTTACGCACCGGGTAGAGCATATCACGCACGAAGAGTTGTATGAATCTATCGTCAATCGCGAAAAAGAAATGTCGACGGCCATTGGGCATGGCATTGCGATCCCGCATGGCCGAATCGATAAAGGTCCTGCCATTCAGGGCGTCCTTGCGATTTGCCGCGAAGGAATCGATTTCGATGCGCCGGATGGGGAACCCATTAAACTCATCATGCTGATCGTTACACCGGAAGCGAAAAAAGAGATGCACTTGAAGGTGCTGGGCAGTCTTTCTTCAATGCTTTCATCTGAGACGATCCGCAACCGATTGATCGCTGCTCTCAGCCCCGAGGATGTGATGGAAGTGATTGAAAGCAAAGAGGTGCGCGGCTTTAACTATTTCCTCGAATGATTGGAGGGCGACGCTCTCTCGGAGCCCCGTATCGTTAGGTAAATCGAAAAAAAAGGCACCCACGCCAAGCGGGGCACCTGTTGCTTTTCCTTTGCGACCGCTATTCGGTTTCAGCATGCTGCTTTGGTCTGTCAGGTGCATCGCCCTGTTGCTGACTTCGATATTTTTCCACTGCTTTTCTGGCGACTTCGCGCTCTTTTTTGGAGAGCTGGAGATTGCCTTTGCGGCTGGTGTTTTCCTGTTGCTGCTTATGCGGCTTCTGGATTTTATTCTGTTGTTTTGGTGTTAGTTGTTGTTGCTGCTGACCCTGACCTTGTCTTTGACGGTTCTGAATGCGGGGATCTGTTCCTTGTACCTGTCTTTGTCCCTGTGGGCGACCGCCCTGATTTCTGAATTGCGGCTGATGCTGCATATTCTGCTGGCGTTGCTGCGGAGTCAGTTGTGGACCTTGTTGCCCCTGGCGAGTTTGAAACGCTCCTCTAGGTCTCTGAGCTCCGCGTGGGTTCTGGAACTGCTGGTTCTGAATGTTTGGTCTGAATCCACAGTTTGGGCAGACTATTCCCTGTCCTTGATGGTGCCCTTGTCTCCGCCCTGCGGTCTGAGCTTCGCTGGCAATGGATCCTGCGAGAATTGCCGTCAAAATGGCGGCTGTCTTGATTCCTGTCGTCATGGTGTACCCTCCTATAGGTTGCTTCCCCGGTTCGCTTGAATAACGACTAACCTGTGGAATTATTTTATAGATAGATAGATATTATTTTTGAAGGATCGGAATGTGTCTGAGATCGGATCGCTATTATTCAAAGGTGTAATGCCAGATAGAGGTTCCATTCATGAGGAAATCAAGTTCCTCAGAATCGTCGCTCCATTTCATGCTGGCTTTGACGGCATCTGCAGGTGCGTTGGTGTATGCAGGTAGATAGAGCAGATTGAGCCATATGCGCTTTCCACTTTCCCGATAATAAATCTTATAGGAAGGCTGGTTATCGTAATAATAAAACGTACGCAGCCGGGCGGTCTTCGTGCCATCCGGTGATTGAATCCGGGCGGTTTCGTCGCTGGGTGGAGTAAGAATTTTGTAGGCGATGAAAACAACGAATAAGGTGAGCGCGAATTGTTCTATTCGTTTTGCATCGAAAAGAGACTTCTTTTTATAGCTCCGTCTCATCTATTCCGGTGCTGGGGAAGGATCGACCTGCTCTGCGGGTGCTTTCTTGAAGAAGCGGCTAATGTTCCAATTGCGGTCGACGTCGCGCCAGGAGAGGAAGAGCATGGCCGAGATCAGCAGAATGGCAAATGCATTGACCAATGTGGCCACTACGTGCGGGTGAACCTTGCGGCGGGTAATGCCTTCCCATAGGGCAAAACAAATATGTCCGCCATCGAGAACAGGTAGCGGAAGCAGGTTGAGCACTGCCAGGTTGATGTTGATGAAGCGAATTAGACCGATGGTCATTACGAGACTCATCTTGAGCGAAATCCAGATCATGGTGAAGATCGCGACGGGGCCACCCAGTCCGCTGGCTGCCTGCTTTGATTCGGAAGGTGTGGTCAGTGCTTTTAGCAGACGGAAGATGGAGGAGGCATCGCTTTTAATCTGTTCAACAGGATTTCCAGCAAGGGTCCAGGGTAACGATAACGCACCTCCAAATTGGATGCCGATCATCACCATGTCGTTTTCTTCGCTGTATTTAGGAGTAACATTCAATTTTAGAATTTGATCGTCGCGCTCAACCACGAGGGGAACTTCCGTGTCCGGATTAGCCTGAACCATTTCTATAAAATGAGCGGATCCCTGAATCATGGTATTGTCGATGCTGATGAGTACATCATTGGCCAATAGGCCGGCGTTCTCGGCTGCACTGCCAGGAACGACTTCAAGAACCTGACAGGGCGATGCCTGAAAGGCACCGTCGATCAGGTCTGCAGATTTATCGGGATGGTTGACCGAAACGGTGATCATACGCTCGCCCAAATCAAGGTGTTTAACGGTCAGCTCAACCTGACTTTCGTCTCCGCTGCCGAGCAGGCATTCTACCTGCATATCGTACCAGCTCTTGATCGGGTTTCCGTTAACGGCCGCAATTTCGTCGCCCGCACGCAGACCCGCTGCATAGGCCTTGCTGTCCTCCTCGACTTTCGCAATGAACACGCCATCTTCTTCCGCCATTTTGTCGGAGGGAGAAAGCATAACAATCAAGGCCAGGAACAGAGCAAAGATGATGTTGCAAAGGGGGCCGGCCACCGCCACTGCAATTTTTTTCCAGGGAGAGATGTCCGGTAGTTCGTTTCGGTTGGTCTCATTGTTATCGCCTTGGACTTTTTCCATTCCAATGGGATCGAGTTGGGGAAGAGAGACGTAGCCTCCCATGGGAATGGCACCGATTTTATAGACAATCCCATCGACTTCTTTTTTCCAGAGGGCAGGGCCCATGCCGATCGAAAAGGCTTCGATTTTAAGGCCGCATTTTTTGGCCACGTAAAAGTGACCCCATTCGTGCACGAAAATGGTGATTCCGAATAGAAAAAGCATCATGGCAATATAGAATAAGACTAAAAACATGGGGGTGTTCCTTTAGGGATTATTTGAGGAAAAGTTCGATGTAGATATAAAGCATGGGTGCCGCGAACAGGATGCTGTCGACCATATCAAGAATGCCGCCGAGTCCGTACACCATGGTGTTGGAATCTTTAACATCAACCGCGCGCTTGAACATAGATTCGACGAGATCGCCGAGAGTTCCAACGATTGGAAACAGGAAGCCGAGCACGAGTGCATGTCCGAGCGAGAAAGAAATGGCGCTATTGATGTGACCCTTGGAAACGATCCACCAAATGACATTAACGGTAACGCAGAAAACCACGCCGCCGATCAACCCTTCCCAGCTCTTCTTTGGAGAAATGGTCTGAGCCAGTTTGTGTTTGCCGAAACGCATGCCAAAGAAATAGCCGCCGGAGTCCGCCATTTTCATACAGAGAATAACGTAAAAAGCTGCCCAGCCCGGTTTTGATAAATCGCCCATGAGGAATAGACGGATAACAAAGCTCCACAGCAAGGGAATATAAATCAGTCCCAGGATGGTGGCCATACAGCTGTCGAGACCCTTTCGTAGATTGGGATAGGCAAGGATACGGAATAGGTTTGAAGTGATAACGATCAGAAGGATGCACCACAGCATATTGTCTGAAATGCTGAATCCGTTATAGGAGATATGTTTCCCCAGTGAATTGAACCAGGTCGCCGTAACAAAGATGAGACCACTGGAAATTCCCCACTTCGTTGACGCTTTTACCCCAACGGCACCCAGGAGTCCGTAAAACTCCCACGTGGCGACGCCAGCAAACAGGAGCATGCCGATCAGCCCGATTGGCAGTTTGCAGGGCACAAGGCTAAATGCTGTTACGAGAACGGCGCCGATGCAAAGGGCTATAGTGATTCGTTTCTTATCCATAAAGTGGGTGTTTGTTATTTTTTATTCACTGCACCATAGCGGCGATCACGCCCGTTGTAAGCTTCTAATGCCTGAAAAAACTGTTCCTCGCGGAAGTCGGGCCAGTAGGCATCCGTTATGTAAAACTCGGAGTAGGAAAGTTGCCACAGCAGGAAGTTGCTCAGTCGCAGTTCGCCGCTCGTGCGGATCATAAGTTCCGGATCAGGAACATCCGGGAGATAGAGATGATTTGAAATGGTCTGCTCGTCTATATCCTTAGTCTTCATTTCGCCCGACTTCACTTTTTCAGCAATCGTTCGTGCGGCATCGGCGATTTCCGTGCGCGATCCATAGCTTAGCGCAATAATGAACGTATGGTCCGTGTAATGCGCCGTTGCATCCATTGTTTTCTGCAGGCGCATGCGGACGGGCAGGGGAAGACGTTCGAACTGACCCATGACGCGGAGACGGATATTGTTATCGTGGAGCTCCTGTTCGTAGGCATTGAGCGAGCTGACAAGCAATTTCATTAATCCGTCGACTTCCTGAAACGGCCGTTTCCAGTTTTCCGTGCTGAAGGCGTAGACGGTAATGAATTCAACGCCCGCCTGAGCGGCCGCCCGTAGAACGGCGCGAACGGATTGAGCACCTTCCTGGTGACCTTCAATACGAGATAAACCTCGCTCCTGAGCCCAACGACCGTTGCCATCCATGATAAGGGCAACGTGTCGCGGAATTTTTTCCAGGGATTGAGGATCGAAATTCATTGAAAAGAAAGATGAAGGCTGAAGGATGAAAAGTGAAAAAGGAACTCAGGCGGCATTGGCCTTTTTTTGTGGGCTGTCGCCGACCGGATTTCATATTTCATAGTTCATCCCTCATCGTTGGATCAGCGGTTCAGCTGAAGCGTGCTGGAACGTTTCGGTCCTACCGAAAGAATGCTGACCTTAACGCCGGTCAGTTCTTCGAGGTATTCGATATATTTCTGAGCCAGCTCAGGGAGCTCATCCCAGGTGGTGCATTCCGTGGTGGGCGTGTTCCAGCCTTGGACTTCTTCGTAAATAGGTTTGCACCGTTCCAGTTTGCGGATGCTGGCGGGCACGCTGGTAATGCGTTCTCCGTCCACTTCGTAGGCCACACAAACCTTAATGGTTTCAACGGCATCGAGTACGTCGAGTTTCATCAGCGCCCATTCGTTGATACCACCGGTCATAACGGCGTAGCGGGCAACAACGCCGTCGAACCAGCCACAACGACGGGGACGTCCGGTCGTTGCGCCAAACTCGTTTCCGACTTTAGCGATATGGGTACCCATATCGTCGAGAAGTTCCGTTGGGAAGGGACCCCCGCCAACGCGTGTGGTGTAGGCTTTTACGATGCCGACAACACGGTCGATTGCGTTGGGTGGAACGCCAGATCCGGATGGAGCGCCGCCGGCGCCTGTGTTTGAAGAGGTGACGTAGGGGTAAGATCCGAAGTCGACATCGAGCATAATGCCCTGGGCGCCTTCGAAGAGCATTTCGTCGTCGTTCTGTACAGCATTATGCAGGAGCGGAACGGTGTCGCAGATAAACGGACGGAGATAGTCAGCGGCTTCCTGAACGTCAACAATCAGGGTGTCGATATTAAGCGGTTCAGCTCCCATGGAAACGAGCATTGCATTCTTCTTTTCAGCCTGTGCTCTGACCATTTCGCTGAAGTCGGCTTCAAGGATATCCCCAAGACGCAGTCCAGTACGTTCGGCTTTATCCATGTAGGCCGGACCGATGCCGCGTTTGGTCGTGCCGATTTTCTTCCCTTCTTCAAGGTTTCCTTCTTTGGCACCGTCGAGTTCTTTGTGGTATTGGAGAACCATGTGGGCCCGGTCGGAGATAAATAGACGACCGTCGAGTTTGATGCCGCGTTCAACCAATGCCGTTAGCTCGTTCATCAGACCAATGAGGTCGACCACCAGGCCGTTGCCGATTACGCATTTGCAAGATTCGCGGAGGATGCCTGAGGGGGTGAGATGGAGGACGTATTTCTGGTCGCCGATTTCGACGGTATGTCCTGCGTTGTTGCCACCCTGATACCGTACAACCCAGTCCGCGTTAGCGGTGAGTACATCAATAATCTTTCCTTTGCCTTCGTCGCCCCATTGCGACCCGATCAATACTGTCTTAGACATGTTGCAGAGTTCTCCCTATTTAGCAATGATCGGTTATCGGAAGATCCGCATCTGTCCGCCTTTTTTCTGACAACCATTAAAAAAAAAGCCCGCTTTCATAAAGGGGCTTATGAATCGAAGAAATTAGGGAAACGTGTTCGTCGCGTCAAGTATTCCCGAAACGGAATGGCGGTTTGGCATCCATGTGCCTCAGTCCGGCAACTGCACGGTCTTTCTATATGAGTTCAGTATCGGCGCATGAGCATTGAAAAAGGGTTGTGTCCATTCGCGGCAATATCCTCTACGTACCCAGGTAGCGTTGCGTGAAGGTCTTGTTCCTTGTGCATGAATAGCAATCTGTTGCGCAATATGGCGAAGGTGCCAACGATGTGGGGTGCGCTCATAGGCGGTGGCCTGCAATACGTGGGATCGCTCTATCTTCATGGCCTCATTGATCAGGATCGTCATCGCCTGATCCATTCCCCCGAAACCTTGTTCGATTATAATTTCCATGATCTGATCGATTGGATTATCTTCTGTTGTGTCGTTCATTCAGTTCCTTCTTTCTTTGTTGTGAATTAAAGAAGTACTGAACTAACGCGCCGTTTTCAATCCCTCCTTATAAGGAGGGATTGAAACCCCCTCCGGGCTTCACCACCCACAGGGCTAAACTGAAATTACAGAAGAGGTGTTACACTAACAAAATGTTTACAAAAACCGGTTCTTTATGTCGGCATTACCCAGAGTGCCATTAGATAAAAAGACCGTGCCGGCAACTGGGTTTTTAATTTTTGGGGATGGACACAGCCGGAAACTGCCTATATAAGCGCCCCCGTTGACGGGCTGGCCCTGTTCTGGAATGGAAAATTTCGGGGGCATCCGATTGAACAGACAAGAAGGAGAAACATATGTTCCTCGAAGTATATGCAGTTAATCTCGAAAATTACACCCACGACACCGCCGACTCCAAAAAACCGGAAAATCGTCGTCTGATCGAAATGACCGGAGTTCGCCTTCGTTCTTCAGAACAATTCGAAGATCGTGCAGAAGTCGTTATGTCGAATGGTGAAATCCTTCTCGCTGCCGGTAGCTATGAAGATTTGGTAGCTCGTCTTTTGGCGGCAGCCAAGTCTGATAAAATTGCTCGAATCTAATCCATTCTGAGTTTGCGCACAAAGGCCAGCCTACGGGGCTGGCCTTTTTTTGTGCCTGCTAATATTGCAGAGCGATCATGTGAACGGTATAGTTCATGTATTCCAAACGAGAGGTGTATTATGATGAACGGGTCAAGACGCGATTTTGTTGTAACATCGGTGGGGGGTGGCTTGGCAATGGCGGCGGGTGCTTCCGCAGATGCTAAACCAAAGGAAAAGCAGGTAGACCGGCGGACACTGGGTAGAATCGGGGCCGAAGTTTCAATCTATGGGCTCGGACTGGGTAGTGCATTTTTTAAACCGATGGCCGGTAATCCGGACGGAGCCTCTGCGATGCTTGAGCGAGCCCTCGATTTCGGCATTAACTACTGGGATACCGCCCGTAGCTACGATGGTAGTGAAGAACTTATCGGTCCCGTGCTTGAAAAGCGCCGCAAAGAGGTTTTCATGGTTTCCAAAAGCGGAGAAAAAACCTACGACACCTTTATGAAGGAGCTGGAAGCCAGTTTGAAGAGCCTGCGAACGGACCATCTCGACTTGTATCTCATGCATAACTGGCAGCCGAAGAAGGGGGATACATCTCCCGCAGCCCGCGATGGGGCATACAAGGCGGCCGTCAAAGCCAGAGAGCAGGGGATGATCAAAGCGTTTGGAGTAACCGGCCACAGCGGTCCCGACATTCTAATGGAATGCATTAAAGCGTTTGATCCCGATGCTCTGTTGACCACCTTTCCGGCCAACCGGCCCGAAAACGGGCGCTACGAAGATGAGCTGCTTCCGCTTGCAGTTGAAAACAACATGGGCGTGATTGCCATGAAAACAGTGCGGCACGTACGTAACTCCGATCAGAAACCGTCTGAACTGATTCGATATGCTCTGAGTTTGCCCGGTGTAAGCACCGCCATCGTCGGCACTGGAGAAGTGCCGCATGTGGAAGCCAATGCCGAACTCGCGACCAACTTCCGGGCTATGGACGAGATGAACCGTAAGAGTTTATCGAAAAAAGTGGCCATGAATATCCCGACCGGTCTTCCGCAACCCTGGGATCTACCGGGATATGAAGATGGCATGCTGGCATAAACACGTTTTACCAATCCTTAGCAGTCTGCTGCTTGCAGTAGGCGTCTGCGCTGCTCCGATAAAACTGGCTGACGCCCTGGATCAATTGGAACTTCTGGATTCCAATCATTGGAAAATCGGTGAGGTGGAAGGGCGCAGGTGTCTAATTCTTGAAACGCCTGGAGAACAGCGCCCTCCCGTTCGTCGCCCAAGTGAATTCGCGCTGTACAAGAGTGATACGGCTATCGGTGAATTTACGGTCGAAGCCGCAACGCGGATGCCGGAAGCAATTAAGAATCGTGATATATGTCTGATCTTTGGATATCAGGATGATACGCATTTTTACTATGCGCATATTTCATCTAACTCCGATAATATGTTCCACAACATCATCATGCGCGTGGATGGTGATAGCCGGACGCGGATCAATCTGGAGGTTGATCCCGAGCCAAGACTTTTCAATGGGTGGCGATCAATAAAAGTTCAACATCTGCCAAATGGAGATATTCGGGTATTTGTTGATGATCCGGGAAAACCGGTTATGACCGCAAAAGACACGACCTATCCTGTTGGGAAGGTCGGTTTCGGGGCGTTCGACGACCGTGCAGCGTTTGATACGCTGTCTATCGATTAACGAAGGATGTTACGGATTGAAGCGATGTCGGCTTTAATCTGCAGTTTTAACTGATCTGCATCCTCAAAAACCTGATCGCCTCGGATGTATTCCACATAACTTACTTCCACGCTCTGATCGTAGAGATCAATGTCCGTTTCGTCCAACAGGTGGACTTCAAGAACCTGAAGTTCGTTTTCGTGGAACGTGCCGCGATGCCCAATATAGGCAGCGGCTTTATGAAGAAGGTTGCCGACACGTAACCAAGCAGCATAGATACCGTGTGGGGGCAGCATATCGTTTTCGGGATCAATATTTGCGGTGGGGTAACCCAGTTTGCGGCCGATTTTCTCGCCATGCTCCACTTTGCCGATCGTACTAATCGGTCGACCGAGCATGCCGGTTGCATCGCTTAGATGACCGAGTTTAATGGCTTCCCGAATGCGGGTGCTCGAAACGCGCTCATCCTTCCAACAGACTGCGGGAAGAGCCGAAAAATACATGTTGTGCTCTCTGCACAATTTGGTGAGAAGCTTCGCATTGCCGGAGCGGTTTCGGCCAAAAGACCAGTCTTCGCCGACGGAAATTCCGGCTAATTCAGGAATGGAGTTATAGAGTTTATCAAAAAAATCAACCGGCTCCTGCTTCATGAAATCGATGGTAAAGGGCTGCAGGATACATCCGTCGATGCCCATCTCCTGCAGATGGCGGGATTGCTGATCCGTAGTGTAAATCATCTGAGGTGCCCGATCCGGGCTGAGCACTTTGGCGGGGTGGGGGTCGAACGTGAATACCCAGACTTCACCGGCGATGGCACGCGCCCGGTCTATCGCTACCTGAATGACAGCGGTATGGCCGATGTGCAATCCGTCGAAGCAACCCGCGGCTAAGATTACCGGGGTTTTGGTGTCGACGAAATCTGAGAGTGAATGGATGATTTTCATAAATTTATACTGCGTACTGCGTATCTCGTACTACATATTTTTCGCCGAAACCGGATGCCAGACAATACGACCAGTTATTCTGCCGAACTTCCCTGTAGCATATCGGTTAAGTGAATGATTTTCTCGCCGATCGTCTCGCGATCACACGCCAGAATTTCTTCCATGGTGCAGGCCTTGTCCAGAGCAAGCGGTCCGGACTCAGTACGGCAAAGCGCATCCAGACTTCCGCCAACGCCGAGGTCGTTCCCCAGATCGTGAGCAAGCGTACGGACGTAAGTGCCCTTGGTGCTCTTGACGCGAAATGTGATAATCGGGTTGTCGAACTCAAGAATGTCGTAGCTGTATACATGAATCTTGCGGGGTTCCCGTTCAATTTCGATGCCTTTCCGTGCCATTTTATACAGGGGAACACCGTCTTTCTTGATGGCTGAAACCATGGGAGGAATCTGCTCAATGTCGCCGATATAATTTTGAATGGCGGCTTCAACCTGCTCGCGCGTGATATGGGATGCATCCTTTTCTTCAAGCACTTCGCCATCGGCATCTTGAGAGTTGGTTGAAACGCCCAGACGAATTTTTCCTTCGTAGACTTTGTCGCCGCCCATAATGCGATCAGAAAGTTTTGTACCCTTGCCGATCAGCAGTACAAGTAAACCAGTTGCCAACGGATCAAGCGTTCCGCCGTGGCCAACTTTGCTGAATTTGAAATGATTGCGGATTTTTGCGACCACATCGTGCGAAGTCCATTCCGTGGGTTTGTTTACGAGCAGAATTCCATCGAAAGGATCAGGTTCGCGTTTACGTCTACGTTGTCTCATGATTTTTTGTCGTCATCCTTAAAAACATCAGGGTTTTCGCGTTCCATTTCGGCCAGCATCGAAAGGATGTTGTCGCCGCCCTCGAGTGATTCATCGAGGATGAAATGCAGGCGGGGCGTATATTTCAGTTTTACCCGTTTGATCATCATGCGGATGATTTCCTGACGGTGGCGGTTTAGATGGTTGATCATCTTATCCCGCTCATTTTCATGCCCGAAGATGGATACAAATACATTTGCATCACGCAAATCTGGAGCACACTCAACGCGGGTGACCGTCATGGCTGATGCATCAAAATCAGATCCGGCATAATTACGGTATAGATCTTCCGCAATTTCGCGTTTTAATAATTCATTAACCCGTACTAAACGTGGTATTCCCATAAGTTTGCCTCGAAAAGCGGGTTACTATAAGCAAGTGGACGTTAAAATCGGCAAAAAAACACTAATTTTTGTCCGAGCAATTGAAACGGAACATGCTACTAAGGGTTTTATCGTTTTTAAAATCACACTTTTTAGTCTCAGGATAGAGGTCGTTTATGGAAATCAAGTTGCATCCCTGCACGCTGGTAAGAGTTCTATTTTCAATTTTGGCCGTGTTGTTTGTATTACACATCGTGGCATGGTTGCCGCCCATATTAACGGGGCGGGACTATACGATCAGGTACTTTGATTTTGGTCTTGAACAAAATTTGCCCACCCTGTTTTCGACCGGGTTGTTACTGTTGAGTTCGGGATTAACCCTGCTTATCGCTGTAACAGAAAAGAAAAAAGGACAGGCATTCATCTGCTGGGCGGTTCTGTCGGCCGTATTTCTCATGCTAGGCATTGATGAAACCATCATGATTCATGAAAAGGTCAGTGATCTGCTGCATGAGCAGTTAAATACGACCGGTATGTTTCGGTTTGTATGGGTTCTTCCGTATGGCCTTGCGGCCGTGGTTTTTGGGTTATCGATGCTGCGGTTTTATTTAAGACTGCCTGCCGATACAAAAAAATGGATTGCCTTTGCTGCGTTCACGTATGTGCTGGGGGCCATCGGTATAGAAATGGCGGGCAGTGCCCGTTATTCCAGCAATGGATTCGATTCTTGGTACACAGTCATTAGCACGATCGAGGAAATTCTCGAAATGTGCGGTGCGATTCTGTTCGTTTATGCATTTTCCAGACACATTGATCAGCATCTTGATGGCACCAGGATACGCATTACTTCTCAGCGCGAGGGTTGAGGTTTCCAAATCTTAACCTGCTTCCACTCGCGGCCCCATTTGAGGGCTTTCTTATGCGTGGTATGGTAGAGGTCGATGTGCATTCCCTTGATTCCGCCGCCAATGTCTTCAACGCGACCCCATCCATAGTTAGGAATATACATGATCGTTCCGAATGGATAATAGCGGGTATCCGCAGCAATGGTTCCCCAGTCGACCCGAGTTCCGGAAGCTGTAATGCCCACGGTCTTGGGCTGTCCTTTGGTGGGGCCATAGGCCACGACGGGTTCAAATTTCCAGTTGCGTTTCCAGCCGCAGCACTTCCCGCACTTGCAATAACCCGTGGTTTCCATATTCACGAGTTCAGGTTTTTGATCCCGGGGAATTCGATATCGCCGACTCGTTGCACAACCACTGAGCAGGATCGCTAATACAAAAAACAGTAATGCCGTTTTCATTCGCTGACATCTCCCGACCAAATCGTTTCGATTCCGTTCCCTGTTTCCAGCAACAGCTCGCCATATTCACCAAATCCCGCCAGTACTCCGCGTTTCCTAATATCGCCATCGTGTACCGCGAGACATTTCCCGATCGGCCCCGCCTTTTCGGTCCAGATTTTCTGAAGTTTGGAAAATCCGCCTTTTTCCCATTCTTTGATCCAGTAGTCCAACGGTTCAAATAGCGCTTCTAGGGAATGGTTCAGATCGTAAGCCCGACCTTTTTCAATCAGCATTGAAGTCGCTGGCCGGTCGATAGCCTCGGCCTCTTCTGTAGTCATATTCACGTTCAATCCGATGCCTGCGATAATGCCGGTTCGTCGCGTAGTTGGATGTTCCACCCGTTCTGAAAGAATGCCGCAGATCTTTTTATCGCCAACTAAAACATCGTTTGGCCATTTCGGTGCCGCCCGGATGCCGGCCGGCACCAGCATTTCAACAATGCCTAGTGCAACGGCCATCGTAAGCGAGGGGACTTCAATCAGCGGAGCATTTGTTTCAATGAATGCTGAGAAGCATAGGTTGGTATCAGAACGGGAAATCCAATTCCGATCCTGTCGACCCCGTCCGGCAGTTTGTTCGCGTGCGGCAATAATTAAACCGTTTGGAAGTTTTAAATCACTATGAAAACGATCATGCATACAGGTGTTTGTAGAGTCTAGCTTGTCGTACCACTCAACCTTGAAATCCATGAGGCCGATCTTCCTATTTAGATTGTGTTTAAAGAATTAGAACAGCGGGTTAAACTCGTTTTTCACTAGCTATGCAAATTTATTATCCGTATAAAAACAACTCATTTTATGTAATCAAAGGAGACTATAGTATATGGAACTTCTCATGCAAGGCGTTGTCCTGATGGTGATCGGTATGGCAACCGTTTTTGGCTTTCTCGTTCTGCTGATTCTGGCAATGAATGGATCAGCCGCTTTCTTCCGTAAATTCGCCCATCTCTTCCCGGAAGAGGACGTGGTAACCAAGACCGCTGCAGGCGATCCCATTGCGGAAATCGCGGTGGCACTGGCCACCATTCGTGCGAAAAAGGGATAAATTTAGACTAATTAACCAGGAGAACTATTGTGGCTAAGAAAACCATTCATATTATGAACACCGCGTTTCGCGACGGGTTCCAATCCGTCTATGGTGCGCGCGTATTTACCAAAGATTTCATGCCTGCCGTCAAAGTGTGCGCCGAAGCCGGCCAAACCCATTTTGAAGCCGGCGGCGGCGCCCGGTTCCAGGCTCCCTTCTTTTATTGCAACGAATCCGCCTTTGACATGATGGATACATTTCGTGCGACCGTTGGCCCCGATGCAGATCTGCAAACACTGGCGAGGGGTATCAACGTAGTGAGTCTGGATTCCCAGTCGCGTGATATCATTGACCTGCACGCTAAAATGTTCAAGAAGCACGGCATGACCACCATCCGGAACTTCGATGCCCTCAACGACGTCAACAACCTGATCGACTCCGGGAAATCAATCACCAACCACGGACTGAACCACGAAGTTGTGGTCACCATGATGGAGCTTCCTCCCGGTTGTACCGGTGCCCATGACGTAGAGTTTTATCTCAAAACCCTGCAGAATATTCTGGATGCCGAAATTCCATTTACCAGCGTCTGCTTTAAAGATGCCTCCGGAACTGCCGTTCCGAAAAAAGTATACGACACGATTCTGGCCGCCCGCAAAATGCTCCCTGGCGATACCAAAATTGCATTCCACTCCCACGAAACCGCCGGGATTGGTACCGTTGGCTACATCGCCGCTATTAAAGCGGGCGCTGATCAGGTCGACTGTTCGCTGGCCCCTGCCTCGGGTGGAACCTGTCAGCCGGATGTGGCCACCCTGTGGCACGCGCTGCGCGGCGAGGACTATGAGCTGGATGTCGACATCGACAAGATGATGCACGCTTCCACGGTCTTCAAGGAATGCATGGCTGACTATATCATTCCCCCCGAAGCACTGGCGGTTGAACCGATGATTCCTTGGTCGCCGATGCCCGGTGGCGCACTGACCGCCAATACGCAGATGATGCGCGACAACAATCTGATGGATAAATACGAAGACTGCATCAAGGCAATGAGCGAAGTCGTTCGCCGCGGTGGTTTCGCGACTTCCGTAACGCCGGTTTCGCAGTTCTATTTCCAGCAGGCCTTCAACAACGTGATGTTCGGCCCCTGGGAAAAATTTGCGGACGGCTACGGCAAGATGATTCTGGGCTACTTCGGCAAAACGCCGGTTGCTCCTGATTCGGAACTCGTAAAGCTCGCTTCCGAAAAGATGGGTCTTGAACCGACGACCGAAAATCCGGTGGACCTTAATGATGCCAACCCGGACAAGGGTGTAGAAGCCGCGAAGAAGAGGCTTTCCGATTCGGGCATTACCGACCATTGCGATGAAAACGTGTTTATCGCTTCCTGCTGCGAACAGAAGGGAATCGACTTCCTGCTCGGCAAAGCCAAGGTCAATGGAGTGCGTAAGAAATCACTCATGCCGGCCGACGTTCCAGCAACCGCACCTGGCGGAGATGGGGTATACACCGTAACCGTGAATGGCAAGCAACTGGCGGTCGACGTTAAGGGTGATAAAGCCACCGTGAATGGCAAGTCCTACGACATTGATGTTACAGCCGGAGCTGAAACTTCCGGAATTGCGACGGTGGCTCATGAATCCGCTGATTCAGTTGAGGTCGTTGCTCCGATGAATGCCAAGGTCGTTAAAGTCAGCGTGAATGTGGGCGACCATGTGAACGAAGGGGATGTAATCTTTGTGGTTGAAGCGATGAAAATGGAGATCGAGGTTAAGGCCTCACTGGCCGGAACGATCTCCTCACTTGCAGTCGATATCGGTGCTTCAGTCACTTCCGGCGAAGCCATGGCATCCATCAACTAACAGCGCAAAAGCGAACGGAGATTTCAACTGATGAAGAAATTCATAACCATGGGACTTCTCGCTGCCGCCGTACTCGGCGGAGCTGTTGGGGTGCAGGCCGAAACGGCTGCTCCGGCAGAAGGCGCGAAATCCGAAGAACGCATATCCATCATTAATGGGTTTAAGAAGTTGGGTCGTGAAACCGGTATTTACCGATTCATGAATCCTCAGACCAAGGAAGAGAAAGCTACCGCCTACGAGGCTGCGCTGATGAAAACCGTCGAAGCAGAAATTTCTGTGGGCCATTTTCATGCCGCGTATGAGGAAGTCCATAAGGCACACGGTATTGATCCAATCCTGCTGAATCAGCTGGAAAATCGCGTTGCAGAGGCGGAAGAAGCGGGCTATGAGCCGCCCTTGTCCCTGCCGGAAGGTTTGGGGCAATTCATCATGATCCTGGTGGGACTTGGTTTGATCTATCTGGCCATTGCCAAAGGTTTTGAACCGTTACTTCTATTGCCGATCGGCTTTGGTGCCATCTTGACGAATATTCCAATGGCTGGAATTTCGGCAGTCCCAATGCCCGGACAACCCGGTGGTTTCCTGTATTATTTCTACACGATTGGCGTGGAGTCGGGTGTATTCCCACTGCTTATCTTTATGGGTGTAGGTGCCATGACCGATTTCGGTCCGTTGCTGGCGAATCCAAAAACGGCGCTGCTCGGTGCAGCCGCACAGTTCGGGATCTTTATAGCGCTTCTGGGTGCGATGGCTTTGGGCGGCATGTTTGATATGTTTACGATGCAGGATGCTGCTGCTATCGGCATCATTGGTGGAGCTGACGGCCCTACAGCCATTTTCCTGGCCTCTCGACTTTCTCCGAACCTGCTGGGGGCCATTGCGGTTGCGGCTTATTCCTATATGGCGCTGGTTCCAATTATTCAGCCACCGATCATGCGGGCACTGACGACCAAAGCCGAACGTGCCATTGAAATGAAGCAACTACGTCATGTCAGCAAGACGGAGAAGATTGTCTTCCCATTACTGGTGCTGGTGCTGTGCCTGCTGCTGCTTCCTTCAGCTACCCCGCTGGTTGGTATGCTGATGCTCGGTAATCTGATGAAGGAATCCGCCGTGGTGGATCGATTGTCTGACACCGCTCAGAATTCACTGATTAACATTGTCACGATCATGCTTGGCCTCGCAGTAGGATCCAAGCTGGCGGCCGACAAGTTCTTGAATGTTCAGACTTTCGGCGTTTTGGGTCTCGGTCTGATTGCCTTCATGATCGGCACCGCAACCGGCGTATTGCTCGCCAAGCTGATGAATAAGCTCAGCAAGGATCAGATTAATCCACTGATTGGTTCGGCGGGGGTTTCAGCCGTTCCAATGGCAGCCCGTGTCTCCAACAAGGTCGGGCTTGAGGCCAATCCGCAAAACTTCCTGCTCATGCACGCCATGGGTCCGAATGTTGCCGGAGTAATCGGCTCTGCTGTGGCCGCCGGTGTGCTGCTGGCGCTTGTTGGTTAATTAGAGTAGCACGGGCAACGGGCCCGGGATCATGGGCTAAGCGCCCATGCTACGGAGAAGGGCTGCTGAAAGGCGGCCCTTTTTGTTTCCCGCTTTTGGAACTTATATGGCACATTGACCGTCCTGAAAATGAAAATTCCTTTTACAAAAATGCACGGTGCGGGCAACGACTTTATGGTAGTCGATGACCAGAGTCAGACGTTTCCTTTGGATGATAAACCGTTCATTCAACGGATTACCTCAAGACGTATCGGCGTTGGGTGCGATGGCATCTTGCTACTACAGCCATCGGATATCGCTGATTTCCGCATGCGCTTTATCAATCCCGATGGAGGCGAGCAGGACATGTGTGGAAACGGCGCTCGGTGCATTGCACGGCTGGCGTACGATCTCGGGGTGGCCACGGAAAAGATGGAAATACAGACCGGTGCAGGCGTCGTGAAAGCGGAGATTCAGGAAAATGCGATCGGTCTTGAACTAACGGATTCTTCGGATCTCCAGCTCGATCTTGATACCGGATTGGAGTGGACGGTTGATTTTGTGAACACCGGAGTGCCGCATACCGTGGTTTGGGTTGATGATGTGCAGGCGGTGGATCTTCCGCTACTTGGAAAAATGATTCGCAACCACGAATGGTTTATGCCGAACGGAACCAATGTTAATTTTGCCGGAGTGGAACAAGACGGTTCCTTAACGGTGCGCACCTATGAGCGCGGTGTCGAGGCAGAAACGCTGGCCTGCGGAACGGGAGTGGCGGCTGTAGCTTTGCTTGCCGCTGAGCGGAACCGGGTTAAGTTACCCGTCACCGTGCATTGCGCCGGGGGCTTTGATTTGGTAATTGATTCAGTTCTCGGAATAACCACGCTGACGGGTGGCGCAGTATTTGTTTTTGACGGAGAGATCGAATATGGAAATCGGGTTTAGTCTTGGTTCCAATTTATATAATCGCAAACGGCTGCTGATGCAGGCGAAAAACTTGTTGCTATCCGCTCCGCGTACAAGTTTTGTCGACCAGTCTCCGATCTATGAAACCACTCCGGTGGATGTGAAACCGGAATATCAAGATATGGCCTATCTGAATTCGGTTGTGGTTGTGGAAAGCGAACTGCCGCTGGATAGCTGGCTATCATACATTGGAAAAATTGAAAATAATCTTGGACGCGAGCGCTCGGAAGATCGAAATGCCCCGCGTACGATTGATGTCGATATTATATATGCCGGAAATCAGATCATCGACAGCGGCGGACTCGAAGTGCCGCATCCGCGCTGGGCGGAACGACGTTTTGTGGTGCAACCACTTTGCGATGTTCGGCCGAAACTGGTGCTTCCTGAAACGAGTAAAAACGTCGCTCAGATTCTTCAGGCCCTTCCTATTGATGCCGGGTTGACTGTTTTTGACGAACGCTGGTAACCACCGCTATTTGGATTTAATGATATGAAGTGGACTGCAAATCAAATCAAATCGCTCAAAGGCGCAAAAAAAATTGCGATGCTTACGGCATACGATGCCCTCACCGCTTCGCTCGTTGATGCCGCCGAAATTCCCGCCGTACTGGTTGGCGATTCGCTGGGTATGACTGTTCTTGGCTACGAAACGACGCTGCCGGTGAGTATGGATGAAATGTTGCACCACACCGCGGCTGTATCGCGTGGAGTGAAGAACGCCCTGATCATTGCCGATATGCCGTTCATGTCGTACCAGCCTTCCATTGAAATGGGATTAGAAAATGCTGGCCGCTTTATCAAAGAAGCCCATGCCGATGCCGTGAAAGTCGAAGGCGGTATGATCCGGATACAGCTGATTGAAGCACTGGTCGGTAACGGGGTGCCAGTGCTCGGTCATATTGGGTTAACCCCGCAAAGTATTAAAGAGATGGGGGGCTATAGGGTTCAGGGAAAAACGTCGGAGCAGGCCCGCCAGTTAATGGATGACGCGATGGCCGTAGAGCAGGCCGGCGCGTTTGCTTTGGTACTTGAATGCGTTCCAGCTGAACTCGGCGAAATGATTTCCAATGCACTGACGATCCCAACCATCGGGATTGGTGCCGGGGCAGGCTGCGATGGCCAGGTGCTGGTAATTACTGACCTGCTGGGAATCAGCGGGAAATCCGTTCCGAAATTTGTAAAAAAATATGCAAACCTCAATCCACTGATCACGGATGCACTGAGCAGCTATAAGAGCGAAGTTGAATCCGGTGCATTTCCCGCCGATGAGCAAACCTACTAAGATGGAAATTATCCAGTCACCCCAGACGATGCAACGCCGTGCGCTGGAACTGAAGCGGCAGGGGCGCAGTATTGGTTTTGTGCCGACCATGGGGTTCCTGCACGAGGGCCATCTTTCGCTTATGCGCCTCGTCCGCACCAGGTGCGATGTGCTGGTCGTCAGTATTTTTGTGAATCCGACGCAGTTTGGTCCCAATGAAGATCTGGCCGCCTATCCGCGTGACTTTGCCCGTGATGAATCCTTATGCGAACAAGATGGTGCAGATATAATTTTTTATCCAGACGCTAAAAGCATGTATGCCGAAAATGCGAGTGTATGGGTGGATGAGGGTTCGCTTTCAGCCGTATTGTGCGGTGCATCGCGTGCCGGACATTTTCGGGGGGTCTGCACGGTGGTGGCCAAGTTGTTCAATCTGGTGCAACCGGATTTTGTTGTGTTTGGTGAAAAGGATGCCCAGCAATTACGCATGATGGAGCGTATGGTGCGTGACCTGAATTTTCCGATCGAAATTATTAGGGCCCCCATCGTTCGCGAACCGGATGGCCTGGCCATGAGCTCGCGCAATAAATATCTATCTGATACCCAACGACAGAACGCACGGTGTTTAAAAAATGCTTTGGAGCTGGCGGAACGGTTGGCTGGTGAGGGGGAACGGAATGTTTCGACACTTCGACAGGCCATGAGCGATTTAATTGAGCGTATACCCGCCGCCGCTATCGACTATATTGAGTTTATGGATGACGAAACGCTGGAAAGCGTTGAGTTCGCTGAAGAGCGGGTACTTATCGCGATGGCGGTAAAAATCGGGTCAACCAGGCTCATTGATAATATGATTTTGGATGTGTAGTTTGCTGAGCCTGAGATGGTTGCAGTACCGTTATCTTTTTTTGGATATTTTTGTTTGAATGCTATCAGCACATCATTACATTGATGGCCGCTTTGAACATAAAGTGGTGCGGTAGCCAAGCGGTTAGGCAGTGGATTGCAAATCCATCTAGATCGGTTCGACTCCGATCCGCACCTCCATTTTTTATCGGCTGTTAATTAGGAGAATCAAGATGGCTGTTCCACAAGACCTGTTTTACGCAAAGACCCACGAATGGGTTTCCCTCGCCGATGGCATTGCCACCGTAGGCATTACTGATTTTGCCCAGAGCCAGCTTTCCGATTTAACATTCGCCGAGCTTCCGGAAGTCGGGGCTGAATTTTCCGCCGGGGACGAAGCCGCCGTTGTGGAATCCGTGAAGGCTGCTGCCGATGTATATGCTCCAGTCGGCGGCGAAGTTACCGAAGTCAACACCGAGCTCGAAGATACTCCTGAATTGATCAATAAAGATGCTTTTGGTGCAGGCTGGCTCTTTAAGATGAAGGTTACTAATGAGGCTGAAGTTGATGATCTGATGGACGCAGATTCCTACGAAGAACTTTGCCCCAACGACTAAGCATCATCCGCTTTAATTTGACAGAAGGAGGATGCTTATCCTCCTTTTTTTATTTATGCCATGAAATCCTGGTCCGTTAGTTTTAATCAACCTGTTCCCTATCAGCAGGGGCTTGATATTCAACGCCGTTTGTTGAAAGCGCGGCAGGATGACTTAATTCCGGATACGGTGCTGATTCTCCAGCATACACCTGTCGTTACGCTGGGTAATCGCGGCCGCGAAAACTATCTGCTTAAAACAGAAGAAGAATACCACGAAATGGGTATCGATCTGTTTCATGCCGAACGCGGTGGCGATGTCACATTCCATGGTCCAGGGCAGTGGGTGCTCTACCCGATTCTTTATCTTGGCGGCAACGAGGCCGATTCCCATGGCTACCTTTCGAATCTGGAAGAGATCGCCATTCGGACCTTGAATGACTACGGGATTAACGGCTTCCGGCGCGAAGGAAAATCAGGCGCGTGGACCGATGCGGGAAAAATTGCCGCAATAGGCTTTCGGCTGAAAAAGTGGGTTTCCTTCCACGGGATGAGTTTTAATGTATCTAACGATCTTTCAGGGTTTAATACGATCGTTCCGTGCGGACTCGTTGGTGAACCTGTCGCTTCGCTCAAAGCCATACTCGGCGACGATTGTCCTGAAATGCCCCAAGTCTGCGACTCGTTGCTTAATCACTTTTCCAACGTCTGCAACAGGGAGTTGGAACGATTTGATGCGGATGGAGAGTTGCCCGTTGAATTGGAAAACCTAATTCGTAAGTCGTAATGCGTAATTCCCGAGTTTAAGGAAATTACGAGCTACGATCAATACTCCACATTCCAGGTTTCGACCTGCGCCATATCTTTAAAGGCGGTCATTTCAATCTGAATCGGGGTAAGTGCAACGTAGCCATTCCGTACGACATTAACATCGGTATCCGGGGCATCATCCAGTAGATCCAATTCGCCATCGAGCCAGTAATAGCTGTTGCCGCGCGGATCAAGATGCGTAGTGAATTTTTCAACAAAGCGCGAGCGACCCATGCGGGCAGCTTTCATTCCTTTGAGTTCTGATAACGGAATGTTGGGGATATTGACGTTGAGCAACGTGCCGTCGGGCAGTGGGTTTTTTGCAACCTTGGAAACTATTTCAGCGGCAACATGGGCGGCGGTTTCCCAATGTGGATTCTGATAGGTGCATAGAGACAGGGCAATGGCCGGGACCCCGAGAATGACGGCCTCACTGGCTGCGGATACCGTGCCGGAGTAGAGCACGCTGATGCCGGTATTGGACCCGAGGTTTATGCCGCTGACCACCAGATCGGGAGGATCATCGCGATGCAACAGGCATAATCCTAGTTTAACGCTGTCTGCCGGTGTTCCTCCGACGGCTGTGCCGAAGAGCTTCCCGTTTTTTTCAACGGTAAGTGCCTTGATCGGATCGGTAAGCGTAATGGCATGCCCCGCCGCACTGCGTTCGGTATCGGGCGCGCAAACGTGAAGGTTTCCCAAATGGCCGATGGCGTTATGAAGTTCTGCGATGCCGGGTGCATGGATACCATCGTCGTTGCTGAGTAGGATTTTCATGCGGGCAATATGGCGGTCCGGTTCGGAAACTTCAATTGCGATGAAAACAAAACATCATTTGGTTGCATCCGACAGGAGGGATATCCATGCTGTTGCACATGAATTTGATTATTCTTCACCCTGAGGAAGTGAACGCGGAAGGCCTTGCCGTGCTGACCGATGAGCGGGCGCAGCATATCCGGAAGGTGCTGAACGCGGAACCGGGGAAACTGTTGCGCATTGGGTTGCTCAACGAAGCGCTGGGTACGGCTACGGTTTTAGCCGTTGATCACAAGGAAGTGGTGTTGTTATGTCGCTGCGATACTGCCGCCCCACCACGTCCTCAAATTGACCTTATTCTGGCCATGCCACGCCCAAAGGTGTTGAAGCGGCTATGGGCACAGTTGGCGGCGCTGGGAGTAGGGCGGATTGTTCTGCTTCGCGCGGATAAGGTGGAACGCTACTATTTCGATAGTCATGTGCTGGATCCCGATTTCTACAACAAGTTATTGATAGAAGGCCTCCAGCAGGCGCGCTGCACCCAGCTGCCGGAGGTTTTTATTCGCCCGCGTTTTAAGCCTTTCATCGAAGATGAACTCGATAATCTATTTCCCAATCAGTGCAAACTGCTGGCTGATCCTTCAGGCGATAAACGGCTGGATGACTTTTTCCAGAACATGGAAAAGCCTGAGCACATTGTGCTGGCGGTTGGTTCGGAGGGGGGATGGACTTCCTATGAGTTGGACCAGCTACAAGCACATGGCTTTAAGTTATTTGGGATGGGTAAGCGTATTTTGAGAACGGACACGGCAACGATTGGATTGATCTCCGTGCTTGCGGAAAAACTACAAGGCAGATAAACAGTTTGCCGTTTAGGAGACAGGATGAAGAATTTGATTAAATGGATTGCGGTGGGTTTTGGAACTGGGCTGAGTCCCATAATGCCGGGGACGGTCGGCACACTCCTTGGATTGCCGATTGCATGGGGCATTATGCAGGTTCCAGAGATTGGAGCCCAGGTAGCGATTTGCGGGGCACTGACGTTGCTGTCGATTCCTATCTGCGGAGTTGCCGAGAAAATTATTGGTGGTAAGGATCCGGGTTGTATTGTTGCGGATGAATATCTGACACTGCCGATTACGGTGATTGGCTTGTCATCACCGTTGGCCTTGTTGAGCGGATTTATTCTTCATCGCATATTCGATATCACGAAGCCTCCGCCGATTAAACAGCTTCAGCATATCCACGGAGGATTTGGGATTACGATTGACGATTTTTTGGCTGCACTGATTGCACTTGGCCTGAATCACTTAATTTTTAGATTCGTGGGCTAGTTGTTTTCGACTGATTTAATCAGTGCCTGGAAATCATCATGCTCACGAAGCTGGTCGAACTCAGCATCGTTCATCCACATTAAAGCCTGCTTCGGGTCACTCAGCTGCATCGCACGTCTTGTAGATGCTGTTGCGGCCTCGAAGTTACCTAGCTTCGTTTCTACACGTGCCAGCACGATATAGAGATTGGCGACGTCAGTAACTTCCTCTGTCAACAATCGAAGTTGTTCTCCCGCCAGTTCCCAGCTCCCGTTTTTTGTCAGATACAGTGCAAAGGTGTAGCGGGTATCGGTATCGATCGGGCGTTGGTCTAGATATTGTTCGTAAGCATTTGAAGCATCCTGTTTACGATCCATCTTTCGGTAGAGCGTGGCCAGGTTTTTGAGTGATTCTGCATAGGCCGGCTTCAGTTCGAGTGATCGTTTAAGATACGCTTCGCCTCGTGCGTATGCTTTGGCATCGATACAGGCGGCGCCAAGGTTATTGAGAATATCAAAGGTCAGATCGGCATCTGATGCGCCTTCAAGCAAGTTGAGTGCTTTATCAAATTGTTTCAGTTTGAAATAGGCCATGCCCAGTGGGATTTTTATGCCTTCGAGATCGGGAAGAATTTCGAGCGCTTTTTCGTAATAGGCTGCTACCTCGCCGAATTCGCCAATTCCTGCAGCCTGTTCAGCCAGAACAATATTAAACGTGGCTTTTTTAAGCCAGGTTGCATTAAAGGGTCTCTCGCCTTCGCCATTCCATTTTGGATCGCCATAGTTTTTTGAAAAATCGAGTACCCATTGGGATTCGGCCGGAAGGGAGTATCGTGGAATATATTCCTGTGTGATCGGGGTCGGGGTTGAACTCTGTTTGAGAATGTCCATGTATTCGCGGACAACGATAAATACCAGTGATACCGCAAGAACAAGTACCGTCGTTCCCAATATAAAACTGGTGAACTGATGGCGGCGGATATCGCGTTTGCGTTCCTCAACGATCTCGGTGGAAACCTGGGGGGTGTAATCGTCCTTGGATTTTTGATCGCTTGCGTAGATATCCTGCAGGTGCTGGCGTTTTTCTGGTTCCATAAATCAAATTCCCGAGTTATTGCGTAGAGGAGCGAATTCTCCATAACGAAGCCTTTAATGCAATTCAATTATGCGTGTAGCGTGCGTGGTTTATACTTCCTGTGAATGGAAGTTTCCTTAGGTTTTTAGTCCAATCCGATGAGGGTTGGTGGTATAAACACGCCTTTTAAACAACTGGAAACAAACGGGGCTCCAAACATTGGAAAACCCAAAATCAAGGAAAAGCTATGTCGAGTACGCTAGGAACCCTTTTTAAGGTATCAACATTCGGAGAATCGCACGGGAAGGCTGTTGGAGCGATTGTTGATGGTTGTCCGGCCAATCTGGAGCTGACAGAAGCCGATATCCAGCCACAGCTGACTCGCCGCCGTCCGGGGCAGAGCGATATGACAACGCCACGCGACGAAGCCGATAAGGTGATCATTCTTTCCGGTACTGAAAACGGTAAAACACTCGGAACGCCCATTGGATTAATGGTCAACAACAAGGATCAGCGCCCGCACGATTATGGTGAAATGAGTAACGTACCTCGACCTTCGCACGCCGACTTTACGTATCAGCTGAAATACGGGAATCGTGCCGCCAGTGGCGGTGGACGCTCCAGTGCCCGCGAAACAATCGGTCGCGTGGCTGCCGGTGCCATTGCTGAAAAATGGCTTTTCGAGCAGTTTGGTACAAAGATAATTTCATGGGTCAGTTCGGTTGGTACTATCGATGCGCGCGATATGATCCTCGAAGATCTGACCCGCGAACAGATCGACTCCAATATCATCCGCTGCCCGGACGAAGCTGCCGCCACTAAAATGATTGATTTGGTGAAAGCCACCCGCGACCGCAAGGATTCTGTGGGAGGTATTTTGACCTGTGTTGCTCAAAATATTCCGATCGGACTCGGTGAGCCCGTTTTTGATAAGTTTGAAGCCAAACTTGCTCAGGCCATGCTTTCCATTCCTGCCATGAAGGGGTTTGAAGTGGGTTCCGGCTTTGCCGGTGCGCGCATGTTTGGTTCCGAACATAACGACCCGTTTGTGCAGAAAGACGGTCGGCTAGGCACAACAACCAATCACAGTGGCGGTATTCAGGGCGGCATTACCAATGGCGAGCCGCTCGTTTTTCGTGTGGCTTTCAAACCCCCGGCAACTATCGGTATGGCACAGCAAACGTCCACCTTTGAAGGCGAGGCATCGGTGCTAGAAGCCAAAGGCCGCCACGATCCCTGTGTGGTGCCGCGTGCCATTCCCATCATTGAAACGATGACTGCGCTGGTTCTAATGGACTTTGTTCTGCGGCAAAATTATCGTAATGCGTGAGCCGTGTTCACGCCTCAATCGTCACGAGTCACGCGGGTTGTATTCGTGAGTAGCACACAAAATATTAACCAGTCTTTTGCTCCTCGTGCTTTTCACGTAATGACCAAACCGATCGGGCCGTTGTGTAATCTTGATTGCCAATACTGTTTCTATCTCGAAAAGGAAAATCTGTTTCCCGCGGACGAGAACTACAAAATGAGCGATGAGGTACTCGAGACGTATGTCCGGAAATATATTCAAAGCCAGCATACGCCGGAAATAAGTTTTGCGTGGCAGGGCGGCGAGCCGACCTTAATGGGACTCGATTTTTTCCGAAAGGTTGTTGCGTTGCAACGGCAACATGCCGGCGGGCGGAAGGTTAATAATTCGTTCCAGACGAATGGCACTAACCTTAATGACGACTGGTGTAAATTTTTTGCACGCGAAGGTTTTCTCGTTGGGTTGAGTATCGATGGTCCGGAGCACATTCATGACCGCTATCGTGTAGATAAGGGGGGATTAGGTTCTTACGCACGTGTTTTTCAGGCATTGGAAATCCTTAAAAAATGGCGGGTGGAATTCAATACGCTCACTTGCGTGACGCGTCAGAGTCCGAATGAGGCGGTGGAAATTTACCGCTTCCTAAAAAAGCAGGGCGTAACCTTCATGCAGTTTATTCCGATTGTTGAGCGGGCGGGCGATCGCGCGGCGCATGCAATCGGGCTCGATCTTGCCGTCCCGCCGGAACTTCGGTCTGATGAAAATCATGATGCGATGATGCCTTGGGCAACCTCGGCAGATGATTTTGGCACCTTCCTTTGTAATGTCTTTGATGAATGGATTAAGGAAGACGTCGGGCGTATTTATGTAAATATCTTTGATATGGCGCTGAGTGCCTGGTGCGGAATGGAGCCGGGACTGTGTACTTTTTCAAAATGCTGCGGTCAGGCTGTGGCGATGGAGCATGACGGACGTGTTTATTCGTGCGATCACTACGTCTATCCTGATTATGCGCTGGGCAATATTATGGAAAAATCGCTGGAGGAGATGATCTATTCCAAGGAACAGATTAAGTTCGGTAGCGATAAACGTGATGCGCTCCCTGCATATTGCCGCGAGTGTGAATACCTGTCTGCCTGCAATGGAGAGTGCCCGAAGCATCGTTTTATTAACACACCCGATGGAGAAGCGGGGTTGAACTATCTGTGCGCAGGATATAAAAAGTTCTTTAAGCATGTTGATCCTGCTATGAAGGAAATGGCGGAACTTGTCCAAAACGGACGATCTGCGGCAGACATAATGAACAAACGAACTCGTTCTTCCGCTCCGCCGCTGACTAAAGGTGCACCGGCGCGTAACGATGCTTGTTCGTGCGGAAGCGGATTAAAATTTAAAAAATGTTGTGGAAAGTAGACCATGAACGAAGAAAGTGCAAAAATAATTTTAGTGAATGGCGAAGAGGTTGGTGAATCGTTGATTCAGCAGGAACTGCAAAATTTGCGGGAGCGTTACGCCCAGGAAATGTCTTATCAGGAAATGGATGAGAAGCAGGCGAAGATTGAATCCGATGCGCGGGAAAATGCCGTGGAGTGTGTGTTGCTGATGCAGAAGGCGCGGGATGTGATCGACAACATCCGCCCCGAAGAAATTGAAGCCCGGTTCATCGCCCTGAAAGCTCAGCATGGCGGAGAGGAAGAATTTAAAAAACGTTTCGAACTTACGCCGGAGGATGAAGTCAAGATTATGGACGATCTTGCAGATGGCGTTCGACTTGAAAAATACTTTGATGAAATCTGCAAGGATGCCGTCCGTCCGTCCGAGGCGGATTCACGTGCATATTATGCTGATCATAAAGAGGAGTTCAAGATTCCTGAAATGGTGCATGCAGCGCATATTGTCCAGCATCCCACACCGGAACTGCCGTTGGAAAAAATTTATGCGGAACTGCTCAATATTCGCGAACGCCTGAATGCCGGAGAGGATTTCGATGCGCTTGCCCGCGAATATTCACACTGTCAGGACGGAGGCCATGATCTGGGGTTTTTCTCTCGCGGCCAGATGGTTTCTGCCTTTGAGGAGATTGCATTCAAGACCGATGTGAGTGATTTCAGTGATGTTTTTCAAAGTGAATTCGGGTATCACATACTCAAGGTACTCGAACGTAAGCCGGAGCGTCTGAATGAGTATGCGGAAGTTCGGTACGATATTGAAGCCAGGCTTTATGATGAACGAAAGAATGAAGCCATTGGTGCTGTTGCTGATGAGTTGCGGGTTTCGGCAGACATCCAGAACCTTGAAGTAGTGGAAGCCTGATTATGCTTAATAGTTTAAACCATATTGCTTTTATCGGCCCCGGCGGTCCCGAATTGCTCGTGATCATGTTGGTGCTGCTGTTAATGTTTGGCGCCAAGGATGCGCCGCGAATCTTTCGTAAGATAAACGAGTTTCTTAATCAGGTGCGAAATACGGCGGATGGTTTTAAGCGTGAAGTCATGTACGGGGACCTCAAAGATTCGACGACTTCTTCGGAACACCATACCGAGTATGATTCTGAGCATGACCATGATTATGACTATGAATCTGATTATAATGAGGCTGAAAATTACGGCGATGATTATTCCGAGGATGAAGAAAAGAAACGGGACTATAGCAATGAGACCTTTCAAGGGCTTGAAAAGGATCTTGAAGGCGAATTAAAGCCTGAAGAATCGGAGTCGGATCCGGCTACAGAAACTGAAGGCGAGGATGACGATGTTCCAAAAACTTAAATCATTTAAGGGTAAGTTTCGGTATGACGACCAAGAAATGCCCTTCCTCGAGCATCTCGAGGAATTCCGAAAAACCGTTTTTCGTGTATTTATTGCCCTGATGCTTGGGATGCTGGTTTGTCTACCGTTTGCCGACCATTTGATCACGATTCTACGTGCTCCGGCCGAACCCTATATTGAAAAAACCGCGGAAGAGGTGCTTGGCGACGCTCAGGTACACCTCCGCATTCAGGCGGATTCGCTCTCCGAAGAGGCCCTGATAATTGGCGAGGATGGCGAGCCGTATTACGATGTGAAGGCAGAGATCGGCATTCCAACCTCTACAAAAACAAAACGTGGCGTTATTCGCCTGCAGTTTTCAGAACCGGCTGCCGCCATCAAGATGTGGCTGACTGTTACTTTCTTTGGCGGCATTTTATTGAGCCTGCCATTTCTGGTCTTTTTTATCGGTATGTTTGTAATGCCGGGCGTGCGCGATATTGAACGTAAGCTGATGACCCGCGTTGCTTTCTTTTCCGGCGGATTGTTTCTGGCGGGGATCGCAATGGGCTACAAGGTTACGTTGCCGCTTGCTCTGGGTTTGATGCTGAAGATTGGCGGTCAGCTCGGTGGCGAATCCATCTGGTTCTATAATAAATATATTTCTTTTGCGCTTCAGCTATTACTTGGATTCGGGATTGCCTTTCAGCTTCCGGTTGTCATTTTGATTCTCGGTAAAATGGGCCTGGTTAATTCAGGTCAGCTACGCGAGAAGCGCCGCCATGTCATTGTTGGCTTGCTGATTCTGGCCATGGCCCTGACGCCGCCAGATATAATGACACAGCTTCTGATGGCGCTTCCCTTGATTTTTCTATATGAGTTCTGTATATGGTTTCTTCACTTTAGTGGTAACCGTGCAGCACCTGTGGTTGAGGAAGAAGAGGCTGAAGAAACGCCTGTAGACGAAACGGTTGAGCCGGAATCAGCTGGCGATATTGAAGAAACAAAAGATTTAACCGAGGAGTAAGTATATGAACACATTGGCCATAGGCATGCCGGGCGGACCGGAACTTTTAGTAATTGTATTTATTATCCTGCTGCTGTTCGGTGCAAAAAAGCTGCCTGAACTTTCGCGCTCGCTGGGCAAAAGTCTGGGCGAATTCAAGAAGGGGCAGGACGAAGGCAATGAGCCGGATAAGGAAGATGAAGTTGAAAAGGCGGAAATTATTCCCGACTCCGAAAAAACTGAAAAAAGCGAATAGCAGATGGCTGAACGAGAGCATGTTGAGCTAACGGATGCAGAGCAAAGCGAAAACACCAAAGCAGTGCTTGCTCACGTGCTGCCATTCGCAATTTGGCTCACCATGTTTGTGTGGTTCTCCGATTATAATGCCCGTACGATCGGTGGACTGATCCTGCTCGCAATATTTCGCCCCTGGCGCTGGTACCCGAAGCTCAATTGGAAAAATATTCCTGCCGCAATAGGGGTCGGGATATTTATTTTAATCGTCTGGGTGGGACTGGAATCACCTTGGGTTGTCGATAAAGCTCCTGCGGTGACGGAATGGTATGACCGGCTTTTTGTTGATCCCATGCAACCGTTCAAGACCAGGGAGCTCTATGAGGTTCCTCTAGCCGCTGAATCGCAGGAGGTGCAGGAGGCGGTCATGCTGGGCGAAGATGTTGAACGTACTTATCTTCCGTTTGAAGTCATTGAGGAAGGGGAGCATATCGGACTTCATGAATATGACCCGCGAGTGACCGGATGGTGGGTCTTTTGGGTGCATATGCTCGGTACAACGGTAATCATCGCCATCATCGAAGAGTTTTTCTACCGCGGTTTTCTCTATCGCTGGATGCAGGGAAGTCCTTTCTTCAAGCTTGATGCCGGGAAATTGAATTGGCCCATGCTACTGCTCATTTCCGTATTTTTTAGCATATCCCATTTTGAAATCGGTGCTGCGGTTATTTGCGGCATTGCCTTTGGTCTTCTCTACATCAAAACGCAGGATATCTGGGCGGCGATTATAGCCCATGGAACCACAAATTTCCTATTGGGACTGTATGTAATAAAATACAACGCCTATCAGTTTTGGTAGGCCATTTGGCGACTTTGAAACATTTATTGCTCTTGAATTAATTCCCGCTAAAAACCGCTTGCAAAGGATAGGGGGCTCAACTATCTTCCTCGCTCCATTTCAGTGCGGAAAGGTGACTGAGTGGCTTAAGGTGCTGGACTGCTAATCCGGAGTACTTCTTACGAGGTACCGGGGGTTCGAATCCCCCCCTTTCCGCCATAAATTAGACTGCAAGCTTTCGCTTGCAGTCTTTTTTTATGCGCGGATGGATTTTAATCCGAGAAGCGGGTTTGATATGAATCGAGGTTGATCGCGCAATCACAACCCCGTGGGGCATGCCCAAGGCTCAGCGATTCCGCGCTATGTTTAAACTGCGGGATGTTGTTTGACGGGGTTGTGTTTTGGAAAAAAAAGAAATGGTGCCCCGGGGCAGGTTCGAACTGCCGACCCCCAGATTAGGAATCTGGTGCTCTGTCCAGCTGAGCTACCGGGGCATTTAAAGTAGCGGTAGAATTCAAAAACATGATTGTAAATGCAATCCCGAACCCAAAAGAAAACCCGATTTGTCGAAACAAACCGGGTTAAAAATGGAGCGAGCGAAGAGATTCGAACTCTCGACAGTCACCTTGGCAAGGTGGGGCTCTACCACTGAGCTACGCTCGCTTTTTCTCGTAAGAAAGGCGCTATTATTGGAATCGGGCTTTTGTTTGCAAGTCAAATAATTTTAAAAATGAACGGACATGAGATTTTTGGGGTCATATTCGACGATTTTTACCGTATTAGCCTGACAGATAGAGTCCTTTATATAGGCCAAGGTGATCGTTCAGCTGAGGGCAGGTTTCATTAACGGTTCTTGAAAATGGATGCGATCTGATGTACATGTATGGGTTTGGAAATGGAATTAGCTGAGTTTTTATATGGAAACACTAAAAAAAAGTAACGTATTGATTTGGAGTGACCGTTGGCGATTGGGTGCGCTGGATCAGAATGAGCTGATGAATATTGGCTTTGTCTCTGTAATCATCGGATTCCTGTTTGTGTTATTTCATCTATTTGGAAATACCGTGGAAAACATTGGAAGCGGTTCTGCTTTTACATGGATGATTGCCCGTTGGGGGGATAAACAGTCCTTTGGGGCTGACTATTCGCATGGCTTTGTGATTCCTTTTGTCAGTTTGGCCGTTATCTGGCACAAACGTGAAGATTTTTTTGCGGCTCCAAAGAAGGTTTGTCAGCTGGGTCTATTCATTATTATAGCAGCACTCATGATGCACTGGCTGGGTGCCAAGATGCAGCAAACCCGTATTTCTTTGTTGAGTCTGATTCTTTTGATCTGGGGAATTCCTTTATACTTTTTTGGGTGGAAAGTTGCCAAACTGTTAATCTTTCCCTGCGCCTATCTGATCTTTTGTGTGCCTTTGAACTTTCTAGATGGGCTGTCGGGGCCGTTGCAGGGTATTGCGACGACGATGGCTCACTCGATGCTCAGCGGGATGGGAATTGAATGTGAACGGGTCGGCACCCAGTTGATGTCTCCCTTCTTTCAGTTGAACGTGGAGGCGCCGTGTTCCGGTTTGAGGTCATTGCTGGCGATGACTGCTCTTACGGCGGTTTATGCCTATTTTACCCAAACAACGTTCACTAAAAAATGGTTGTTGTTTCTCTTCTCCATTCCAATTGCGGTGGCGGGGAATATTGGCCGAATTATTTCTATTGCGCTGGTGTCGATCACGGCCGGTCAGAAATTTGGTACTGGATTGCACCATGACTGGTCGGGCTATGTACTCTTCGCGGTATCGATCAGCTTGATGGTCGGTGTTGGAAAATTATTAAACGTAAATTACAGGGAGCTTTTTGCATCATGGAAAAAAGCCTACTTAAACCATTCCTGAGCATTATCATTCTGATGACGCTTTCCATCTTTGCACTGGCCTTTACGGTTGGGGTGGAGTTGAACTTTATTCCAGGGGTGGCCATGCAGCTACCGGAAAAAGTGGAAGGATGGACCGGAAATGAACTCCGATTTTGCCATAATCCTGAATCATGCGCGCGGGACTATCGAGATGCGTCGTTTTATGTCAGTGATCTTGAAATCCCCGATATCTGTCCGGATTGCGCTGACCGATTATATAATATGGCTCGGGCTGAAAAGGAACAACTTCCGGAAGACACTGAATTTGTAAAATCGGCCTATACGAATGATGCCGGAACCCGCCTGTTTACCTCAATCGTATTGAGTGGAACCGCCCGTGATAGTATTCACCGCCCCCAACGTTGTTTGAAAGGGCAGGGAAACACGCTGGATGGCGAATATACTTTGGTCGTACCGCTTGAGGGGCGCGCCCCGCTCAGTATTCGAATCATCCAGACCTCTCGAACATACCGTACTACCGAAGGTCCTGTGCCTTATTATTCCTTCTATGCCTACTGGTTCGTTGGGCAGGACCGCGAAACACCGTACCATCTGGGCCGTATGTTCTGGTTGGCGTGGGATCGGGTCGTGCGCAGCACGGCCAATCGCTGGGCCTATATTGCCGTTCAGGGCGTGCGTGAAGCGGAGGGATCTGACTATGAAGCTGATCTCATCGACTTTGTGCAGCAGGTCTATCCTCATGTCCTCACCGAAACCATGAGGGAGAAGGTCTACAGCGAATAATCTTCCCGCCCTTGGAAGTTGCGAATGCCCGCCGTTTATTTATACTGCGGGCTTTATTTTTGAAAAACTAAGGTAGGAAAAAATGTCTGAAACACACGAGGGGATGGATGTCGGCTATGTCGCGAAACTAGCGTGCATTGAGCTGACTGACGAGGAAACCAAGCTCTTCCAGGGGCAGCTTGATCAGGTGTTACACTACGTTGAGCAACTTAATGAGCTCGATGTCAGTACTGTCGAACCCACCGCGCATGCAATTCCGGTCTTTAATGTTCTTCGAACAGATGAAATTGGAACGAGTTTGAATCATGCAGACATTATTGCAAACGCACCGTCTGCCACGGATGGCGAAATCCGCGTCCCAAAAATCATCGATCAATAGGAATCCAATGGCTGATTTACATAAACTTACAATCGCGGAACTGTCCGACAAACTGGGGGCAGGCGAATGCACCTCGGTAGACATCGTTAATGACGTCCTTGGCTCAATTGACTCCACTGATGGGAACGTCGGGGCTTATCTGACGATCGATCGGGAAGATGCGCTGGCCCAGGCCAAAGCCGCCGACGAGGCGCGTGCTGCGGGTAAAAACCTTCCAATGCTTGGAATTCCGGTTGCGATAAAGGATCTGCTAAACGTCAAGGGTCAGCCCTGCACCTGCTCATCCAAAATTCTCGAAGGCTACACGGCACCTTACGATGCAACCGTGATTACGAAGCTGCGCGAAGCCGGTGCTGTGCTGCTCGGGCGCGTTAACATGGATGAATTTGCGATGGGCTCAAGCACCGAGAACGCGGCACTAGGCAAAACGTCCAATCCATGGAACCTCGACCACGTTCCCGGCGGATCGTCCGGCGGTTCCGCCGCCAGCGTTGCTGCCGACGAAGCAATTGCTTCGCTAGGATCCGACACGGGGGGGTCAATTCGCCAGCCGTCGGCTTTCTGCGGCGTCGTTGGTGTTAAGCCGACCTATGGCCGCGTTTCTCGTTATGGCCTCACCGCTTTTGCTTCATCGCTCGATCAGATCGGCCCCATTACCAAAACGGTGAAGGATTCCGCCATCTTACTCGAAACACTTTGCGGACTGGATAAGAAAGATTCGTCGTCCATCGATATGGATGTTCCGGCTTTTGGAAAAAAATTGACCAACGATACTTCGCTGGCCGGAATGAAACTCGGTCTACCCAAGGAATATTTTGTGGAAGGTATGGATCCGGAGATTGAAAAATCCGTACGTGATGCGGTTGAGCATTGCAAAAGTCTGGGTGCCGAAATTGTCGATGTCAGCCTCCCGAACGCGAAATATGCAATTGCTGTTTACTACATCATCGCTACCGCCGAAGCCTCGGCCAATCTGGCCCGTTTCGATGGTATTCGCTATGGCATGCGTCTGGCTGGAAAGAGTCCAGCGGAACTTTATAGAAAAACCCGCGCGGCCGGATTTGGGCAGGAGGTCAAGCGCCGGATCATTCTGGGTACCTATGTGCTGAGCAGCGGCTACTACGATGCATATTATCTGAAAGCGCAGAAAGTCCGTACGCTCATTCGCAACGACTTCACCGATGCATTCAAACAATGCGATGCAATCGTTGCACCGGTCACTCCGACGGCAGCCTACAAAAAAGGTGAAAAGACGGACGATCCGCTGAAAATGTATCTCGACGACATTTTGACCACGCCCAGTAATCTGGCCGGCAACTGCGCACTGTCACTTCCTTGTGGATTTACAGCAACCGGAATGCCTATTGGTCTGCAGATCATTGGTGACGATTTTCAGGAAGAAACTATTTTAAAAGTCGGTCATGCCTACGAACAAACCACCGAGTGGCATAAAGAGCGACCTTCCTTGTAGGACAGTTAATTACGGATTACGCATTATGAAATACGAAGCAACCATCGGTCTTGAAACGCACGTTATGCAGAAAACGAATACGAAAATGTTCTGCTCCTGCAAATATGAATACGGTGCAGAACCCAACACACACGTATGCCCTGTTTGCCTGGGATATCCCGGCGCGCTTCCGGTCATGAACGAAAAGGCGATCGAACTGTGTTGCAAAGCGGGCATGCTGCTGGGGTGTGATATCAACCCGTACAGTAAATGGGATCGCAAAAACTATTTTTATCCGGATATGGCAAAGAATTACCAGATTACGCAGGCCGACGAGCCGCTTTGTTTGGGAGGGCAGGTTGTGGTTGAAGTGGGCGGAAAAACGAAGACCTTCACGCTCGAACGAATCCATCAGGAAGAAAATGCGGCTAAGAATACCCATATTTCCGGTGCAAGTCTAATTGATTACAATCGGGCTGGTACTGCACTGATGGAAATAGTTTCCAATCCTTGCATGAGCTCCGCCGAAGATGCGCTGGCATACATGGCTGTTGTAAAACAGATCATGCAATATGGCGGCATCTCAAACTGCGATCAGGAAAAAGGGCAGATGCGTTCCGATGTTAATGTATCCGTACGGCCAGTGGGCCAGAAGGAGCTGGGATCGAAGGTCGAAATCAAAAATATGAACTCCTTTGCCTTTATCAAAGAGGCCATCGAATACGAGATTGATCGTCAAACTGCACTGCTGGAAAGCGGTGGTGCCGTCGTCCAGGAAACCCGCGGCTATGATCCTGATCGCGGCGAAACCTTCACGCAGCGTACCAAGGAAAATGCTCACGACTATCGATATTTCCCCGAACCAGATTTAATGCCCGTCAAGGTTTCTGAAGAGCAATTGGAGCAATGGCGCTCCGAACTTCCTGAGTTACCTGTGCAACGGCGTGAACGCTATGTGGCCGAACTTGGGCTTCCTGAATATGATGCCGGTGTGTTGACCGCTGACATGGCGACGTCCGATTGGTTTGAACAGGCGATGCAGCACTCCCAAAACGCCAAAGCCGTTTCCAATTTTATCATGGGCGAAATGATGCGCTTGCTATCCGAGCAGAATCTCACGATTGATGAATCGAAGGTAACCCCTGAAAAGTTAGCCGAAATTATTGCGCTGATCGACGCCAAAACAATCAGTACGGGGGCCGGAAAGCAGATTTTTGAAATCATATTTAATGATGGGGGAGATCCTGAGACGATCCTGGAGGAAAAGGGCATGGCGCAGGTGTCCGATGACTCCGCCCTTGAAGGCTGGGCGGATGAAGCCATTGCCAATAATCCGCAACCTGTTGAAGAATACAAGGCCGGAAGCCCTGCTTCGATTAACTTCCTTATGGGGCAGGTGATGAAGGCCAGCCGTGGTAAGGCCAATCCTGGTGCAGTTATGCAGATGCTGAAACAAAAACTCGATGGATAATACGCGCTCCAGTATTAGAGCGGGTTTTGCACTGGTTTGCATGGTTGGCTTTATCTTTTTAACGGCAACAATTCCATTTCAGGATGGGTCGTTATATGCGGAAAATGGACCCTTGGAAAACCTTCAGGTTCTCCTTCTTTTTTTAAGCGCTATTGCCTTTCTGATTCCGGTATCCAAAGCGCCGATAAGTTTAAAGTATGTTTTGCTGGCCGGGGCATTGTTGAGCTGTTCATTTATTCTTCGTGAGCTCGATGTAGAAAACCTAAATGTGCCCAAGTGGGTCGTTTCCATTGGAAGCGGCGTGGGGCGGAATATAGTGTTGGGATCCGGTTGGATCGCTTTAGGGGTGCTCGCAATAAAATCGATTTCCGCTTTCAAAGAAAACTTCCGGGACATTCTTTTGTCACGAACGATGCTACTGCTCGTCATTGCTGGAGTAATACTTCTTTTTGGAGCTCTGTTTGATCATAAGGATAATAAAACATCCTTGGATGAGTTGGCAGAAGAAGTTATCGAAGTACTCGGGTATGCGACTTTTTTCCTGGCAGCACTGGCGTCGCGATTTACTGCTCACTCACTTCTGGCGAAAGAAGACGAAGTTCAAAAACGTTTAGAACGAATTGATTCTTCAGAGCAGGTTCGAAAGGATGTCGCTGAGAATCAACTGGATGTGCCGGCCGCGAGGCCGTTCCTTTGATTGCCTGATCTAACAGGCAATCCATCTTTCCAATATCATTCAGGCCGTTGTTTGCCTTCTGCAGGTGCAACGCCCTGATTGCCTTGCTTTTTCTTCCGCTTCTCTTCCTGCTTCTTTTTCTTCGCGAGCTCTTTTTGACGCTTTTCGTATGAATAATTTGGTTTAGCCATTGGGTCTCCTGTTTGCTTGGTAGGAGATGTATAGCGTATTCAAGATGCTTCGTTCGATTCTAAACTTCGGATCATGTAGTTTTATGGGGTTATCCAGGCGTGACCTTTTTCCAAAGGCGACGGGTTGATGCCGTAATATTGCCCAGAATCAGATTACACTTTCCGAATATGCCCTCGTCCCTGCGGTCAGTGAGAAACGTATCGATAATGCGGGCGACTTCCGGGGTACGCAAATAACCATAGCTTTTATGCGGATTGGACTCTCCGTTAATTTGGTAGTCGTTTGTCACGAGGAGATCCACAACCTTTAGACCCTTCACGTTCACAGCGTAGTCATCGCGAAGCGTGTGATCCAGTGCGACGGTGTCGCGTCGGTCGGAAATATTATACCAATGTGGCCAAATGCAATCGGGAGCCCGGGGTTGTTTTAATTGTGGCAGTAAGTCCTTCTGTGCTTGAAAAATTCGCGCAATGATCGGCGGCAGGCCGAGCGGAGAGCCCATGGTTACAAAGGTGCGGACCGAAAAAGATTCGGATGCAGCCCAAAGCACGTCAAATGCAACGATCGAACCCATCGAATGACTGATCAGCAGGATCTCATGGTCTGCATACTCCTGAAGTATGGAGCGAAGCCGTTCCTGAATAGCCGCTTTTGCGGAGTAATTTTCGTTTTGGAGAGCAATACATTCCTCTGAGTAGTACGTATCCAGGTCAGAAAAATACCGCTCCATAAGCATGGTCATGATTTCCGGAAACGTTTCTTTTAGGTTTTTTTTAAGGAAAAACTGATCCAGATGATTTTCGATAAACCGTAATATATAGAGCCGTCGGGACTTTCGCTCGTGTTGCTCCGCGGTGGACGGGCTGGCGGTATAAGGCTCTTTCAGGAAAAGCGGATCTTCCGAATCATCAATTTCGGCATCAAGCGGTTGGGGATAGGAAACATCAGCCCAGTAAACCATTTTAACCGGAATGTTTTTCCGATTTTTATTAATTTGATCCAGACCTTCATGAATCGCATTTAACCAGGATTCCTCAAGGATCTCAGCACTCGGTTTATTGCCCAATCCATGAATAGCGATGATAATTTTCTTCATACGTAAGTCATCACCATGATCGGGGGTTAGAAAAATTCAGTTGTTCCCGCATCCAGCCGGGGCGGTTGGAAGCAAGGCCATCAATTCCCTTTTTAATTAAGCAGGATGCCCGGTCGGGATCATCCACCGTCCAGCAATAACAACTCAAATTGTGCTTATGGCACGATCGGATAAATCGGGCATTTAGCTGTGAAATATTTTGCAGATTAATGCCATCCAACCCGAATTCAAGCGTCGTGTTCAGAATCTGATTAAGCGCGCGTTTTCTTTGCCACGGGAAACTCAGTAATGGGAAATCATTCAGCCAAAGCACCTCAGCATCCGGAAAGGATTTCTTCATCGAAATCACGGTTTCCATATCAAACTCCATCAACACAACCTGCGACATCAGAAGAGAGGTCTTATTCAACAGATCTTTCAAAGGCTCAATAGAAGAAAGGCCCATTTTGACTTCAATGAAGATACGACGGTCTTCGGGGACAAGATCCAGAACTTCGGCTAATGCAGGAATCCCGACATCCAGCGCCTTCAGTTCAGCCAACGTCATTTCTTTAACCGCCCGATCTACGCCTGCAATACGCTGAAGATCCGAATCATGAATCACCACTAGCTCATTGTCAGAAGAGAGATGCACATCACACTCGATGGCATCAGCGCCCTGATCCAGCCCAAGTTGAAAAGCCTCCAGCGTATTTTCCGGCGCATCATATGATGCGCCGCGATGGGCAATGATCTCTGTTGGTCTATGGGTGTTTATTGGTAACTTCCTTTTGAGCGCTCTATGCGTATGTCTGATTTGAATCCATTGCTTTCGAGTAATTTTTTTATGATTTGCTCAGGAACAGTGTTCTTTGGTCCGAGTACGAGACGTGAAATTGGATTGAGATGATTTAGGTCTTCGCAATGTAACGGCATTTCCATGTAGGGGATGATCTTTCCATTGATCGAGCGATGAAGGAGTTTAGAACCCTGAGTGCCGCACCTTATTCGCCATTCGAGTTCTTCTTTGAAGAATTCATCTTTATACTGATAAAGGATTTCAGATCCGATTGTGAAGATTGTGGCATAAGCATTGGTCGCGCGAGGATTATCGTTCCGCACATCTTCTGAGATCGTTCTCGCGAGATCATCTAAGTGTGCTTCGATCGGATCATATTGATCTTCTTCTGTGTATAAAATCGGGATTAGGCCCGCAGTTTTCCGCGGGGCTTCGCAAGGATGTGCTAGTAGACTGCTCAGCCAGTCAGAAGAGAAGCCGATGGCTATTCCTCTTCCATCATCGCCATATCCTCGCCATTGGCTGAGTAAATCACCATCGTTAGAAAAACAAGTGCCGAGACAGTGTTTTCTGGAAGCCCACTCTTCATACAGCTTGTAGACGAAATCGCACTCTTCCCTTGAACAGTTGTGTTTTGCTTGAAGCCATTTCCCCAGTCGTTCGGGAGCTATCTTTCCTTCTTTGGAATCGTTCGATTTCGATAGATCAGAAAGCCAAAGAACTTTGCTTAGGATGATGTTTTGGAACGTATCAACCGAGCAGTAATGGTAAAGAATATCAGGAATTAGACGGGAGCTCATGATGGTTCCGGTGGCTAATGCGCTTCAAGCCAATTTGATCCGGTGCCGGACTCGACGAGAATCGGGATTTCCATCGGGATGGCGGATTTCATTTTTTCTTCAATTAATGGGATGAGGTCGTCGGCTTCATCCAATGCCAGATCAAAGACGAGTTCGTCGTGTACCTGTAGCAGTAGCTTGGTTTTGGTTTTCTTTTCTTCGAGCATTTTCTGGATGCTGATCATGGCGATTTTAATCATGTCGGCGGCGGTTCCCTGAATGGGGGCGTTGATGGCGTTTCGCTCTGCGCCACCACGGACCATTTGATTGCGGGCATTAATATCGCGGATGTAGCGGCGGCGTCCGGTGATGGTTTCGACAAACTCATGTTGTTGGGCGAATTCGACGGTGGTATCGAGCCAGTCTTGCACGCCGGAATAGCTGGCGCGGTATTGCTCGATAATGGCCTGCGCTTCTTTGCGTCCTATGCCAAGGCGCTGGGCTAATCCGAATGCAGAGATGCCGTAAATGATGCCAAAGTTGACCATCTTGGCTTTGCTGCGCATTTCGCGGGTAACATCATCCTTTCCGACTGCAAAGACACGCGCCGCAGTGGCGGTATGAATGTCTTCTCCGTGGATGAAGGCATCGCGTAGTCCGGGATCACCCGAAAGTTCAGCCATAATACGGAGCTCGATCTGGGAGTAGTCGCAAGCGAGGAGCGTGTACCCTTCGCGGGGAATGAAGGCGCGTCGGACTTCGCGGCCTTCTTTGGTGCGAATCGGAATGTTCTGAAGATTGGGGTTCACCGAGGATAGACGTCCGGTAGTGGTGACGGCCTGACTGTACGTGGTGTGTATTCTTCCGGTCTCTGGAAGGACTACCTGCGGCAGGGCGTCCACATACGTGCTTTTGAGTTTGGTGAGCGTGCGGTATTCGAGCAGCTTACGGACAATCTCGTGTTCGTGTGCGAGTTCAGAAAGGACGGATTCGTCGGTTTTGTATTGGCCGGTTTTAGTTTTCTTTGGTTTTTCGACCAGTTTCAGTAGATCGAATAGCACCTCTCCAAGCTGTTTGGGGGAGTTGAGGTTAAATTCCATTCCGGCCATGGTGTAGACGGCGCTTTCCAAGGCCTGAATTTTCTCGCCCAATTCCTCCGAGAACCTGGATAGGACGGGAAGATCAAGGTTGATGCCGTTGTGTTCCATTTGTGCGAGTACAGGCATGAGCGGGGTTTCGATTTCGTAAAAGACGCGTTCCTGCCCTTTCTCTTTAAGCATTGGTTTGAGCTTGTGCCAGAGCTGGAGGGTGATGTCGGCATCTTCAGCGCCATATTCGCAGAGCTCGTCGAGATCGACATCGCGGAGTGTTTTTTGCGTACTCTTTTTATCGCCGATGAGGGCCGTGATGGGAACGGGGGAATAATTCAGCAACGTTTCTGACATGTGATCCATGTTATGGCGCTGATCAGGATCGATGAGATAGTGCGCAAGCATCGTATCGAGTAGCTCACCCCGGACTTCGATGCCGTGCCATTTGAGGATGCTGACATCGTACTTCAAATTCTGCCCGACTTTGCGCACATCAGGGTTTCCCAGGATGGGAAGGAACTTTTCCAACGCCTGAAGGGTTTGTTCGCGGTCGGGCGGTAAGGTAACGAACCACGCTTCGTGCGGCTCGATGCAGAACGAGATGCCGATCAGCTCGGCAGTACGAACGTCGAGACTCGTGGTTTCGGTGTCAAAGCAGACCTCGTAGCACCCCGTTATTTTTTCGGCCAGCGCATCGCGTTCAGCTGCCGTGGTAACGAGGTGGTATTTGTGTTTCACGTCCTTGATGGTTTTAAACATTGGGACGGGTTCCATCATTTCCGGGTGGGAGGCCGCAGAGAATTCGAATAGATCGCCCTGGCCTTCGGTAGCTGCCGCTACAGCAACGGATGCCGGAGTGGGGGATTCGCCAAAGAGACGTTTGATCAGTGACTTGAATTCGAGTTCGGTGAACAGGATTTTGAGCTGGTCGTCATTGCGCTCGCCTATAATGAGTTCATCGGGCTTTTCCTTTACGGGCACATCGCACTTGATGGTCACAAGGCGTTTGGAGAGCAGCGCCTGGGTCTTGTTTTCTTCGACTTTTTCCTTCTGCTTCCCTTTCAGCTCATGGGCGTGATCGAGCAGGTTTTCAACGGAGCCGTATTGGGCAATGAGCTTTTGCGCGGTTTTGGGGCCAATGCCGGGAATGCCGGGAATATTATCGGCAGCATCGCCCGCAAGTCCAAGGATATCGATGACCTGTTCAATCTTTTCAATGTTCCACTGCTCGAGGATTTTTTTGACCGTGAGCAGCTCGCCGGAGGTTCCGCTGCCGGGTTTAAGCATGAAGGTATGTTCGTCGACGAGCTGGGCGTAGTCTTTGTCGGGGGTGACCATGTAGGTGTCGAATCCCTGCTTCTCCGCCTGGCGGGCGAGGGTGCCAATCACGTCATCGGCTTCGAAACCGGGATATTCGAGTGCGGGAATGCTAAAGGCCTTGAGCAGGTTGCGGATGTGCGGAACCGCGGTATGAATTCCTTCTGGGGCAGCATCGCGTGTGGCTTTATATTCGGGGTATTCAATATGACGGAAGGTGGGCTCTTGCGTATCGAATGCGACGGCGATATGTGTGGGCTCGTAGGTATGCATGATATCGAGCAGGGTATTGATGAAGCCGAAGACGGCAGAGACATTTTCGCCCTTGGAGTTAATACGCGGATTGCGGATCAGGCCGAAATAGGCGCGGTAGACGACGGCCATGCCATCGATGAGAAAGAGTTTCTTTTGCATAAGATTGGATTCCGTTGATTTGAGCGGCGAATGCTACACGGCTCGCTTTCCAATGTCTGGAAAATCCTGTATTAAATTCTTCACAATCAATGTGAGGAAGAGCAAATGAGATTTTTATTATTAATGGCCGTTTTGTGTTCGCTGGCCGTGATTAGCTTCGGAGAAGAAGTTCCGAAGGGGAAATATGCGATTATTCTGCAGGCCGGGGCCGAAACCAACGAATCAAAGGCGCGTGCGGCTCATGCATTACTCTATGCAAAGGAGCTTTTGGAAAACGGCTATGAAGTGGCTTTGATCTACGACGGAGCGGGCACGGGTTGGGCCACAGAGTTCAGAAACCCTGAAAACGGGTTTAATAAGCAATATCTGTTGGTAAAAGATAAAGGAATGTTTGAAGAGGTTTGCAAGCACTGCGCCGATCATTTCGATGTGGAGGCCAAGTTGCTGAACCAGGAAAAAATGTTGCTGGTAAGCGACTATGAGGGCCATCCAAGCATTGTCCGGTGGATTGAAAAGGGCTATCAGATTATTATGCTGTAAACGGCTTTTTCAGCATCGGAAATAGGCGGAAATTTTCCGTCTTTTTTCCTTTTTCACCTTTGCTTATTCGGCTGTGGTTCGCTAGATTCCCCCTTCATTTTTTGAACGAAAATGGGTATTTTCCTTTAATTTGCACTGAAACGGAGATTGTTTGATGAGAAAGAAGATTATTGCCGGTAACTGGAAGATGAACAAGACCGTTGCTGATGCGGTTGAACTGGCCAACGCAATTAAACTGGAATTGGGAGACTGCAAGGGCGTTGATGTCGTGCTCTGCCCTCCATTTACTGCACTCAAATCCGTTTGCGATATTGTTTCAGAAACTCATATCAACATGGGTTCCCAGAATATGTCTTCCGAAGAAGATGGTGCCTATACTGGTGAAATTTCTCACAGCATGCTGAAAGAACTGTATGTCCGCTACGTCATTCTCGGTCACAGCGAACGCCGCCAGTATTACAAGGAAACCAACGAGTGGATCAACAAGAAGGTCATCAAGGCCCTTGAAAAGAACCTCCGCCCGATTCTTTGTGTTGGAGAAAAACTTGAAGACCGCGAATCCGGAAATACCGAAAAGGTAGTTGAAGTACAGGTGCGTGAAGGTCTGAAGAATGTTGCAGCCGATGCCTACACGGAACTGGTTATCGCATACGAGCCCGTCTGGGCCATTGGAACCGGTAAGGTTGCAACTTCGCAGCAGGCGCAGGATGTACACGCATTTATTCGTGGTATCGTTAAGGACATGGTGGGGGCCGAAGCGGCTGATGCCGTTCGCATTCAATACGGTGGAAGCATGAAGCCGGGCAACGCCCCCGAGTTGCTGTCGCAGCCCGATATCGATGGTGGCCTGATTGGTGGAGCGGCGCTGGACGCCAGTTCATTTGCAGGCATTGTTAAAGCGGCTCTCTAAACTAACAAAGGAAACGTTATGATTTTTTTACAATCACTGGCACTCGTAGTACTGGTCCTCTGCGCCCTGTTGCTCATCGGACTGGTTTTATTACAGAAATCCAAAAGTGAAGGTCTTGGTATGGCATTTGGCGCAGGAGCGGGTGAGTCGCTTTTCGGTGCACGTGCCGGCAATGTACTTTCCAAGGCAACCGTCACATGTGGCGTGGTCTTCATGAGTTGTGCACTCCTTTTGGGTGTAATTTTCTCACAGAAAGATACCACCCTGATGGATGGTGTATCCAGCGATCCAGTTTCGGCGTCTGCTATTCAGACACAGCCTGTACCTGTGCTCGATATACCGACAGAACCTGTCGCTGAATAAGATTTCCTGTTTTGCCGGGAAGTTCAAAACCCTCATTGCTTTCGGGCAGGGAGGGTTTTTATTTATACAGGATGCACTTACAGGAATGCGTATCGCTGAACGGGACCTGTTCCGGATAGGCCAGTGCACATTCAGGCATGGCTTTGGGACAGCGCGGGTGAAAGTGACAGCCTGCTGGCGGGTTGATTGGAGAGGGCACATCGCCTTCGAGAATAATCTTCTTCAAGCGGCCTGCTGTTGAAACCTGGGGTGCAGCAGAAAGCAAAGCCTGGGTATAGGGATGTTTCGGATTTTCAAAAAGTTCGGCGGTGGTGCCTTCCTCGACAATACGCCCGAGGTACATGACGGCCACCCGGTCGGCCAGATATTCCACAACGCTCAAATCGTGCGTAATGAAGATATAAGAAAGCTTCAATTCAGCCTGTAGATCTTTTAACAGGTTAAGAATCTGGGCCTGCACAGAAACATCCAGCGCGCTGGTGGCTTCGTCGCAGATCAACAATTCAGGATCGGTACTTAAGGCGCGGGCCAGAACGATGCGCTGCCGCTGTCCGCCGGAAAATTCATGGGGATAACGATAAATCATATCGGGACTCAGCCCGACCCGGCCGAGTAACTCCTGTGCTTTTTGCATTCGTTCTTTTTTAGAGCCGCCGATCCCGTGCACCACCATTCCTTCCGTGATGATTTCGCCAATCGGTTGACGAGGATCAAGGCTGGAAAAGGGATCCTGGAAAACAAACTGGATGTCCTGCCGCACCGATTTCATGCCGCGTTTATCCAGCTTCATTAAATCCTGCGACTTAAACTCAACCCGTCCACCCGTGGGCTTGAGCAGTTGGATGATGCTTTTTCCGACCGTAGTTTTTCCGCAGCCAGATTCGCCTACTAGTGCCAAGGTTTCTCCTTTGTGGAGTTGGATGGATACGCCGTCAACCGCCTTGACATTTCCGCGTGATTTTCCAAAAAAACTTTTCTTCAGCGGGAAGTACATTTTTAGATCGGTTACGTTGAGGCATACGGAGTTGGTGTCGATCGGACTCGGTAATGCGGTCTCTCGGGTTATTGGTAGATCGCCGCGTACTTTGGTGTCTGCAAAGAGGTGACAGGAAGCGGAATGGTTCTCCGCTATATCAATTCGGGAAGGCGGCATGGTTTTACAGGATTCCATACGTGCGGGGCATCGGTTTTCAAATCGGCAACCTTCCAATTGAAGGGTCGCTTTGGGTACCAGGCCTTCAATGGTGTCGAGCTTGTTTTTACGACTACTCTGAGAAGGCAGCGCCCGCATGAGCAGTTCGGTATAAGGGTGCGCCGGGCGGGTGAACAGCTCCTCCACCGGGGCTTCTTCAACCAGTTTTCCCGCATACATTACGCCCACCCGATCCGCGGTCTCGCGAACCACACCCATATCATGGGTAATGAGGAGGATGGCCGTTCCGGTTTTTTGCTGCAGCTCTTTCATCAGCGTGAGGATCTGCGATTGAATCGTAACGTCGAGTGCTGTGGTTGGTTCATCGGCAATCAGCAGCTTGGGTTTGCAGGCCAGCGCCATGGCAATCATCACGCGTTGCTGCATACCGCCGGACAGTTCGTGCGGATAGTTGTCAAAGCGGGATTCGGCTTCCGGAATGCCTACCGTATCGAGCATCTCGATTGAATGGATGCGCGCGGTTTTTTTATCCATGTTTTGGTGCAACTGGAAAACTTCAGAAATCTGATACCCAACGGTGAAAACAGGATTAAGCGCGGTCATCGGTTCCTGAAATATCATCGAGATGTCGTTGCCGCGTAATTGGCGCATTTCATTTGCGTCCGCTCCAACAATATTTTGTCCACCAAAGTGAATGGCTCCGTTTTCAATGTAGCCGATTCCCTTTGGAAGGAGTTGCATGATGGAAAGTGCGGTAACCGATTTCCCGGAGCCGGACTCGCCAACGAGCGCGTAGGTTTCGCCCTTGTTGATCGTTAGCGATACACCATCAATTGCGCGAGCGGGTCCGATGTCGGTATGGAACCAGGTTTTCAGGTTTTCAATTTCAATGAGCGGCGAATCCATCAGGACCTCCCCTTTGAAAATCGGGGATCGAGCGCATCGCGCAAACCGTCTCCAAGAAAGTTCATGGAAAAGAGGGTAAGGGAAAAGGCGATGGCCGGTGAAATCAGCAACCAGGGATAGGTTTCCATGACGGACGCGCCGTCTTTAATCAGCAGCCCCCACGAGCTCATCGGCGGCTGGATGCCGAGACCGAGGAAACTTAGGAAGGTTTCCATCAGCATAACGTGTGGAATGGTCAGGGTGGTGTAGACGATAATGATGCCGAGAACATTGGGTATAATATGCTTAAAGATGATGCGGGGCCGCGATGCACCGATGGCAATCGCGGATTCAACAAAGGCCTGTTGGCGCAGGGCCAGAACCTGACCGCGTATGATCCGCGCCATCACCAGCCACGAGATTGCGCCGATGGCCCCGAACATCAGTAGAATGTTCCGCCCGAAAACCACCATCAGAATAATCACCAGAATCGTGAAGGGCATGGTGTAGAGAATATCCACGATGCGCATCATGATGGAATCTACCTTGCCGCCGGCATATCCTGAGATCGCACCGTAGGGTACGCCAATCAACAGGGCCACCATTGTGGCGCAAAAGGCGACCATAAATGACGTTCTGCCGCCGTAGAGCAGCCGGGTAAAAAGATCGCGTCCGAGTGTATCGGTTCCAAGCCAGTGATCCAACGATGGGCTACTGGCACCCAGTGCCAGATTTTGTTCCTCAAATGAATAAGGCGTAAGCCACGGGGCGATGATGGACGCGGTAATCAGAATGGTCAGAATAACGAGGCCGGCAATCGCCGCGTGGTTTTTGCGCAGCTGTTTCCATGAATCGGCCCAGAGCGAGTTTTTCTGAGGGTTACTGCTCATGAGTCCATCCTCAGTTTTGGATTGAGCATCCCCAGCAGGATGTCGACTACGGCATTGAAGACAACGACGAGCAGCGAAAAGAAAACCACTAGGCCAAGGATTAGGGTGTAGTCCCGGTTAAATGCGGCGAGCACAAACATGCGGCCCATGCCGGGGATATTGAAAATAGTTTCCACTACAAATGATCCGGTCAGGATGCCGGCGGTTGCAGGGCCGAGGTAGGAAACCACCGGAAGCAGTGCATTTTTAAGGGTGTGTTTAAAGATGACATTGGTTTCGGAAAGCCCTTTTGCGCGGGCCGTTCGGATATAGTCCGATGGAAGGACTTCGAGCATACTGCCGCGGGTCAGGCGCGAGATGTAGGCCGCGTAGGCCGCGCCGAGTGTAATAACGGGCAATACACGGTCGCTGGGAATTTCCCAGCCGGATGCATTGAACCAACCGAGCCCGAGCCCGAAAACAAGGATCAGTAACGGGCCGAGTACGAACGATGGCATGCAGATTCCGGTCATGGCCAATCCCATAGGCACATGGTCCTGAAGGGTATTGGGTTTGAGAGAGGCAGTGATGCCGGCCATCAATCCAATAAAGAGCGCAAAGAGCATGGCCAGTACACCGAGCTCCAGCGACACGGGGAACGTTTCCTTAATAATGTCGTTCACGCTTCGGCTGGGATATTGGAATGAAGGACCCAGATCGCCTTTGAGAAGGTTGAGTAGATAGGTTCCGTACTGAACCATGATGGGCTTATCCAAACCGTAGTGTTCATTCAGCCGCTCGATGGCTTCGGCCGTGAAGCTTTTTTCAGCGGTGAACGGTCCGCCCGGAGCGAGACGCACCATGAAGAAAACGATGGTGATGGAAATCAGCAGAACCGGAATGAGTTCAAGTAATCTTCTTAGTATAAATTTTATCATAGGCGGCGGCTTATTCTTCTAGACGGATATATTTATACGGATGGTGATCTAAAATCGAGGGATTCCATCCTTTAACTGACGGCTGAATCAACGACTTGCTTGGCAGGAAGAGCAGGGGAATGATCGGCTGATCGTCGATTAAAATGGTTTCGGCCTGATGGAATAGCATTTCGCGTTTTGAAGCATCCGAGATACGCGCCGCCTTTTGCAGGAGTTTATCGTATTCCCTGGACGACCATCCAGCATGGTTATTACCGCCGCCCGTCATCCAAACATCCAGGAATGTAGACGGATCAACGTAGTCGGCCACCCATTCGGCACGGGCGATGTCATATTGCCGGTTTTTACGCCGGTCCTGATAGACCTTCCATTCCACATTTTCGAGTTCGATGTGGATGCCCAGATTATCCTTCCACATCTGCTGAATCACTTCGGCAATGCGCGTATGCAGATCGGAGGTATGAAAGAGGAGGGTTAGTTTCTGAAATCCTTGTCCTTCGGGAAAGCCTGCTTCCGCCAGCAGATTTCGGGCGCCTTCTATGTTAGTTGAAAATCGCTTCGGAGGCTCGTAGGAACCCATGCGGGGCGGGGTGAAGGAATAGGCCGACTCCTCGCCGGAGCGGGTGACAAACTGTGTAATGGCGTCGCGATCGATTGCCATGGCCAGCGCCTTGCGGACGCGAAGATCATCTAAAGGCGGTTTGTTTACATTCAGCAGGTAATAATAGGATCGGAGGTAGGGATCCAGCCGCAGTACGTCAGGTTTCTTTTCCTTATAATGACGTACTCGGTCAAGAGGAACCGTTCCGGTAACATGCAACTGACCGGCGCGAAATGAGCGCTCTTCAATCATGTGGTCGCCGATCGGGTGGAAATGAATCTCATTCAGACGCACGGTTTCCGCATCCCAATAGAGCGGGCTTTTCTGCACAACGATGGATTGGTTCTGCCGCCATGACTTCAGGGTGAACGGGCCATTTCCAACAAAATTTTCAGCGCGCGTCCACGGAGTTCCCATTTCGTCGATTTTTCCGTGTTTCAGAATGGTAGGGGGGTGCACAGGAAACCATGACCAATGGGTGAGCTGGGACAAGAAGGAAGCGGTGGGCATTTCGAGCGTAAGCTCGAGCGTTTTTGAATCGAGGACTTTAACGCCAACGCGTTCAAAATCATCCAGTGTGCCCATGTTATAGGCACGGCCATTTTTTAGCAGATGCAGCATGTAGGCATATGGACTTCCCATGGTCGGAGAAAGCATGCGTCGGTAGGAAAAAACAAAATCATTCGCCGTAACAGAATCGCCGTTCGACCAAGTGGCACCGGTTCTCAAGCGAAAGGTATAAACGGTCAGGTCTTCAGAAACCGTCCAGCTCTCCGCAACACCCGGGACCGCTTTAAGTGAAGGATCGTTTGGGTCTTCAGCCACCAACCCTTCAAGCAATGCGGAAATAATATTGTAGGCCGAGACGCTGGTGACCACATGCGGATCAAGACCCTTGGGTTCTGACAGGTTGCCCAGATGCAAAACTTTTTCGCGGTTACCGACCTCGACGGGCGTTTCCCGTTTGGAGCATCCGAAAACAAGTAACAGAATGGAGAACAATAAAACTCTATTCATCGACTTCCAGATAAACAAATTTATAGGGATGACGGTCGAGCGGGTTGGGCTTCCAGTTTTTAACCGCCGGATGAACGAGCGCTTTATTACGGTAGTTATAAATCGGGATAATCGGCACTTCTGTCATCAGGATTTCTTCCGCCTGCTGAAACAGTTCAAAGCGTTTTTCCTGATCCATTTCAGCGCCGGCCGCTTTCAGCAATGCGTCGTATTCCTTGCTCGACCAGCCCGCATTATTGTTGCCTCCGTCCGTGATGTACATTTCAAGGAAAGTAGACGGATCAATGTAGTCGCCGATCCAGCTGGCGCGGGCAATCTCATATTTATGTTCGTGCTTCATAGCAAGATAGGTTTTCCACTCCATGTTCAGCAGTTCAACTTCAATGTTGAGATCGGCTTTCCAGAGTTGCTGAATGACTTCCGCAATGCCCATATGCGCCTTATGCGTGTTGTATAGAATTTCCATTTTTGGAAACCCTTCTCCGTTCGGGTATCCCGCCTCGGCCAGCAGCTTCCGCGCTTTCGCCGGATTATATTCAATTTTGGCTCTGGAGGTATAGCCGGCGGTGTCGGGCGGGGTAAGGTTATAGGCTGCGGGTTCGCCGGCCTTGCAGATGTAATTGACAATTTTTTCGCGGTCCAGGGCCATAGCCAGTGCCTGGCGTACGCGTACATCATTCAGTGGTGGGCGAGTCGTGTTGAGTTCATAGAAGTAAGTGCCTAGCCACGGTTCCAGTCGAATCTGGTCGGGATGATTGTTTTTGTAGAATTTGATTCGTTCCTGAGGCGTTTCCTTGGTGATGTGCAACTGCCCGGTACGGAACGCGCGTTCTTCGGAAGCGGCGTCCTCAATGGGATAGAAATGTATTTCGTTCAGTCTAACGCTTTCAGCATCCCAGAAGTGCAGATTTTTAACCGTTTTAACTTTCCGGTGGGTTTGCCAGTACTCCAGCTTGAAAGGGCCGTTACTGACTAGGTTTCCGGTGTGTGTCCATTTGGTATTGCGGGTGTCAATCTTGCCGAACTTCAGAATCGTAGGCGGATGCACGGGGTAAGCCGATCGGTCGCGAACCAGCCGCAGGAAATAGGGGGTCGAGTCATTGAGCGTAAACTGCAGGGTATGGTCATCCAGCGCCTTTACGCCAACCTTGGAAAAGTCGTCGATTTCCCCTTTGGTATATGCTTCTGCATTTTTGATGACGTAGTGCATATAGGCATAAGGCGCAGAAAGAGCAGGGGAAAATAGACGCTGATAGGAAAAGACAAAATCAGCTGCCGTCAGCGGATCGCCGTTCGACCATTTGGCTTCCGGGCGCAGATGAAAGGTGTAGACCTTGCCATCCGCTGAAATATTCCAGCGCGTTGCAACACCGGGATATGGATCGGTATGATCCGGATGCCACGCAACCAGCCCTTCAAACAGGGCATCCTGAATGTAGGACTCAACGCTGCCGGTTGTCGTCTGTGGATCAAGATCCTGTGGTTCCGATCCCGCGTTGCGGTGCAGGATCTGCTCGCGGTTACCGATTTGAACTGGCGTTTCGCGTCTTGAACAACTACTCAGCAGAAGCAGGGTGCAGAGCAAGGGAATGATTTTTATTAGAGTCATGAATACGTCCTATTTCTCTTCCACCGGATTCAGCCACGCGGCAAATGGCTCAAAACTGTAAGGCCGACCCAGAAAATCTGCCACCAGATCTGCGGCGTCTTTCGACCCCCCTGCGCTGAGGATATACTTCCTGTAATCCGCTGCGGTTTTCTTGTTCATCATGCCTTCTTTGTCGAACCGGGTGTAAAGATCCTTGGCGATCACCTGCGACCACATGTAGGTGCAGTACATCGAACCGTAACCAACCAGATGCCCGAAACTGGCATACATATGCGTGTCAGGAACTGGTTTGAACATGGAGTATTTATCCTGCAGTCCATTCATGGTTTCAGACAAATCAAGGTGGGTCGGATCGCAGTCGTAGATGGTCATTGACGTTGCGGCATAAAACATCTGATGGGTCACAAACAGGCCGGTGCCGAATTCCTTGGCAGCCACCATGCTCTTCACCATTTCCGGAGGGATCGTTTCTCCATTCTTATTCAAGGCCAGCATCTTCAAGATTTCTGCATTCCATACCCATTCCTCCAACATTTGGGACGGTGCTTCCACAAAATCACGTTCGGTTGCAATACCCGAAAAGCGGATCCATTTCTGATTGCCGGAAAAGAGATGATGCAGCAGATGTCCGAATTCATGCAGGAATGTTTCGACCTGCGCATGTTCCATCAGTTCGGTTTCATCGTCCTTGCCCGGAAAGTTACAGATCAGTGCTGAAACAGGAAGTTGACGATTCGCCATGCCGCCTTGCAGATCAAAGTGCGCGGCATGTTTGTATTTGTTTTTCCGCGGATGCAGATCGAGGAAAAAGCGGGCAATCACCTGATCGCCGTCCACCATCTCATACGCCTCAACCGCAGGGTCCCATACCGGGGTGTCCCACGCGCGGAAGGATACGCCGTAAAGCGCGCTGGATAGGTTGAAGATACCGTCGCGTACGTGGCCAAACTGGAAGTAGCTGCGGATCTTTTTGGCATCAACGTTAAACTGTTCCTTGCGGATCAGTTCTTCCAGATAGGTTTTCTGCCAGTCGCCGACTTCGGTTGCATCGGGATCAATCTGCTTCAGGCGATCCAGCAGAATGGCATATTCCGCTTTAGCCCGCGGTATGGCACCGGTCGATGCTTCGTCGATAAATTTCCGGACGGTTGGAACGGTCTTCACCATCTTGGTTTCCGTCTCGTATTCCGCATAATTTTTATAGCCGATCAAATTAGCCAGTTCATAGCGTTTGATCAAAACGTCCTTGAGCACGTTGGCATTAACGGGATGGGCGCGGTTCTTGAATTCCTGATAGAGGGCCAACCGAGCGGCATCATTTTCAGCATAGCGGCTGAAGGGGATGTAATCCGGATAATCAGTGGTGATTTTTATGTTGCCGTTTTCATCCGGTTGATGGGCCGCAATATAATCTTCCGGCAGGCCGGCCAGTTCGTTGGTGGAGGTCAGCGTAATACTACGAACGTCCGAGGCGATGTTTAGGGAAAATGCTTGACCCAGCTCCGTTAATTCATTGTTGAGTTCCTTGATGCGCTTCAATACATCATCCGACTGATCCACACCGCTGCGGCGGAAATCGCGGAGGGTATGTTCCAAATAGCGTTTAGTCTGCGCATCAGCCGAGGAAACATTCACCGTCTTGCACGCTTCATAGAGCGGACGGGAAAGACTGATTTCATTGTAGAGTTTGGTGATTTCCAGCTGCTGGTTTTCCGCAATCTCCCGGATTTCTGAATCGGGGTGTACATTGAAAAAGAGACTCGCTTTGCTCGCGCTCTTACTCAGGACCAGTTCCAGTTCATTTAACGGGATTAAGATAGAATCGATCGTCTTCGGGCCATCCAGCTGTTCCAGGAATTGGAAAATTTCAACCGACTCGGCCAGTTCCTGTTTACATTCCTCGCGGTAGCTCTCCGCAACTCCGTCTGCATGGGCTAATGCCGCTGATATCATTAAAAGGACTCCGGTGGCTGATCTAGAAAGCTTCATATAAAACCTCAGGTTAAATCTACTCTACAAATAATACGCCGATTGTTCCTATTTAGTCGGCCTGAGTCAAGAATAGCAGTGCTTTGAAGCGATGCTGGTTCCGTGATAGCTATACGGAGCTGCAATTTTTTGATAATCCTGACGTCGTTGAATGACAGAATCATTATAAGACGAAAGTTATTTCAGGGTTAACCGATTGGTCGTTACGGCTCTTATAGGCCACCTATTCATAACGCATTGCATTGCGCAAAACCCGCTGTTGATCCCTCCTGTTCTGGAGGGGCCAGTTTACGATCTCAACATGCAGGGTGGGTCGGTTCAATTTTATCCCGGGAATGCAACGCAGACCGCGGGATATAACGGGGCAATTCTAGGGTCGACGCTGATCATGAATTCCGGGGATTTTGTTACACTTAATGTCACCATTAATCTGGGAGAAACCACCACTCATTGGCACGGGATATATGTGGCTCCGCACGATGACGGCGGCCCGCATATCACGATTGAAGCGGGTTATTCGGCCTCATTCATCGCGGAGGCGAGATCGGCTTTCGTCACGATGGCGCCCGCTGTCAGTTTGCGAATGAAGGCGGTGTGTTCTTCCATTTTCGAACGAGTGCCTTTCGCGTTGAACACGCCGCCTTTATAGTCGACCAGCACGACGAGGTTTCCGAAATATTTCGTGCCCTGATCATTTCCGCCCTGCACGCTGCGGGTGGTGGTTTGGTTGGAGGTGAAGATGAATTTATCCTCCACGTCCCCTTGATCGAAGGTGAACTTTTTAACGGTTTTACTCAGCAAGACGAATTCATCGCTCTGCTTCTTGTATCCAATGACATAGAGCTCGGCCTGGATCGGTTTGTCATAGGGGATGGTGCCGCTCCTGCTGAGGGTGACTTTGTAGCGGCTATACGTGGTTTGGATTTGAATGTCGCGATCGTTGGAAGAGTCGT